>JBJOKR010000105.1:0-16176 GCA_046045995.1 Pseudomonadota bacterium | reverse complement strand
GCTACCGCTCCGGACGGGCCCCTCCCTCTCCCTCAGGGGGAGAGGGGTTTTTCCGCAGTTTCCCCTCGCCGCCGCCCTGCTTGAACCATGCCCGCGGGAGTGCCATTCTCCGCCACACGGGCCCGTGGGGGATCAACAATGCCTGACAGCCTCACCGTCACCAACGCCCTCGGCTGCGGCAGGGGGCTGGTGGCGTTCTTCGACGGTGGCGACCTGACGGAACCGACCCTGCCGCCCCGGGAAACGGGGCCTTGGGCGATGTTGACTGGACAGGAGATCGGCCACGGCTGGTCCCGGTCGCAGTCATGACCTGCACCCCATGACGACACCGGCTCCCCCCACCCATCCCCGCGTCGGTGTCGGTGCCCTTGTCTGGAAGGGGGATCGGGTGCTGCTGGTCCGGCGGGGGAAGCCGCCGGGGCTGGGTGAATGGTCCGTTCCCGGCGGTGCCCAGGAGCTGGGGGAAACCCTGTTCGAGGCGGCGGTGCGGGAGGTGGCGGAGGAGACGGGGGTCACCTGCCGGCCGCTGGCGGTGCTGACCGCGGTGGACAACATCGTCCGCGGGACGGACGGTACCATCGCCTTCCACTACACCATCGTGGACGTGGCGGCGGAGTGGCTGGCGGGGGAGCCTGTGGCGGCCAGCGATGTGACCGATGCCCGCTGGGCCGATGCGGCGGCCTGGCGCGACCTGGTGGCGTTCCCCGCCCTGCGCATGGTGCTGGAGCAGGCCTGGGCGGCGCGGCAGGCGGCCGGTGCGGGGACACAGCCGGGAACAGGGGCCGTGGGGCCGCATTCCAGCCCCCCGACCATGCTTGCTTGACGGCCGCGGGCCGTGGTCCTATCTGGCGTGTCGCCGCCCCGGAACAGTGTTCGGACTCCTTCAGACCATGGCCCTGCTTGACATCTTGACCATCCCCGATGCCCGCCTGAAGAAGGTCTGCGCCCCCATCGCCGGTGTGGACGGCCGGGTCGTGCGGCTGATGGATGACATGCTGGAAACCATGTACAAGGCCCCCGGCATCGGCTTGGCCGCCCCCCAGATCGGGGTGCTGGAGCGGGTGATCGTCATCGACGTGGCCGACCACAAGACGGAGAAGCCGGCCCCCATCGCCATGGTGAACCCGGAACTGGTCTGGGCCTCCGACGATCTGTCGACCTATAACGAGGGCTGCCTGTCCATCCCGGAGATCTATGCGGAGGTGACGCGCCCGGCCCAGGTGAAGGTCCGCTTCGTCGACCGGGCGGGGGAGGTGCGGGAGATGGAGGCGGACGGGCTGCTGGCCACCTGCATCCAGCATGAGATCGATCATCTGAACGGCATCCTGTTCATCGATCATCTGTCCTCTCTGAAGCGGAACATGATCCTGCGCAAGATGCAGAAGCTGAAGCGGCAGGCCTGACCGCCATGGCCCTTCGCCTCGCCTTCATGGGGACGCCGGAATTCTCCGTCTCCATCCTGGATGCGCTGGTGGCGGCGGGGCACCACGTCGCCTGCGTCTACAGCCAGCCGCCCCGCCCGGCGGGCCGCGGCCACAAGCTCCAGCCCAGCCCCGTCCACCGCCGGGCCGAGGAACTGGGCATCTCCGTCCGCACGCCCAAATCCCTGCGCAAGGGCCCGGAGCAGGCGGAATTCGCTGCCCTGGACCTGGATGTGGCGGTGGTGGCGGCCTATGGCCTGATTCTGCCCCAGCCGGTGCTGGATGCGCCGCGCCTAGGCTGTGTCAATGTCCATGCCAGCCTGCTGCCGCGCTGGCGCGGGGCCGCCCCCATCCAGCGCGCCATCATCGCCGGCGACGCGGAAACCGGCACCACCATCATGCAGATGGATGCAGGCCTGGACACGGGCGCCATGCTGTTGAGGGGCGTGATCCCCCTCGGCCCACGCATGACCGCGACGGAACTGCATGACGCCTTGGCGGTCCAGGGGGCGGACCTGATCGTGCGCGCCCTGGACGATCTGGCCGCCGGCCGTGCCGTGCCGGTGCCCCAGCCGGAGGCGGGCGTCACCTATGCCGCTAAGCTGACGAAGGAGGAGGGGCGGCTGGACTTCACCCGTCCCGCCGTCGAGCTGGACCGGCAGGTGCGCGGCCTCACCCCCTGGCCCGGCTGCTGGTTCGATGCCCCGGGGGATGAGAAGGTGAAGGTCCTGGCGGCGGAACCGGTGGCGGGGCTGACCGCGGCACCCGGCACGGTGCTGGACGGGGCGCTGACCGTCGCCTGCGGTGCCGGCGCTCTGCGGCTGCTGCGGGTGCAGCGCCCGGGCAAAGGGCCGGTGACGGGGGCGGAGTTCCTCAGGGCCGTGCCTGTGGACCGGATTTAATCACCGTTCCCTTTATGTTCCGTCTGCGCTATCCTCCCCGCCATGGTGGAGGAACTGAACAGACCCGCCCTGAAGGGCCGCGGCGCCGTCTCCAACCGGGGAAGCCGGTTCGAGCGGGAGCAGCGGGTGCTGGCCGATGACGGCTGGGGTGACAACCCCCTGATGGCGGAGGAAGTGCGGACCACGGTGCTGGACGACACGGCCCGCAGTGTCATCGCCACCAACACCTCCCCCGATGTGCCCTTCGACCAGTCGCTGAACCCCTATCGGGGCTGCGAGCACGCCTGCATCTACTGCTTCGCCCGGCCGACCCATGCCTATCTGGGCCTGTCGCCGGGGCTGGATTTCGAGACGAAGCTGTTCGCCAAGCGGGATGCGGCGGCACTGCTGGCGGCGGAGCTGCGGCGGCCGGGCTATGTCTGCAAGCCCCTGGCCCTAGGCGCCAATACCGACCCCTATCAACCGATCGAACGGACGGAGCGGATCACCCGCCAGGTGCTGGAGATCTGCCGCGATTTCAACCAGCCGGTCGGGATCGTCACCAAATCGGCGCTGGTGACCCGGGACATCGACATCCTGGCGCCCATGGCGGCCCGGGGCCTCGCCAAGGTCGCGGTGTCCATCACCACCCTGGACCGGGATCTGGCCCGGGTGATGGAACCGCGCGCCGCCACTCCGCCCAAGCGGCTGGAGGCGGTGCGGGCGCTGACGGCCGCGGGCATCCCCGTCTCCGTCCTGGCCAGCCCCATGATCCCCGCCCTGAACGACCATGGGCTTGAGGCGATCCTGGAGGCGGCGGCCGAAGCCGGGGCCACCGGCGCCAGCTACATCCTGCTGCGCCTGCCGCTGGAGATCGGTCCCCTGTTCCAGGAATGGCTGACGGCCCATTACCCCGACCGGGCGGATCGGGTGCTGTCACTGATGCGCCAGACGCGGGAGGGCGCGCTCTACCGCTCCGCCTTCGGCACGCGGATGAAGGGCACCGGGCCCTATGCCGACCTGCTGAAGCAACGCTTCACCCTCACCACCCGCCGCCTGGGCCTGGACGGCCGTCGCTGGGACATGGACTGCACCCGCTTCAAACCACCGCCGGCCAAGGGCGATCAGTTGCGCCTGCTGTGAGGGGGCGGCGGCTGGGGGCCGGGCTTCGAATGTGTCGGCCTTCGCTTGCGCTCGCACCGACCGTCGGGACGGTGCATCTGGTCAATCCCCCCGCACGCGGGCGGGGCTTGCGCGGAGGGGGTGGGGTGGGGGATGCTTCGGCCTTCATCGTCAGGAGCAGCCGCGATCATGAGCTTCGTCATCCCCCCGCCTGTCCAGCCCAGCCTGATCATCGCCGGGCAGCCGGCGCGGTTTCCGGTGCGCCGGGTCTTCTGTGTCGGCCGCAACTATGCCGACCACGCGCGGGAGATGGGGCACGATCCGGACCGGGAGCCGCCCTTCTTCTTCATGAAGCCGGCCGATGCCCTGGTGACGGAGGGGGAGGAGGTGCCCTATCCCCCCGCCACCGCCAATCTGCATCATGAGGTGGAGCTGGTGGTGGCCATCGGCACCGGCGGGTCGGATATCCCGGTGGACCGGGCACTCGACCATGTATGGGGCTATGCCGTCGGCAACGATCTGACCCGGCGGGACCTTCAGACCGCCGCCAAGAACAAGGGCCAGCCGTGGGAGGTGTCGAAGGCCTTCGACCATTCCGCCCCCATCTCCCCCCTGGTGCCGGCTGCCCGGATCGGCCATCCGTCCAGCGGGTCCATCAGCCTGACTGTCAACGGCACCCTGCGCCAGAAGGGGGATATCGGCGACCTGATCTGGTCCGTGGCGGAGGTGATCGGGCATTTGTCCCGCCTGTTCACCCTGGCCCCGGGTGACCTTGTCTTCACCGGCACCCCGGCGGGCGTTGGCCCCGTGGTGGCGGGCGATGTGATGGTGGCGGAGATCGCCGGCATCGGCAGCCTGACCACCCGCATCGTGTAAGCTCGGCCGAAAGGAAAGGCGGAAGGAGGGGAGCGCGGCGTCGCAATCCGCTGCGCTTCTTGCGACCTACCGGGCCACGGGGCGGTGTGGCCCCGACCGGTCGCCTTACGCGGCGGCGCGGTTGCGGCTGCCGCGGGTGTCATGCTTCAGGATGAAGCCGCGGACCTTGGGCTCGATCTCGTCGCGCCAGCGGCGGCCGTTGAAGATGCCGTAATGGCCGACCGATTTCTGCAGGTGGTCCACCTTCATGTCCTCCGGCAGGCCGGAGCACAGGCGGTGGGCGGCGATGGTCTGGCCGGGGGCGGAGATGTCGTCCAACTCCCCCTCCACCGTCATCAGGGCGGTGCGGCGGATGGCGGAGGGATCGACGCGCAGGCCGCGCACCGTCAGCTCCCCCTTCGGAAGGGCCCGGTCCTGGAACACGGTCTTCACCGTCTGGAGATAGAACTCCGCCGTCAGGTCCAGGACGGACAGGTACTCGTCATAGAATTTGCGATGGCCATCGGCGCTTTCGCCGTCACCGCGGACCAGGTGGCGGAACAGCTTCACATGCTCGCCCACATGCCGGTCCAGGTTCATGGACATGAAGCCGGTCAACTGGATGAAGCCCGGATAGACCTGGCGCATGCCGCCCGGGTAATAGGGTGGGACCGTGTGGATCACGTTCCGCTCGAACCAGGTGATGTCCTTGTCCTCCGCCAGCTTGGTGACGACGGTCGGGGCGGCGGCGGTGTCGATCGGGCCGCCCATCAGGGTCATGGTGCGCGGCTGGCAGGGATCATCGGTCTGGGCCAGCAGGGCCACGGCCGCCAGAACCGGCACCACCGGCTGGCACACGGCCATGACATGCACGTCCGGACCCAGGAACCGGATGAAATCCATCACATACTCGACATAATCCTCGAAGTCGAAGCGACCGCGGGCCAGCGGCACCATCTTCGCGTCCGCCCAGTCGGTGACGTAGACATCGTGGTTCTGCATCAACTGCTTGACCGTGCCGCGCAGCAGGGTCGCGTAATGGCCGGACAAAGGGGCCACCAGCAGGACCTTCGGATGGTCATGGGGGACGGCGCGCTGGAAATTGATCAGCGTGCAGAACGGCTTTTCCAGTACGGGAACTTCGGTCACCGCGACCGTGCGGCCGTTGACAGTCGTGGTGGGAAGGCCGAAATCCGGCTTGCCCCAGCGCCGCGTGGTGCGCTCCACCAGTTCGGCACCGGCAGCCAGGGTTCGGCCCATGCGGGTGTAGGAACCGGGGAAGAAGGGGTTCTGGAAGGTGGCACGGGTCGCTTCGGCGGCGACGCGCAGGGGGGTCAGAGCTGCATGCTGCAGATCATAGAGCTGGTAGAGCAACCTCGTGTCCTTTCTTCGGTACCGGCAACGCCGGTCGAAAAGGGCGGGACCGCCCCGCACGGGCGATCTCCCGCAATCCACTCCCACATTTGGCTGTGCCGCCCGTGCTTGGAACGGGTCCGGATGGCTTAAGCCGAATGGGGACTCAAGTTATACCCTGCCCCTTCCTTTGCAATGGGTAATTTGCGCGGACCTTGCGCCGCTGTGAGCCCATTTCGGCGGGGTGCGCTCGTTTTCGAACCATTCGGCGTAATTTTATTGCGAACTTTTCCGGCGCTGCAGGCTCCCGGCGCGGATCAGGGGCTGCCCAACTGAGGAATGTCGTGGATATCCACCGGGTGGGCCGAATGGCGGGTCAGGATGGTCCGGGCCAGTTCCTCCCGCTCCGGATTGGCGATGTTGACCCAGAGCAGCTGGCCGCCCTTGTCCAATTGTTCCTGCATCAGCGATTCCCGCTGGCCGCCGATCCAACTGGCCAGCACCGCCCCGATCCCGGCCCCGCCGGCCCCCGCCGCGGCGGCACCCAGGGCCGCGGCCAGAAGGGTTCCGCCACTGGCCACCACGGCCCCGGTGGCGATGATGGCGCCGACATAGGCGGGAACGCCGATGGCAAGGCCCTGGGCGCTCCCCACCTCCTCCGGTGCGATGATGGCCTGGCGGGGGGCGTTCGGATCGTCCTTCGCATCCTCCACCCGGTCGTAGCTGCGGCCCAGGCGGGTGCGGGCGGACTCGTCCCCGGCCATCAAGCTCAATTCATGGGGGGCGAAGCCGGCCATGGCCAGATCGTCCACCGCCGCCTGGAAGCTCTGTTCATCCATGAAGACGGCCACCGCCTCCCGCACGGTGACGCGGGCGGCTTCCGCCGTGGCGGCGGGATCGCCGGCGGCCACCGTGCCGGGGCCCAGGGCGGGATCCGTCTGCGGCAGCGTGTGGCTGTCACGCGACGGGTTGGGGGGAAGATCGGACATGCGGCGCCTCCATGACCGGTGGGACTGGCCGGCTGAACGGGATCTGTCCCCGCCCCTGGATCTGTCCTGGGGATGTGTCCCTTGAACAACGGTCCGCGGGGCGCTTCGTCCCGGCGGGCCGGGCGGCCTTGCGGGGCTATCGGCGGTCTGTTAGCGATACCGCGTTATCAAGTATCAACTGCCGCGGTCTCCCGCCCCTGATGAAGAGCAAGCCCCGCCTCGACCGCCTGGACCTGAAGATCCTGGAAGCCCTCCAGTCCGACGGGCGGCAGCCCGTCCAGGCCCTGGCGGAACGGGTGGCGCTGTCGGCCAGCGGCTGCCACAGCCGGCTGAAGCGGCTGGAAGGCAGCGGGGTCATCAGCGGCTATATCGCCGATGTCCGGCTCCAGGCCCTGGGCCCCAGCCTGATCACCTTCGCGGAGGTGACCCTGGCCAACCACCGCCCCACCGATTTCGACGGGTTCGAACGGGTGGTCGCCGATGTGCCCGAGATTGTGGAGGCCTATCAGGTGGCCGGCCAGTTCGATTACCTGATCAAGGTCGTGACCCGCGACGTGGAAGCCTACCGCGCCGTCACCGATGCCCTGCTGGCCAAGGATGTGGGCATCCTCCAGATCAAGAGCACGCTGGTCATGAAGCACGCCAAGCGCTTCGCCGGCATGCCGCTGGCCGCCATCGCCGATATCGATCCGCGCTGATCCGGCCCCGCTCCTCCACCAACAGGACAGGGCGTGGACCCTGACCGGTCTGCCGCACCGGCCCTGAAAGCCCGCGCCCGCAAGCCTTATGGTGCCGATCCGTGACTATTCGATGAAGGATCGACGAAACCGCCACCCCGGCGCCGCAGAATCTCCGATTCCGACCGCGCAAGTTCGGCGCAACAACAGTACCGCCAGGGGTACGATCCGGTAACAGATGCAAGTGGTGCACGGTCAATGACGAAATTTTCATACACGACCCGCTCAAGCCTCCGCCCCCGCCGCATCGGTGGGGGGTGCATCCCGCGGTTGCCGACCATGGCGGCGGTTCTGGCCCTGTCGCTCGCGGCCGGGCTGGGATCGCCCTCGGCCTGGGCGGGTGGGGTGCTGGACATCGGCAACGGCCCCCCGTCTGAAACCCTGGACCCGCACCGCGCCATCGGCGTTCCCGATGCCCGCATCATCCATGAGCTGTTCGAAGGCCTGGTGATGACCAAGGCCGACGGCAGTGTCGGCCCCGGGGCCGCCGATTTCTGGACGGTGACGGAGGATGGGCTGGTCTGGACCTTCCACCTGAACCCCAACGGCCGCTGGTCGGATGGCAGCCCGGTGACGGCAGATGACTTCGTCCACGGCATGCGCCGCGCCCTGGACCCCGCCACCCGCGCCGCCGATCCCCGCGACCTGTTCGCGGTGAAGAATGCGGAAGCAGTGGCCACCGGCAAACTGCCCCCCGACCAGTTGGGTGTGCGCGCCGTCGATCCCAACCATGTGGAGATCGAACTGGCGCGGCCGACGGCCGATTTCCTGATCCAGCTGTCCAACCGCACCAGCTTCCCCGTGCACCGGGCCGGCCTGGCCCAGCATGGCGATGCCTGGACCCGCACCGGCAACCTGGTGTCCAACGGGCGGATGATGCTGGCGGAGAATGTGCCGCAGAGCCATGTGAAGGTGGTGCCGAATCCCCATCACCGCGACCGCGCGAAGATCACCCTGGACGCCATCGTCTTCCACCAGACGGAGGATGCGAACACGGCGCTGAAGCGGTTCCGCGGCGGGGAGCTTGACGTCTCCTATTTCAGCCCGGTCACCCAGATCCAGTGGATGCAGGAGAATCTGCCGACCGAATTCCGGGTGCATCCCACCTTCCGCACCTTCTACCTGACGCCGAATTTCACGGTGGAACCGTGGAAGAGCAACGCCAAGCTGCGCCAGGCCCTGATGCTGGCGGTGGATCGGGACATCCTGGCGGAAAAGGTGACCCGCGGGGTCGACCGGCCGGCCTGGACCATGGTGCCCCCCGGTACCGGCGGCTATGAGCCGACCCGGCCGGAATGGGCGTCCTGGACCCAGGCGCAGCGGGATGCGGAGGCCAAGCGCCTGATCCAGGAGGCCGGCTTCGGCCCCGGCGGCCAGCCGCTGGAGATCGAGATCCTGTACCAGACGGAGGAGATCCGCCGGAACGTCGCCGTTGCCATCGCCGCCATGTGGCAGAAGGCGCTGGGCGTGAAGGTCGTCCTGACCAACAGCGAGGCCCGCGTGGTCTGGGACCGGTTGCGCGACCGCAGCTTCGAAAGCCTGGTCTATGACAGCTGGATCGACCGCCAGCCCTCCCGCTTCCTGGACCTGATGCTGACGGCGGAGTTCCAGAACAACGGCGGCTACAGCAACCCCGCCTATGACGCCCTGATCGGGGAGGCGATGGGAACGCCCGAGAAGGCCCAGTACCATGAGCGCCTGCGCGCGGCGGAGACGATGATCCTGGCCGATGCGGCGGTCATCCCCATCCTGCATGCAGGCGGACGCATCCTGATCTCCCCCAAGGTGGAGGGGTGGGAGGACAGCCCCATCCAGATGACGCCCCTGGCCGGTCTGACCCTGAGGACTGATCCCACCATGACCGGCCGCCCCGTCGCCCAGCACCCCCAGCCGTCCCGCCCCCTACCCGTCCGGGTAGAATGGGCGGTGCGCAAGCTGCCGGTGCGCGGTAGCAACGGGGCTTCCGGTTGCGCCCTGATTGATCGGGGCGCGCGTTGCTTTTTTGTTGATGATCCGACAGCGCTGGAAGCGGCTGCGGTTGCAGGTGCCGGTCCCGGTGCGGGGGAGGGGGGGGCTTCCCCCACCCCCGCCCCCGCCCCCGTCGCCCCTTCAGGGACTGAGCGGGCGGTACAGCGGATCGGCCATTTCCACCGGGCGGATGTCCAGGCGCAGGTTGACCACCGTGTATCCCCCCCCGCCGGAGGCGTACCAGCCGTGGCTGGCGGCGTTGCGGCGCAGGTCCAGGGTGAAGCCGATGTTGCGGGCGGCCCCCTCCGGCCGGGGACCGAAGGCCAGACCGCCGGCCTTGCCCGCCTTGCTGTCCAGGGTGCGGGCCATGGCGCCGACCAGTACGCCGGGACCCAGGATGTCCGCCGTCCAGAACGGGGTTTCGCCATAGTACGGATCGAAATCAGGGGCGTTGGGATCGATGCGGCCCTTGGCCCGGATCTCCGCCGGGGTGACCGTCCCGTCGGCCAGGGCGAAGCGGTCGCCCGGGGCGGCGAAGCTGATCTCCACATTCCCCAGGGTCACGGGCGCGCCGGGGCCGATGTCGGCACCCTCCATATCCGTCAGGATGACGCCCTTGTTCCCCACAACCTCCGCCATGCCGTCGCGGACCAGGATGGCCGTATCCTCCTCCACGCCCACGCCGAAGCGGTAATCCAGGTCGCGCTGGGCCACGACCATGCGGCCGATGCGGCCCCGGGCCAGGAAATGCTGGTCCACGAACCAGCCGTCGCCGATGAAGCCCAGGCCGCGGTCGGTGTGGCGCCCGGTCACCAGCCCGTCGCGCAGGGCGTCCAGCGGTTCCGGCCCTTCCTTGAACATGCGGGCGGACATGATGGCCGCACCGGCGCTGCTGCCGCCGATGATGGCGCCCTTGCCATTGGCCCGACGCATGGCCGCCAGCAGGGGCGTGTCCGTCCCGTCGGCCTGGACCAGGGCGGCGGTGATCTTCGCCTGGTCGCCGCCGATGAACCAGATGCCGCCCGCCGCCTCCACCTTCGCCACCCAGGCCGGGTCGCGGGCGGGGGCATGGTTTTCCGCCGTCAGGGGCACCAGCTCCGCCGCGGCACCCAGGCCGCGCAGGTGCTGGACCATCCGCTCCCCGTTGCCGTCGGGATCGCCGCTGGCCGTGGGGATGACCAGGACCGCGGCACCCGCACCACCCGCCAGTTCCACGAAGCGCTGCCAACCGGGATTGGCGAAGCCGAATTCGCCCCCCGCGATCAGCAGCGGGCCCTTCGGCCCCTCCGCCGCGGCGGCCGGAATGGTGCCGCAGAGCAGGGCCGCCGTCAGGGCCGCCAGGACATGCCGCTTTGTTCTGTTTTCCGCGCTCATCGGCGCGCCTCCCTTTCGTTAGTAAAACGAAACACGTTCGCGATGTAGCAGCATGCGAGCGATAGAATCAACCAAGAAAATGCAAGAAGAGTGTCAACACAAATGAAAGCCTGGAAATATAAAATGAAGGGAAGCTTCAAGATGAATCATCGTTTTGGGGTGAGTGCCGTCGCACTTCTCTCTGCCTTTACCGCAATGTCCGCGTCCGGCGCCATGGCGCAGACAGCCCCGCCGGCGGATGAACTGGTCCTGGAAGAGATCATCGTCACCGGATCGCGCATCGCCCGCCCGGCGGAGCGCAGCCCGGTGCCCGTCACCACCTTGCAGGCCGCCGACCTCCAGACCCGTGGCATCACCAATGTCGCGGATGCCATCTCCCGCGTTCCGGCCCTGGTCAGCACGCCCAGCGTGGCGGAAACGACGAATGGCCGCGTGACCGCCAACCTGCGCGGCCTTGGCGCCAACCGCACGCTGGTGCTGGTGAACGGCCGCCGCCATGTCTCCGGCGTGCAGGGGGAGGCGTCCGTCGACCTGTCCACGATCCCGTCGGCCCTTGTGGACCGGGTGGATGTGCTGACCGGCGGTGCCTCGGCTGTCTATGGATCGGACGCGGTGACCGGCGTCATCAACTTCGTCCTGAAGCGGGATTTCGATGGCCAGGAGGTCAGCGCCCAGATCAACCTGCCGGAGGACGGGGAGGGCATGCGCTCCTACGCCGCGGCGACGATCGGCCGGAACTTCGACAATGACCGCGGCAATGTCATGCTGTCGGTCACCGGGTTCAAGCAGGACCGGCTACGCTTCGGCGACCGGGACTTCACCCGTGGCAACGGCATCGACGACGATGTGGCGAACCCCGCCCTGTTCGTGCAGGAAGCCGACCTGACCCCCGCCTTGCGGACGGCCGGCGTCACCGCCGGGACACGCATCCTGTCGATGACCGCAGCCCAGCAGATGGCCGCCGGCCAGACCCTGGTCGACCGGGCCCGCAACGCCGTCGGCCGCGTTTTTGTGCAGGACCCTCGTTTTGCGGGATCCAGCGTCTACGGCATCATCGGCTTCGCCCCGACCGGCGGCCGCTTCCCGGCGACGGGTACCAGCTCCAACGCGCCGAACATCGACCTGGACAACAACGGCACCCGCGACTGCCTGCAGAGCCGTCCGGGCCGCGGCGGCTTCGGCTGCCTTGTCGTCGATCCGACCACCGGCCGCCTGCGTCCCTTCCAGGACGGCGCGCTGCTGGCCAACAACGACCAGTCGGGCGGCGACGGCACGCCGGACTTCCTGGACCGCGCCACAGTCGTCCCGGAGGTGGAGACATACACCGCCGACCTGGTGGTCCGGTATGAGGTGAACAGCTACTTCAAGCCATTCCTGGAGGCGAAGGCCGTCCGGAACAAGGCGCTGAACATCGAAAGCATCCGCACCTTCGATGACAGCATCCCGATCCGCTACGACAACCCGTTCGTGCCGGACGCCCTGCGCGCCATCGCGGATGCCCAGATCGCGGCCAATCCCAGCCTGTCCCGCGACACCTACCGCTTCATCATCACGCGCGACCATGCCGACGTGGTCGACCCCAATGTCACCAGCGAGCGCGACACCTACCGCATCGTCGGCGGGTTCGAGGGTGAGTTCGAGAACGGCTGGACCTATGAACTGGCCTATAATTGGGGCCGTACGGACAGCGAGGACACCCGTCCGAACCGTCTGAACGACCGTTTCTTCGCCGCCATCGACGCGGTGCGCGCCCCCAACGGGCAGATCGTCTGCCGGTCCAGCATCAACCCGACGGCGGTGCCACTGGTGGCCGATTTCCCGGTCTTCACCTGGACCGGCTTCAACACGTTCAGCCCGACCGACGGGTCCTGCCGTCCGCTGAACCTGTTCGGCCTGGGCGCCCCCAGTGCCGACGCGCAGGCCTTCGTCACCACGCCGAACACCCGCACCTCCACCATCGAGCAGCGGGTTGCATCGGCCGTGCTGACGGGCGATACCTCGGGCTTCTTCGAACTGCCGGCCGGCCCGATCGACTTCGCCTTCGGGGCCGAGTACCGGGAGGAGGAGAGCGACTACCGCACTTCCGACTTCGAACAGCGCGGCTTCACCGACCGCGGCGGGGAGCAGCCGGTGAATGGCGGCTTCGACGTGACGGAAGCCTTCATCGAAAGCACGGTGCCCCTGGTGGCCGGCGTGCCGGGTGTGGAGTATCTGGCCGTGGACGGCGCCTACCGCTACGGTGACTACAGCACCGTGGGCACCGTCAGCGCCTGGAAGGTGGGCAGCGTCTACAGCCCGGTGGAAGGCTTCCGCGTCCGCGGCGGCTATTCCAGCACGGTGCGCGCGCCGAACATCTTCGAACTGTACCAGCCGCGCTCCTCGGCCCTGTTCACGGTGCTGGACCCCTGCGATGCCAGCCAGATCGGCATCGGCCCGAACCCGGCCAACCGTCGGGCCAATTGCGCGGCCGACGGCATTCCGACCGGCTGGCTCGACCCCCGTACGGCCCGCGTCCCCGGCTTCACCGGCGGCAACCTGGGCCTGACGGAGGAAACGTCCAAGAGCTACACCGTCGGTGCCGTCATCACCCCGGCCCTGGTGGATGGGCTGTCCATCGCGGTGGACTACTGGAACATCGAGATCGACGACGCCATCGCCAATGTGGCGGCCCAGGACGTCTTGAACGCCTGCTATGATGCCGCCAACCTGAACAACGCCTTCTGCGGTCAGTTCAGCCGCAACCGCACGACCGGGGCCAGCACCTTCCTTGGTCTCTCCAGCCTGAACCAGACGCGGGTGAACTTCGCCCGGTTCGAGGCGGCGGGCATCGACTTCGAGGCGAATTACAGCCTCGACCTGGAGATGGTGGGCCTTGCCGATGTGGGCGGGCTGGATTTCAGCGTGACCGGCACCTGGCTGCAGAAGAACCGCAGCTTCCAGTCGGCCACCAATTCGAGCCTGGTCAACAATGCGTTGGGTGAGCGTTTCGTGCCCCGGTGGGCGGTCAACCCGTCAGTCAGCTGGAGCTACGAAACCATCTCCGTCTCCTGGTACGGCACCTGGCAGTCCCGCCAGACCCTGCCGGGCGTGGAGGTGGAGACGGCCGGCAACTTCCAACCCGCCTTCGCCGAGGCGACCTGGGTGCATGATGCCGCCATCTCCTGGGACCCGACGGAGGAGCTGACCTTCACCCTGGGCGTCAACAACATCACCTATGAGAAGCCCTTCGTGAATGAGCTGAACCGCCCGGCCTCCGCCCTGGGCCGCAGCTACTACCTGCGCATGAACGCGCGCTTCTGATCAGCCGTCGCATGATCGGACCGGGCGGCGGGAGCCATTCCGCCGCCCGTTTTCTTTGGGTGTCCTGCCTGCATCCTGGGCATCCTGCCTTGCCGATTGGCAAGGTTGAGCAGAAGAGGGATCGTCAGGGTCTGTTACAAAGTGTTTACATCCTGATCCGGGCTTCCTATCGGCCCGCTACAGACGGGGAGCGCCGCTGCCGCCTGTTCCATAGGCATTTCGAAATTGAGGATTAATTCTTTTGCGGATTTCAGGGCGATGTATGTTTCGCAGAAACCATGATATCGCACAGTCAATTCCTGGGATAATGCCTGGATAACTATGGTAGGGGCCCATTGAAACTTCATTAAATCTGGCAAGGAAGTCGGATCATATAAATGAAGAAATGGTAAGCTGTTGCAAAAAGGGGACGATTACTGGCCGATTTCTAATCCGTCACGGCTTTCCCGGATTGACAGGGGGGAATTGGACGGACGTATCCTGTTGTTCGAGGGTCGCAGAAAACCCGGATCGGGGCTGACGAAGAACCGGGGCGACCCCCTCACGGGGACAGCAGGGAGCAGTACAATGTCCATACCTACCCGGCGCCGATCCGGCGCTGCCGGTCTTCGGTCCGTCTTCCTGGCGGGGTGCTGTGCCGCCACGCTGGCTGCAGGTGCGGCGGCCCAGGCGCAGGAGGCGGCGGCACCCGCCGATGATCTGCTGGAGGAGATCATCGTCACCGGGTCGCGCATCGTCCGCGATCCCAATGCCACGGCCCCGCTGCCGGTGGCCACGCTGACGGCGGACAAGCTGCGCGCCGCGGGCAGCCCGGACGTGACCGCGACCCTGCGCCAGATCCCGGCCCTTCTTTCCTCTGTATCCGTCGCGGATTCGCGTGAACGCGGCACCGCGGGCATCGGCCAGGCGACCCTGGACCTGCGCCAACTGGGGGCCAACCGGACCCTGGTGGTCGTCGACGGCTATCGCCATGTCGCCGGCGTGGCGGGGGAGCAGACGGTGGACGTCGCCACCATCCCCGCCGCCCTGATCGAACGGGTGGATGTGCTGACGGGCGGTGCTTCCGCCATCTACGGCGCCGATGCCGTTACCGGCGTGGTCAACTATGTCCTGAAGAAGGATTTCGAGGGGGTGACCACCCGCATCCAGGGCGGCATCTCCAGCGAAGGCGATGGGGAGACCGGGCAGTTCGAATCCACCTTCGGGCATAATTTCGAGAACGGGAAAGGCAACTTCACCGTCTCCTTCGGCCATACGGTGGAAACGGAAGTCCTGATGGGCGACCGGGACTTCACCGCCAATAACGGCCGTGCCAACAACAGCACCACCTATGCCAACCCGGCCCGCCGGTTCCAGCGTGGGGACATCAATCCCACGACCATGCCGAACTTCGCCAACCGCTTCTCCCGCACGGCGGGGCGGCTGCCCTGGGGCTATGCCATTCCAACGGCGGCCCAGATCCGCACCCTGTTCCCCGGCGGCATCACCGCGGCGGAGCAGGCCCTGGTGGATCGCGCGGCCACGGCCCCGCTGTTCGTGATCGACCGCGATCCCCGCTTCGCCATCAGCTCTGGTGCCGGTCTGGTCTTCCGGGCCGATTTCGACTTCTTCGATGCCGACATCAACAACAACGGCGTCAGCGACTGCCGGGAGAGCTATGTCGGCCTGACCGGGTTCGGCGGCGGCGGCTGCTATGTGACCATCCCCGGCGGCGGGGTGAAGATCTTCGAGGACGGCATCGTTTCCACCGGGTCCAACCAGTTCGGCGGCGACGGTGCGGTGGAGCGTACAAGTGCCACCTCGCTCACCCCGCGCAGCGAGCGCACCTATCTGAACATGCGCGGCAATTATGAGGTGTCGGACCGGGTGGAGCTGTTCGGCGACGCCAAGCTGGCCATCAACAAGACCCGGTCGCGCAACAACTACAACACCTTCTATGACACGCTGCTGATCCTGCCCGACAACCCGTTCATACCGCAGGCGCTTCGGGCCGATGCGACGGAAGCGGGCGGTCTGCGCATCAGCCGCGACTTCCTGGACCTGGGGCCGGGCATCAGTGATTCGACGCGCGACACCTATCGCTTCGTCGGCGGGGCCCGGGGCGACATCACCGATTACCTGACCTATGAGGTCGCGGGCAATTACGGCCGGTCGGAGAACAGCACCACCGCCCAGA
>JBJOKR010000104.1:0-16242 GCA_046045995.1 Pseudomonadota bacterium | reverse complement strand
CATGGCCCTGGCGGGCCTTCCCGGCTGGACCCCGGTGGACGGGCGGGATGCCATCACCCGCACCTTCACCTTCGCGGATTTCAATGCCGCCTTCGGCTTCATGACCCGCGTCGCCCTGTTGGCGGAGACGATGAACCACCATCCGGAATGGTTCAATGTCTACAACCGGGTCCAGGTCGTGCTGGCCACCCATGATGTGGATGGTCTGTCGGAGCTGGACATCCGCATGGCGGGCTTCATGGACAGCATCGCTGGATAACACCACAGGATTCGGGTGGCCGGGCCCCCGCGGCGGGGGCATTCTGTTGCGCACAGGAGGACCCCGCCATGACCGCCACCCTTGCCGCCCCATCCCCGATCCAAACCCTTCCCGAGGCGCTGCCCGACACCATGGCGGTGGAGGCGGCGGCGGAGGAGGCGGAGGCCGGGCGCATCGTCCGCGACGCCATCGAACGGCTGGCCCGCGACTGGCAGACCCCGCCCGACCTGGACACCCTGGCGGCGGAGGCGGGGTTGAGCCCGGCCCATTTCCAGAAGCTGTTCAAGCGCTGGGCCGGGGTAAGCCCCAAGCGCTTCGCCCAGTTCGTCACCCTTGGCCATGCCCGCCGCCTGCTGCGGGAGGAAGGGACGGGGCTTCTGGATGCGGCGTTGGACCTGGGCCTGTCCGGCCCGTCGCGGCTGCACGACCTGTTCGTGGTGGTGGAGGCCTGCACGCCGGGTGAGTACAAGGCCGCCGGGGCCGGCCTGACCATCCGCTGGGGCGTGCATGCCACCGCCCTGGGCCATGTGCTGCTGGCGGCCACCCCCCGCGGCGTGTGCTGGTTGAGCTTCGTGGGCGAGGGGGGCGGGTCCGCCGGCGGTGCGGCGACCGATCCGCCGGGATTGGATGCCGCCCTGGCGGAGCTTCAGGTCGATTGGCCCGCCGCCCGGCTGGAGGAGGATGCGTCCGTCACCGGCCCCCTTGCCGCCCGGCTGTTCACCGGGGATGAGGGGGGATTCGGCCCGGATGGCGGCCCGAATGAGGGAATTCCCCGGGCGCCGACAAAGCTGCATCTGCGCGGGACGAATTTCCAGATCCGGGTCTGGCAGGCGCTGCTGACCATCCCCTTCGGCGAGGTCACAACCTATTATTCGGTGGCACGCCGCATCGGCCATCCAGGGGCCGCACGGGCGGTGGGGAACGCCATCGGCGCCAATCCGGTCAGCTTCCTGATCCCCTGCCACCGGGTGATCCGCCAGACCGGTGTTCTGGACAATTACCGCTGGGGCCCCACCCGCAAACGGGCGCTCCTGGCCTGGGAAGCCGCCCGCCTGGCCGGGTGATGGGGACGGGGAGGGGGACGGGGCACAGATCCCCTCTCCCCTTGAGGGAGAGGGAGGGGCCCATTGCGCACGCAATGGGAGGGTGAGGGGTCAACAAGGGCGGTGCTGGCGGACGGGAAGGGAACCGGTGCTGCCGGACCCCTCACCCTCCCCCGTCTCCGCTCCGACGCGGGCCGGTCCCTCCCCCTCAAGCGGGGAGGGGCTATCGCCTTACCCGATCTCCGCCAATCCGTTGTTCAGTACCACCACATCCCGCTCCACCACCCGGGCGCGCAGGGCGTAGCGGCCGTCGCCCTGGTGCCACAGCTCCGTGCGGATGGTTTCGCCGGGGAAGACCGGGGCGGTGAAGCGGCCGTCCAGGCGGCGCAGGCGGGCGGGATCATTGCCCGCCGCCAGCCGCAGCACCGCCCGGCCCGCCACCCCATAGGTGCACAGCCCATGCAGGATCGGCCGGCTGAACCCCGCCGCCGCGGCGAAGGCGGGATCGGCGTGCAGGGGGTTCCAGTCGCCGGACAGGCGGTAGACCAGGGCCTGTTCCGGCCGGGTCGGCAGGTCGGTCACCAGATCGGGGGGCGTCCCCTCCGCCGGCATCGGATGGGGGACGGGCTGGCCCGCCACGGCACCGCCGAATCCCCCCTCCCCCCGGATGAACACCACCTGTTCGGCGGTGGCCAGAAGGGTCCCGCTTTCCGCCTCCGTCAGGGTGCGGCGCAGCAGCATGACCGCGCCCTTGCCGCGCCCGTCCGCATCCCGGCCCTTGTCGAAGATCTCCACGATCCGCAGGTCGCCGGTCACCCGGCCCGCCGGCGGCAGGGGGGCGTGCAGGGTCAGGCGCTGTTCCCCGTGCAGCACCCGGCGCAGGTCGATGCCCGTGGCCGGATCGCGCATCCAGCCATCGTCCCAGGCCAGGGTCACCGCCATGGTCGGCAGGGCGGCCAGCCGATCCTCCAGCAGGAAGGACAGATCGCCCCCGTCCAGCGGGTCCCGAACGCCGCAGCCGACCCCCAGCGCATACAGGATGGTGTCGCGCCGGTCATAGCTCTGCCCGGTCACCACCGGGGCCGCCGCCATCAGGCCGGCATAGTTCAGGGGCATGGGCGTTCCCTCCAGGTCGGGCGGTTGGTGATCGGGGCCGGGTCAGCCGGCGAAACCCAGGAAGAAGACCAGGCCGATCGTGCCCAGGACGATGCGGTACCAGGCGAACGGCGTGAACCCGTACTTGCCGACGAAGGCGACCAGGCTGCGCACCACCAGCAGGGCGGACAGGAAGGCGGTGGCGAAGCCGATGGCGATCAGTTCCACCCCGTCGAAGGTCAGGATCTCCCGGTTCTTGTACAGGTCATAGGTGGCTGCCCCCAGCATGGTGGGGATGGCGACGAAGAAGCTGAATTCCGCCGCCGCCCGCCGGTCCACCCCCATCATCAAGGCGCCGATGATGCTGGCCCCGCTGCGCGATACCCCGGGGATCAGGGCAAGGCACTGGAACAGGCCGATGCGCAGGGACAGGCTGACCGGAAACTCCTCCACATAGTAATGGCGGGCGACGGGGACGGCCCGTTCGGCGATCAGGATCAGGATGCCGCCCACCACCAGGGCGGCGCAGACCACAACCGGGTTGAACAGCACCGCCTTGATGTAGCCGTGGAACAAAACACCCAGGATGGCCGCCGGCAGGAAAGCCAGAAGCACCGCGGCGGCGAAGCGCCGGGCGCCGTTGTCGAAGGGCAGGCCGATCAGCACCTTCCACAACCGTGCGAAATAGACGACCAGCACCGCCAGGATGGCGCCCAACTGGATCACCACCTTGAAAAGATCCTCCGTCTCCCCGCGGAAGCCCAGCAGTTCCCCCAGCAGGATCAGATGCCCGGTGGAGGAGACGGGGATGAATTCGGTCAGCCCCTCCAGCACGCCCAGAAGGATGGCGTCAAGGGTCTGGCTGCTGTCGCTCATGGAAAGGCCCCGGGGGTGCAAGGGATGGGTTGTGCCGAACGCCCGCGCTTATAGCAGCGCCCGCCGGACCAAGGCGAGGGTGAACGGGGATGTACCCCGCCCCGGTCCTGATGGTGGGGGGGCCGCAGGTCGGGCAAACCGCCGGCCCCATACCAGCCGCCCTATATCGTGACCGATCAAGCGCGGATTTGCTTTCCCCGGTCGCCTGGCGCCATTTCCTGGCCTTGGGTGCCACCGCACAGGCGGTACCGCGGCGGTCGCCGCCGTGCCAAGTGTCAGGATCCCTGACCGTTGCTGTCACGTCGGCGCGATCCGCCCATCCGCGACGGTCAGGTGGTGCGCCCGGTCGGCCAGCTCGGCGAAGACGGACGCATCCGTGCCGGTCATCCAGGCCTGGCTGCGGGCGGCCAGGATCTCCTGGAACAGGGCGGTGCGGCGGCCGGGGTCCAGGTGGGCTGCCACCTCATCCAGCAGCAGCAGCGGCGCCGTGCCCGTCTCCGCGTTCATCAACCGGGCATTGGCCAGGACGATGGCGATCAGCAGGGCCTTCTGCTCACCC
The DNA here is from genome assembly GCA_046045995.1 of Pseudomonadota bacterium. Lineage (GTDB taxonomy): Bacteria > Pseudomonadota > Alphaproteobacteria > Azospirillales > Azospirillaceae > Indioceanicola. The sequence goes on along the minus strand of JBJOKR010000104.1, from coordinate 12,410 downwards.
GTGCTGCCCAGCTCCGCCGGCAGGTTCTTGGCGGTGAAGATTACCGACAGGTCGCTGCGGTGGGGGCCGATGGCGGCCCCGCCCATGGCTTCGTCCTGGCGGCGGGACCGGGCCAGGGCAGCGCGCAGCGCATCCTCCGCCGCCAGGGCCGGCATCTCCCCGATCCAGCTGTCCACCTCCCCCGCCAGGGACAGGTGCGGTACGGGGAAGGGGCCCACGCCCTGGCCCGCGGCCTCGTTCAGGCGGCGCACCGTATCGGCGCGGGCGGCGGCCACGGCGATGCCGGTGGTGGCCATCCGGTCCTCCAGCGCACCCAGCCAGGCGGGATCGCCGCCGCGGCCGGTGGCCGTGCCGTCCCGCAGCAGCCGGGCCCGTTCGCGCAGGGCGTTCTCATACTGGGTCAGCCGCCCGGCATGGGCCGGGTCGAAGCCGAAGACCAGCCGGTCCAGGAAGCGGCGGCGGCCCGATGCCCCCTCCACGAACAGCCGGTCCATCTGCGGGGTCAGCCAGACGACGCTGACATGATCGGCCAGGGCCATCTGGGATTTGGCGGGCTGGCCGTCGATCCGGACCAGGCGCCGCTCCCCCTCCGTCGTTGCCGGATCGCGGCCGGTGCCGATCTCCACCACCCCGCGCGGCGTCTCCACCCGGGCGGCGACGGCCCAGCCCCGGCCCTGCCAGTCATCCGCGCCGGGGGGCTGCAGCCGCTCCACCTCCGACAATTTGGCCCGGCGCAGGCCCCGCCCGGGGGCCAGGAAGCTCACCGCCTCCAGCAGATTGGTCTTCCCCGCCCCGTTCGGCCCGGTCAGCACCACCGGCCGCGGATCGATCTCCAGCCGCGCGTTATCATAGGACCGGAACCGCGTGACCGTCAGCCGGGTGACGGCCAGGCGCGGAGAAGCAGGGGCAGGGGACAGGTCGTCGGGCATGGGCCTGGGGCGGGGCCTGGAGATGGGGGTAAAGATGCCGCGATCATTGCCACCGCCGCGCCCCTCCTGTCGACGGATGGTTGGGGGCCGCCCGGAATTCGTGGTTGGGAGAACGCCTGCCCCCCGTCACATCAGCCCCAGCGTCCCCAGGGTCAGCAGGATGTAGCGCCCGGCCTTGCCGATGGCGACCAGCAGCAGGAACACGCCGAACGGAACCCGCAGCGACCCCGCCACCACGGTCAGGGGATCGCCCAGCACCGGGGTCCAGGCCAGCAGCAGGCTGGGCAGGCCCCAGCGGCGGAACACCGCCTCCGCCTTCAGCAGGGCCGCTTCCGGCACCGCGAACCAGCGCCGCCCGGCGAAGCGCCGCAGCCAGCGGCCCAGCGCCCAGTTGATGCAGCTTCCCGCCGTATTGCCGATGCTGGCGACCAGGGTCAGGGTCCAGGGGTCCGATGTTCCGGCCAGCAGCAGGCCGACCAGCATCACCTCCGACTGGGCGGGCAGGATGGTGGCTGCCAGCAGGCTGATCAGGAACAGGCCCGGCAGCGCGGCACCCTCCTCCCCCATCACCACCCCCCATCATCCTACGCTGGTCCGGCGGGAAGCCAGTCCGCCCACCGCCCGTCCCGGGGTCAAGTGCTGCCGCGGCAGAAGGTTTGCAAGGCAGCGCCCGGCGCAAGGGGGCTTGCGGACGGCCCCGCCCGTGGTCTATCCAGATTTCACAACCGCCAACCGTGCATTCCGGGGAACCATGACCGCATCCGGGCTGGAGAATGGGCATTCGCCTGCGGACCGGTCCCTGGCAGGGCGGCGGGTGCTGCTGATCGTCGCCGGTGGGATCGCCGCCTACAAGACGCCGGAGCTGGTCCGCCGCCTGCGGGAGCGGGGCTGCGACGTGCGCTGTGTGCTGACCCGCGGCGGGGCCCAGTTCGTCACACCGCTCGCCCTTCAGGCCGTCAGTGAGGGCACGGTCTACCAGGACCTGTGGAACCTGACGGAGGAGAGCGAGATGGGCCATATCCAGCTCTCCCGCCAGGCGGATGTGATCCTGGTCGCCCCGGCCACCGCCCATATGCTGGCCCGCATGGCCCATGGCCTTGCCGATGACCTGGCAAGCACCGTGCTGCTGGCGACGGACAAGCCGGTGCTGGTGGCCCCGGCCATGAATGTGCGGATGTGGGAGCATCCGGCCACCCGGGCCAATGCGGATCTGCTGCGGGCCCGCTGTGTCGGCTTCATCGGGCCGGAGGCGGGGGCCATGGCGTGTGGGGAGTTCGGCCCCGGCCGGATGAGCGAGCCGCTGGCCATCGTCGCCGCCGTGGCCGGTTGGTTCGCCGGGCGGGACGTGCGGCAGGGGCCGCCCCCCCTGGCCGGGCGGCACGCCATCGTCACCAGCGGGCCGACGCATGAGGCGATCGACCCCGTGCGCTACATCGCCAACCGCTCCAGCGGGAAACAGGGCCATGCCGTGGCCGCCGCCCTGGCCGCCCTGGGCGCCCGGGTGACGCTGGTCAGCGGCCCCGTCACCCTGGCCGATCCGCCGGGGGTTTCCGTCGTCCGTGTGGAAAGCGCCCGCGACATGCTGGCGGCCGTCGCCGCCGCCCTGCCGGCCGACATCTTCGTGGGCGCTGCCGCCGTGGCCGACTGGCGGGTGGACAATGCGGCGGGGCAGAAGCTGAAGAAGGTGGAGGGCGGGGGGCTGCCCGCCCTCTCCCTCACCGAGAATCCGGACATCCTGGCAACCATCGCGGGCCTGCCCGGCGCCCCATCCGACGGCCTGCCGGCCATGGTGACCCACCGGCGCCCGGCATTGGTCGTCGGTTTCGCAGCCGAAACGAATGATGTGCTGGCCTATGCAAGGGCCAAGCTGTCGCGCAAGGGCTGCGACTGGATCGTGGCCAACGATGTCTCCCCCGCCAGCGGCACCTTCGGCGGTGACCGCAACACCGTCCACCTGATCCGCCGCGCCGGCCCCGCCGATGCGGCAGGCAACAGGGGGGACGGTGAGGAGACCTGGGCCGACCTGCCCAAGACCGAGGTGGGGGCCCGCCTGGCCGCCGCCATCGCCGACCATTTTGCCTGCCGAAAGTCCGACTGACCATGGTTGCCAGCCCCGCCCCCATCCCCCCGGCCCCCACCCCAGCCACCGCACCGGTCGCCGCACCGGCCGCTTCCGTTCCGGTGGCGATCCGCCCCCTGCCCCATGCGGCGGGGCTTCCCCTGCCCGCCTATGCCACCGACCAGGCGGCGGGAATGGACCTGCTGGCCGCGGTGGCGGAGCCCGTCACCCTGGCGCCCGGCCAGCGGCGGCTGATCCCCACCGGCCTGACCATCGCCCTGCCGGAGGGGTATGAGGCCCAGGTGCGCCCCCGTTCCGGCCTGGCGCTGAAGCATGGGGTGACGGTGCTGAACAGCCCGGGCACGGTGGATGCCGATTACCGGGGTTCCCTACTCCCATAAAAGATCCGCTTAGCGGCCCTTGTTTCGCCTATAGGAATCTGTTATATTTATAGCTGAAAAAAACGCCTTGCGGAGAGTTGCGAGTGGCCTTCCTGGTCATGCCTTCCCAGGACCGATGTGCGGAGCTTGACATCGCCGGCTATTCACATGTTCCAGTCCTATTCAGCCGGACGTGGGAGTTGCGGGCAGAGGCTGTCGACTATCTGATCGCCAAAGCTCGTGGGGAATGGATCACTGCCGTCGCTGGCTCTGCTGACAGGGAAGAGCCATCCGGGTATTCCGAAAGAGCACGAAAGGCGTCGGCCGGCTCTCTTAAGGGGATTGGTGGCGATCTTTTGTCGTTTTTCGACTGGTGCGAAGCCCGAAAGGCCGACTGGCGCGCCATCACTTATGACCAATTAGTGACCCGCTACGTCGGAGACATGACATCCGGGGTCCTGAACAAGCGCTACAAGGGAACAGCCCTGGCGGCATCGACGATCAATCGTCGGTTAATCTATGTTGGCGATTTTTTGCTCTTCGCTGCCAAACACGGTTGGCGTCAGCCCTTCCAGATCCACTATGAAAAGGTTCGTGATTTCCGCGACGGGAAGGATTGTTTCGCGCGGCGGGGCAACGTCCGCCAGCATCCGAGCACCCTCCGAATTCCAACCCAGGAGCAACTGTCTCGCTGGCTTGCGTCCCTCCGGGAGAAGCACGGTCTCACTCCTTACCTGATGGCGAAGACCGTCATCCGCCTTGGGCTGCGCGCCGAGGAGGTGATCTTGCTCCGTGTCACAGACCTGCCGCCCGTCCCGTCGGATCGGGGCAAGGAGACGGTCGAAATGGTGGTCCAGTATGGCACCAAGGGGGGCCGGGACCCGACTGACCCGGAAAGGAAGGGCAAGGCGCGTCCCATCCGCATTCCGGTGGACCTCCTTATCGAACTCCATGGATATGTTCGCGGGCACCGGAGGCTTGGACTCAAGGTTCATCAGAATCGGTCACGCCGCGACGGCATGGCGCGGCCGGCGCCGAAGGAGCTGTTTCTTTCGCGGCATACCGGAGAGCCGCTGACCTACAGCCGTTTCCATGCGCTCTGGACGGGGGCGGCCGTCCCCTACAAGGGATACTCGCCCCATCTCGGCCGCCATACCTGGGCGTGCTACACGCTAATGGAGAAGATACAGGAACAGGCCCGCCTTTCGACGGGCGTCGATGGTCCGCTGTGCGGGATCGCCCATGCGATCGGGCACGACCTGATTGCGACATACATCCAGCCCCAGCTCGGCCACGTCGATCAAAGGACGTCGGAACTGTATTTGGGCTGGGTGGCCGAAATGATCGACCTGATGCCGGCCCTCTCCAACTGGTGGGATGCTCTTGAGGGATACGGCCACGATGGATAAGTACACGAAGTCTACGACCCTCGACGAGCTGGAGCCACTGGCAGACCTGGAGGCCGCCGACGATATATTCGAGTCCATGGTCAGAGGTGGCGATCCCCTTAAGTTTATTGTTCTGACGAAAGGTGGCTATCCCCATCAAGTTGACCTGTCCCGCTACCGTGACGGGGATACTGAGCTTGGCCTGATCGGTTTTCCCGGAATTATTGGGGACCTTTTGCCGCTCATCAAGACAGAGCTTGGACGGAAACAACGCAGCCGCAAGGCCATCAGTACGTGGCTCGATAGCCGTCTTCCCAAGCTCTTCAAGTGGATGACATCGCTGTCGGTTGCAGCGGGGCCGGACGCCGTGCCGAAGGGTGTCGTCGACTTCACGGCCGGGGATGGCGCACTGTTTAAGCGTTTCATTCTCGGAATGGGCGGAAACCTGAATGAGCGAAAAAAGCAGTTTGGCTACGTTCTCGGACTGATCTCTGCCGCCCGTGAGCTTGCCGCGAAGAAAAGGGGAGAGGAGAAGGCCGAGCCCCTGCTCTGGCCAACGATCGAGATTGAAGAGGGCCGCTACATACACGCGGACGTTGAAGTCGAAGCCGTGAAAGCCCTGTACCATACCTGCAAGCGCACCTTCGAAGCTGGAGTACGTGCCTGGGAACTGGGGCAGCATTGGCTCGCAACTGGGGTTGATCCGAGACACGATTCCAATGCATGGGGCAATCTCCGCGAACGCGGCACCCGAGGTTCCGTCAAGAACCCTGTTTGGCACGACCCTGCTAATCTTTGCGTGCTGGCGCGGGCCTGGATGGAGGATCACATCGTTGGGACGTCGACCCTCGACACGAAAGCAAAGAAAAAACTAAATAATCACACTACCAAATCTGCGGAGACCTTTGCGGGCGTGACGCTTCGGGAACTGTATGCAGCCCTGGCGCCGACGCCCCTGGAAGTGGCTGCGGGCGCTCTGATAGTATCAATGGAGACCGGCTGGATCGATCCGGTCGACGCGATCGATCTCAACGGCCAATGGTACATCTTTCGGCGCGGTGTCGATCCGGAGAACGCTAATAAGCTCGACAGCGTCGTCCTCCAGACAATCCGCCCCAAAACCGGGCGCAAGGTGATGGCAATCGGTCAGGCCGGGCCGCGGTTCCGGAGCTTCCAGATCATCCGCGCCATGGAGCGGCGGACCACTTTTCTTCGTGAAATGCTCCGCCGTCGGCGTGTCGTCCTCGAGGCTCAGCCCGACAGCCTGGAGAGGCGCCAAGAGATGGCCGAGATCGAACGGCAGCTCCGGCGGCCATGGCTATACTACAACATGTCGGGCGTCGGGGCCGCAGCCTGCGGGGCGCCGCTTATGAGTGCGATTGTTAATCAACTTCCCACCCTCAAGAGGATTGCTATCGAAGCCCTGCCGCAGAATTTTCCAGGTCGCGAGAAGCGCGCAGCGGCGATCGACGCCCTCACATGGTCGGACATACGGGACGCCTTTGCTACTTTCATCTTTGACAACTCGGGCCAGAATCCCTTCATACTTCAGCGGGCGCTTTCCCATGGCGATCCTCGAAGCCAACGGGCCTATCTGAGGCAGAAGCGCCAACTGCGTGATCGCTTCGATCGGTTCCGTACCCTAATGGAAAGCGCCCTGCGGGAAGTCCAGGACGGCAGGTCGGTGGACCCAACGGTCCTCTATCTCTCGAACAACTACCTCGACTTCAGCGATGCCGATCGCGACAAGCTGAAGCATTACCGCACGCGCATGGGGATGGGGTGCGCCGCTCCGATGGAGCCCGAGGATTTCCTGGCCCCGCGCCACCCGACGGGTGCCATCTGCGCGGTTCAGCGCTGCATCTTGTGCCGTCATGGTATCGTTTTTGCCGGGGCTTTTGAAGGCTTGGCGGACCGGTATGCGGACCTGCTCTGGCTACGTGAGGGCACGCCCCCTCAGCGATGGCTGACATCGACCTTCTGGTGGGAGCTGGAGGCGATCATCATGACACGTGACAAGGTTTTCCGCGATAAACAAGCGGCGTTCATGGCGCGGTCGGAGGATCGACTGGCTGGCCTTCGAACAGGGGCGCTCTTCGTATTCGACGATCCTGACGTTGCTGGAGGTCTGGTGTGAGGGGTTACGACTATAGGAAACTCGCCGCCGACCACCGCGAAAGAGTCGCCGGGCGGCTAGACCTTAGCAAGGCCTGGACCTGCGATTGGGATGACCTCGCCGGGTATGAAATTGTGCCCGGCTGCCGTGTTGGAGACCCGGAATGGATTTTGCCGACTGACTGGTTTCCGCCGAACAAGCGATCGCTGTCGAATAGGCGGGTCGACTTCACGCAAGCGGTGCCTCCGGGCGTCGAGGCCGACATTGCGCAGGGGACGATGCGGCGGCTTCAACGTTTGGCGACACTAGACTGGACCCAGACTCTTCGGATCCGTGGACGCGGCCTGCTTAGTGCAGGCGAGACCAGCACCCCCCCGTCGCCCGGAACATGGGTGATAAAGGTCCAGGGGCAAATCGCGGCGGCCTGCTACTCCCTCTCAACCTACAAACCCGCGCCCGAGGAAACCCTAATGACATCGGGGTCAAAATGCCCCGACGGAGCGCCGATCTTCGGGCTACTTTCGCCAACGAACTTCGATGATCTCAAGGCAAGATTTCCGGGCTGGAGCTGGATCTGCACGGCTCGGAACAATGCTCTCTTCGCGGCCGGCTTGATGGATGACTGGCCAGCCCAGGCGGTATCGCGGGCAAAGCTCCACAAGCGGCAGGGGTCCAAAGCGGACGAGCCCTACAGCGACGCTGCATTCACCGAGATCCTCCGCGTAGCTCTCTGGCTTAGTGCCCTGACACCAGAGGCCCTCGCAGCGTATCTGCGCATTAGAGCCATCGCCACGGCTCCGGACGGACGCAAGCGCACTGGAGCGGTCAGTGCCCATCGGACTGCCTTGATCCGTGCCTGGGTTCCAGGAGGCAGGCTGGCTGGAGAGCCGCTGCCCTACGGGCTGCGACTTCACGGCGCCATTCATTGGAGATTTCCACTGGACGGTGCCGACCTCAAGGCTCTTGAAGACCTAGTCATGCTCTGTCAGACGGCCAACGCGGCGCTACTGCTGGGGTCGACCGGCAAGCGGATCGGAGAACTGACCGGGCTGCGCCCCGATGCCCGTCGGGTGGAAGGGGACCGCTGTTATCTGGACGGGGAGACCTACAAGTCTAACGACAGTCCACACGGCCAGCTCCGGACTTGGCCGCTTCCGTGGGCCACGGCAGATGCCTTCGAACGGCAATGCGAGCTGTGCGCGGCGCTGGGTCGAACGGAGCACCTTTGGGTGACGCTTGTGGGAGACAAGAACACCACAGGAATACCAAACCTGCAGAACTTCATTACCAAGCTCGGCAAGGCAGTGATCCTGCCCAACGAGCGGACGCTGTCGGAGATCGACGGCAAGCTTACCCCGCACCGCTTCCGCTACACGGTCGCGCGCCTCGCGGCGCTGTCGCTGGAAGGCGCCAATCAGATCCTCTTCGACGTGCTTGGCCACGACGATATGGAAGTGACGCTCGGCTACATGCAACGGGATCCAGAATTGGTCGAGGATATCAACCGTGTCAGGCGAGAGGTAAAGGCGGTCCACATCAAGGAAGTCTTCGACCATGCAGAAGAGCATGGCGGTCCTGCCGCAGACCTGGTCCGGAAGCTCAAGGCTGAGATGCTAGCCCGGTCAGGGAAAGAGCAGCTGGACACAGACGATGTCCAGGAGGCCGCGGCTATTCTTGGCTCCTGCGAGGTCGTTCGACCGGGCGTGATCTGCACAGCCCAGCCGCTGGAGCGGGGCGCCTGCTCATCGAGCCTGGGCATCCGCGACGTCGCGGCCTGCACATCGGGCTGCCACCACCGGCTGGAGTTTGCCGCCAAAAAGCAGGATCGGCGGAAGCTGATCGACAGTGCGCTGAAAAGCATCGTCGGCGCGAAGACCTTCGACCGGGCGTTCTTGCAGAACCAGATTCTTGCCAGTTTCCAGCCCTTCCCCGACCTGATCGAAGAGTTCGCCTCGGACCCCCGACTAAAGCCCGCCCTGGGGGATTGCGATCCGATCCGTTGGGCGAAGATGTCGTCTGTCCTGCGCGAGCGCCTGGATCCGATCCTGGGCCGGGGAAACGATCATGCCCAGTAAAGGCAACCATGACGTAATGGTGCAGGGCCAGATCGCCAAGAGGGACGAGACGCGGGGGCGGGTTTTGGCCGCGCTCCGAACCATCGAGGCCGAGATTGCGGAGCGCGGGACCTACCCGCACAACGATGGGAAAGTGAACCAAGTCGAGGTGCTCAGACGGGCTGGGGTCGGTTCTTCGACCCTACGGAACCCGCACCACCACGAAACACGAGACATCGTAGAGGACTGGCTTGCCCAGCTGAAGCAGCGGGGTGCGCCGACCTCCAAGCTGGCCGCGCGGGCCGCCAAGCAGGACAAGATCCACTGGTACGAAGAGCAACTGAAGCTCCTTTCCGCGGAAGCCCTGAAATGGCGTCTCCAGATGGAAGCGCTGGAAAAGGAAAACCAGGAGCTGCGGGAACGGATCACGACCTTCACCGCCGAACGGGGCAAGGTCATCGGAATTCATGGAAGGAGCGGCGATCGTGACTGAAGTCAAATTCAAGCGGGTGGACGGAAACCATGATCTGCCGCTTCCGACCTATGCAACTCCGGGTGCCGCCGGCATGGACCTGCGCGCCTTCCTGCCGGAGGGGCCGGTCACGTTTGAGCACGGCCAGCTGCGGATGATCTCGACAGGGTTCCACGTCGAACTGCCCGTCGGGACCGAGATGCAGATACGCCCGCGCTCCGGCCTCGCCCTGAAACATGGGTTCATGATCCCGAACAGCCCGGGGACAGTTGACGAGGATTACCGTGGCATCGTGATGGTCGGGCTCTACTTCGTCGGCTCGGAGCCCTACACGATCAATCACGGAGACCGCATCGCCCAGGCCGTCATCGCCGATGTCCGCCGCTGCGCCACGGTCGAGGTCGATCAACTGTCGGACAGCGAGCGGGGCGCCGGGGGCTTCGGGTCAACGGGCACGCGCTAAGACGGTTGCTCTCTGCATTACCACCGGAGAAATGGTTTGAAATGGGCCGTCCTGCGACCGTCGTCCCCGAAATACTGCGGCTCCTAGAACCCTACCTGGAGGCGCGGCTGGCCGAATACGAGGCCCGGCCGGAGCCCCGCGAGCCGACCTTGCCGGCAACACCGGACGGCAAAGTCAACGTGCGCGCCCTGACCCTGGCTCTGGGCCTGAAGGTCACCCAGGAGCAGCATTTCCACAAGAGTCCGGAACTCAAGCGGATCGTCAACGCTGCCGCCGAGGCGCAGGGGTTGGCGCCGATCGGCAGCCGGGCGCAGATGAACGCCGACGACGCTGTCGTAATGGCCAAGCTCGGCCGGGCGCGAGCCGAGGCGTCGGACTACGCCAAGGCCCTGGCCGAACGCGAGGCGGTGATCCAGCAGCAACGCCGCTACATCGCGTCCCTGGAGGAGCAGCTGCGCATCCGGGACGAGACCGGGATGATCCTGCGGACGGCGCCGATCCGATGAGGGTGGCCGTCGAGATCCTGGTCAGCGAGAAGGCCTACGGGGTGATCCTGGGCGTGCGGGTGGATGACCGCGGGCACTCTGCGCATGGCCGCAAGCTGCGGGTCAAGGCGACCAGCGCCGTCATGGCGGGCCGCCCGGTCGTGGGCGAGACCTGGGAAGTCGAGGGCGACATCCAGGAGACGCGCTGGGGACCTCAGATCGAGGCGACCCGGGCAGTCCGAGCCGTCCCCAGCGGCAAGCTGATCCGGGATTTCCTTGCCGCCCATGTGCCGGGCGTGGGGCCGGAACGGGCGAAGGCGCTGTGGGATCGGTTCGGGAAGGACCTGACCGCGATCCTCGATCACCCGGACTATCTCGATCTGATCGCGGACACGTTGGCGCCGGATCGTCCGCTGCTGGGTCCCCGGCTCGCCGCCGCCTGTCAGGCCGCCTGGCGCGAGGCCCGTGCTGAGACGCTGACCCTGGACTGGCTGTCTGCCCGAGGGATCGAGGATGTCCGGGCAGCCCGAACGATCCTCAAGGTGTATGGCGACCGTGCCATCGAACGCCTGGGCGAGAATCCCTACTGCCTCGTGCCGCTGATGTCGTGGACACGGCTCGACCGGCTCGGGTTGCAGCTGTTGGCCGAGGCGGGTGTGGCAGACCCCAGTAGCGACCGGCGGCGCCTGGTCGGGGCGGTCGATGAGGCGGTCAAGCGCGTCCTCAAGCAGTCCGCCACGGCCATCTCCGACGCGGACCTGCGGGCCACCCTCGCGAAGCTCCTGGCAACCCGGAACGCAGTTCGGATTGACGCTGCCATCGCGGCCGGGCGGGACAACCTTGCGATCCTGCCGGGGGCGAACGGCGTCTGGCGGGCGCCCGGGGCGGCGGCGATGGAGGACTATCTGACCGAGCAGTTCCGTCGGATGCCCAGCCCGGTCGCCCTGGATGGCGTGGCACTTGCCTCGCCATGGCCGCTCAGGGCCTCCGTGGAGGGTCTGCGGATCGGCGGACGGGATTTGCACCCCGAACAGGTGGAAGCCATCCTGCGAGCCCTGGAAAGCCCTCTGGCGGTCCTCACCGGCGGGGCCGGCGTCGGGAAGACCACGGTCACCCGTGTCATCGCCGACACCTGGGAGCATCAGGCCGGGGGCCGGGTCGTGCTCTGCGCGCTTGCCGGCAAGGCCGCTCTGCGCCTCAGCCAGGCGACTGGACGGCCGGCCATGACGATGGCCCGACTGATACACCAGCTGCGGGAACGGGCGGAGATCGACCGGCAGCTCGCCGGCGACGATCTGGACGCAGCGGAAGCGGATCGGCTGAACCGGCGTCGCGCCTCCCTGGCCCAGATCACGCTGCACACCCTGGTCATCGTCGACGAGGCCAGCATGGTGGACCTCGCGAGTCTTTACAGCCTCGTGACCCACATGCCCGACGGGGCGCGGCTGCTGCTGGTGGGCGACGAAGGCCAATTGCCGCCGGTGTCGTTTGGGATCGTGTTCCACCGGCTCGTGCTCGACCCCGCCATCTCGGCCCGGCTGACGGTCGTGCATCGGCAACGAGAGGAAGGCGGTATTCCGGCGGTGAGCCGAGCTATCCGGGATCGCCGGGTTCCGATTCTGCCTGACTATGCCGGTTACGGCGAAGGCGTGTCGATCCGGCGCTGCGCCGAGGAGGATCTGGCGCGGGAAGTCGAGGCCGTCTGGCAGTATCTGGGCGGCCTTGCTGGCGATACCCTGATCGTCACGCCGACCTGGAAGGGGGTGGCCGGGGTCGAAGAGCTGAACGAACGCCTACAACGCTTGAACGCAGCGGAAGCGCCCGTCCTCAAGGGTTACTTCGGCCAGTGGTTCAGCGTTGGCGATCCCGTGATGTGGACCCGGAATGACTACAAGCGCGGCCTGTTCAACCGGTTGATGGGCCGGGTAGTGGCGATTGACCTAGCCCGTCGTATTCACGACGGCGGCTTGGAGGGGGCGGCGGGTGTAGCGTAAGTCTCTGATCTGGCGTAGGATTTGGGTGCTGAAACCATCTCTGCAACCGCGTCGGAGAGCGCCACACCCG
>JBJOKR010000103.1:0-16279 GCA_046045995.1 Pseudomonadota bacterium | reverse complement strand
ACAACCATGTCGCCGCCCTGATCACCCAGGTCCTGCCCAACGGCAACATGGTTGTCCAGGGCCGGCAGGAGGTGCGGGTGAACAACGAAGTGCGGGAGCTGACCATCACCGGCATCATCCGGCCGGAGGACATCACCTCCCAGAACACGATTTCCTACGAGAAGATCGCCGAGGCCCGCATTTCCTACGGCGGCCGCGGCCAGATCACCGATGTGCAGGCGCCGCGCTGGGGCAGCCAGGTGCTGGAGGCGGTGATGCCCTTCTGATCCCGGTCACCGAAAGATCGGCTTTCTTCACCCCGGGACAAGCCCGGGGCCGCGGGGATGGGGCAAAGACCCGACACATCGCCCCTGCGCCACCAAACGGAACGGGCCGGTCCCAAAAGGGGATCCGGCCCGTTCGTCCGTCCAGATCTCCGCCGCCCGACCGACGGCCCGGGGAATTCGGGGATCGCCCGGATCATGCCAGCCGCCCTTTATCGGGGCTGCGGCGATCGCCGCCGCAACAAGGGTCAGGATTTCTAACCTTTGGCATCAGTCGTCGCGGTGGGTGCGCTCCATACGCTCATGCCGCTCCTGGGCTTCCAGGCTCAGGGTGGCGATGGGACGGGCTTCCAGGCGGCGGACACCGATGGGCTCCCCCGTCTCCTCGCAATAGCCGTATTCGCCCTGCTCCAGGCGGTCCAGGGCGGAATCGATCTTGGAAATCAGCTTGCGCTCCCGGTCACGGGTGCGCAGTTCCAGGGCCCGATCCGTTTCCGCCGATGCGCGGTCGGCGATATCGGGTTCCTGGATCCCGCCATCCTGGAGGCTTTGGAGTGTCTCATTCGATTCCCGGAGCAGTTCCGACCGCCACTTCAGCAGCTTCTGACGGAAATACTCCCGCATGATCGGGTTCATGAACGGCTCGTCCTCGGACGGCCGGTAATCAGGTGGCAGCAGAGGCGCAGCAGACGACATGGTCAGTCCGATCCAAGGGGCCCGAGACGCGCGGGAGTATAGGGGCCGACCCTTTCGCCCGCAACAAGCAAGGCGACCGAACCATAATCTTTCAAGTCATTGAAATTGCGGGATTTTCAATCCAAAACGGATTCAGCCGCCCAGTTTGGCGATCTCGACCTGGGCTCGTAGCTCGATCTCGTCCAGCACCTCCTGGAGCCCGGGGTCGGTCACCGTCTCCCGCCGGACCTGCATCATCCGCACCAGCGTGTGCAGTTTCTCCAGCGGAATCGCCCCGGCCAGCAGACCGAGACGGATCTCATCCAGCCGGTCGAGGATATCCTCGGCGCGGGCGCGGGCCTTGCGACGGCCGGTGGTGGCATCATCCACCTCCTGCAGCGCGAATAGAGGGTTGACCGCGATGGTTCCCTGACTGCCGGAGGTCTTGGCGGCCGACGTCTCCCCGTCCCCGTCGATCAGGCTGCGGAAATCGCTGCCTGAGCCGGACGCCTGGCCCTTGCGGACCTGACCGGTGCGAAGCTGCCCGGGACCTTCGATTTTCATGGTCGTCGCAGTCGTTTCCTGGTCTGAAGAGGGACAGCGGCGGGAGAGGCCGGCCGGACACCCGGGCCCCGGCCCGTTGATGCCCGCACTTGGCGGCTGCTCCTGGGTGCTGCCCCAAGATGCAGTGTTACCATCGCGCCACGCCGCACGCCTAGGGCATTTTTTGCCCCGCCCGGCAGACCATTCCCAGCCGCCGCCCGGGCAAGGCCGCTGGAAACGGCTGCCTGGGCCGGGATGGGGCTGGCATGGAAATCGCATGGGACGGGGCGACAGGTCACCTGCATGACAGGTCAGAAGGAACAGACCGATGTTGAACCGACAGAGCCCGATCCCCGCCCCTGCCGCCCGCCTGCTGCGCTATGCCGTGGCGGCAGGTTGCCTGGCCCTTGCCCTGCTGCTGCCGCCGGCCCCCGCCGTGGCCCAATCCCGCATCAAGGACGTGGCCGATGTGGAGGGAGTCCGCGACAACATGCTGGTCGGCTACGGCCTTGTCGTTGGCCTGAACGGGACGGGAGACACCATCAACAACTCCCCCTTCACCGAACAGAGCCTGGTCGGCATGCTGGAGCGGCTGGGCGTCAACATCCGGGGAGAGACACTGCGGACCCGCAATGTCGCCGCCGTGATGGTGACGGCGACCCTTCCCCCCTTCTCCACCCAGGGCACGCGGATCGACATCAGTGTCGCCACCCTGGGGGACAGCAAGAGCCTTCAGGGGGGGACCCTGCTGGTGACGCCGCTTCTGGGCGCGGACGGGGAGGTTTATGCCGTAGCCCAGGGGGCCGTCGCCGTTTCCGGCTTCGTCGCCCAGGGGGCGGCGGCCAGCATCACCCGCGGCGTGCCCACATCGGGCCGGATCGCCGGCGGTGCCATCGTGGAGCGCGAACTGGGCTTCCAGCTGGCCGATCTGCCGAATGTGCGCCTGTCCTTGCGCAATCCGGACTTCACCACCGCCAAGCGGATCACGGAGGCGATCAACAGCGTCTTCGGCGGCCAGACGGCGCGGGCGACCGATCCTTCCTCCGTCCTCATCGATGTGCCGCTGCCGCGGCGGGCCGATCTGGTCGGCTTCATCCGCGACGTGGAACAGCTCCGCGTCACCCCGGACCAGCCCGCCCGGGTGGTGATCGACGAAGCGTCCGGCGTGATCGTGATGGGGGAAAATGTGCGGATCAGCACCGTCGCCGTTGCCCAGGGCAACCTGACCATCCGCGTCGTGGAAACCCCGCAAGTGAGCCAGCCCGGCCCTTTGAGCGAGGGCGGGCAGACCGTGGTGGTGCCACGGACCGACATCCAGGTGGACGACAGCGCCGACAACAAGCTGACCATCCTGCCCGCCGGGATCTCCCTCCAGGAACTGGTACAGAATTTGAATGCGCTGGGTGTCGGCCCCCGCGACATGATCTCCATCCTTCAGTCGATCAAGGCAGCGGGTGCCCTTCAGGCAGAGATCGAGGTGATGTGATGAGCGACCTGGCCCTTCCCACCCCCGGCATCGACCGTTCCGCCCTGCTGCAGGGCAAGGCCCAGATGGCCGGACGCGCCGCAGCCCGCGGCAATGAGGCGAAAATCGCCGAGTCCGCCAAGGAGTTCGAGGCGGTCTTCATCACCCAGATGCTGAACAGCATGTGGGAGGGGCTGGGAGCCGACGAAATGTTCGGTGGCGGCCAGGCGGAGGAGACCTTCCGCGGTCTCCTGATGGATCAGTACGGCAAGCAGATGGCGGGTGCCGGTGGTTTCGGCCTCGCCGCCCATGTCCAGCGCTCCCTGCTGGAAGCCCAGGAAAAAGCCGCGAACGGGGGGATGTGATGAGCCCGAGCCTTGCCCGCGTGGAAACACTGATCGTCACGATGGATCAGCTCCGCGCCCTGTACACCCAGGAAACCACCTTGATCCGCAGCCGTGACCTGCCCGCCCTGCGCGCCATGGCGGAGGTCAAGCACCAGCTCGCCCGCACATTCGAAGAGGCGGTACGCGCGGTCAATCTGGATACGGAAGGGATCGCCGCCCTGGAGGACGCCGATCGAGGCCGGCTCCAGGACGCGGTGGACAGTTTCCGCACGGCCAGCGAGGCCAACGCCTTCGCCGTGAAGAACGCAACCGTCACGACCGAGGCCTACATGCAGGCCATGGTCTACGCCATCACCAAGGCGAAGGAAATGGAAACGGGCATGACCATGCCCGGCCGGGGTGGCTACGGCGCCGTCAGGGTAACCACCCCCTTCGCATTCAACGAGGTCGCCTGACAGATGCGGAGGGGCGCCGGCCAAAACTGCCGGGCCCCCTGCTGAAAGCGGCAATTCCTGCCGGGCGGCAGGATCAGGTGGGGCCACACAAGCCCGACCGACCGCCTGAGCCCAACCGACACGCAGCCTGGCCCACCAATTGCAAAGCAACGGTGTGACCAAAGACCGGGGACCCGACCATGGACATTCTCGCCGCCCAGCAGATGCAGACGAAGCCGGTCCTGCCCGGCATGACCGTCCTTCCCGCCGGTATGGCCGGCGCGGGCGGGGAGATGTTCCAGTCCCTTCTGGGGCAGCTCCTGGGAACCGCGCAGGCCGGAATGCCCATCGCCCTGCCCGGGCAGCCGGCACTTCCGGCGGGATCCGCCGCGATGCCCACCCTGCCCGGCACAGGCGGGATTGAGGGGGACGGGGCGATCCTGCCAGCAGGCGTGTTGCTGCCCACCGGCCCCGTTACCGTCGGTCCAACCGGCATCGGCGGCGGCACCGGCCCCCTGCCCGCATCCGCAGCCGGGCCCATGGCCCTGATCCCCCTGCGACCGCAGCCGCTGGCCAAGATGGGCGGTCTGGGGGCGACGGGGATCGCCGATACCGGCCTGATCCAAAAGGGATCCCTGCCGGTGGACGGGATGCCGGGTGATCTGCTGCCGGGCCCGATGCCGATGCCCACCGAGGGTCTGTCCATCCTTCCGGTGATGGGCGATGCGGCCGAGGCCAAGGGTGCCCCCGTGGAGATCATGCCCATCCTGACGGAGGGGCAGGTCCCGGTGCTGCCCACGGCCACCCCGGTCGAGCCGATGCCGGTCCAGGTCCAAACCACCCAGATCCTGCCCCAGGCCCCGATCCAGCCTGCGGCCCCGGTGACGGCCGAGGCAGCGCCTGTGGCCGGGGCCGGCGATGCGATCAACAGCGCGGACGCCGCCGCCGGACCGGCACCGCTGCCGTCCGCGACACAGACCGGCACGCCGGCTACGGCCCCGACCGTCCCCCCTGCCCCGACGGCATCCGCGCAGACGGCGGCAACGCCCCCCACACCCCTGCCCGCCAATTCCCTGCCGGCCCAGAGCGCCGCCCCCGTCAAGGCGGTGGAGACGGTGCAGGGACCGACACCGCCCCGTCCGGCCACGAAGACGGCGGAAGCCAAGGCGGCGGAGATCACGCCGGCCACGGCAGCGGAACCGGCGGCCACACCGGCGGCCCCGACCGGGTCCTCCCCTGCGGCAGCCGTGGCTGAACTTGCCCCCACTGTCCCCACAGACGCCCCGCCCCCGCAGGCCGCGACACCCAAGCACCGCCCGACCAGCGGCACCGACCCGGCCCAAGTCCAGCAGGCAGCGGCCGCGCAGGCTGCGGCACAGGCTGCCCAGGCGGCGGCCCAGGCCCCGGCGACGGCAAGCCCGGCGGAGCCGCAGGCCCAGGCGACCCCGAACACCCCCACCACCGGCCGGACACGCCCGTCCGACGAGGCGCCGGGCGCCGCAACCGATGGCGCCCCGGTCGAGGGGGAGGAAACGGCCAAGGGCACCCTGCCGGTGGAGGAGGATTCCGGGACCCGGGCGGCGGAACAGCGTGACTGGCGCAGCCGGGAGCGGGAAACCCGCGGCAGCGGCGACAACGCCCGGGCGGAGGAGGCGGCAAACCACGCCGCCGCCGCCGCCGCAGCCCCGCGTCCGCAGCCGCCCACTCCACCGACCGCCCCCGCGGTCGCCGCCGATCCCCGGATGGCCGGCCTGGCCGGCATCGGCGGATCCGCCGGGACGGACACACCGTCCGGCGGCAACTCCGGCCAGAACGGCGGCGACAATGCCGCCCGCGGGAGTGAGACCGATCCGGCCGCGGCCTTCAGCCCCACCCCGGATACCCAGCGGACCCAGGGCCCGGACTTTGCCCAGCATCTGGCGGCCGCCCGCACGATGCGCCAGAGCCCCCAGGCCGCCCCGCAGCAGATCGCCGTGCATGTGCAGCGCGCCGTGGCCGATGGGCAGGACCGCCTGACCCTTCATCTCCGCCCGGCGGAGCTGGGCCGGATCGATGTGCAGCTTGAATTCAGCAAGGACGGGACCCTGAAGGCCAAGGTCCTGGTCGAAAACCCGGCCACTCTGGACATGCTGAAAAGCGATGCCCGCAACTTGGAACGGGCCTTGCATGACGCTGGTCTAAAGACCGACGCCAACGGGCTGAACTTCTCCCTGCGCGATCAGGGGGGTGAGGCCCAGCGGGACCGGGACCAGCCGAAAGGCCGGGACGTGAACCTGAGGGTGGCAGATTCTGCCGGTGCAGATCCTGCCGCCCTGCCCCAGGTTGCCGGCCCGATCCTCGGCCCCGGCCGGGTTGACGTACGGATCTGAGACAGATCGAGCAGAGAAGGAACCGGATCATGGTCAGCTCCGTCTCCAATACCAGCACCACACCCCTGGTGCAGAACGGGAAGGTCAATGGTCTCAGCTCCCTGGCGGAGAACTATGAGACCTTCCTGAAGCTGCTGACAGAGCAGCTCAAGAACCAGGATCCGATGCAGCCCCAGGACGCATCGGAGTTCACCAACCAGCTTGTCCAGTTTTCCCAGGTCGAACAGCAGATCGCCTCCAACGACAAGCTGGACAACCTGATCACCTCCATGAACGCCAACCGCCCGGTCCAGGCGCTGAGCTATATCGGCAATGTGGTGGAGATGAGCGGCAACGCCCTGCCCCTTCAGGATGGTGTTGCCGATTTCTCCGTCGCCATTCCGAAAAAGCCGGCGGAAGCGGTGGTGGAGGTGCAGGACAGTACAGGCCGGGCCATACGCACCCTGGACCTGCCCCCCCGGGCCGGGTTCCAGGAACTGCGCTGGGACGGCAAAAGTGCCGCAGGGGTGCAGATGAAGGACGGCTTCTACCAGGTCGTCGTGAAGGCAAAGGATGAGGACGGGAAGGACATGCAGACCATCGTCCAGACCAGCGGCCGTGTCACCGGCGTCGACATGTCCGAAGGGGAGACCTATCTGGATGTGGGCGGGGTGGCGGTGAAGCTGGATCAGGTCACGTCGGTCCGTACACGACGTCCCGGCGGCTGATCCGGGAGCGCCGGATTCAGAAAGTGTTAAACAGTTGGTCCGATCTTTCGGGGTAGTTCAGCTACTCCGAAGTGTAGGCGATGACGTCGAACGCCGGAAACGGCATAGGGAACAGACAGACCGTTGATCATGGATCGGCCGCCATGGACGCGGCGGACCCGGTGGAGGATCTTCCCCCACCCGATACCAAGCGCTGGGTGACCCGCCGAAAGGCGCAAGTGGTCGACGGCGTGCGCTCCGGCCGGATCTCCCTGGCCGAGGCCTGTGCGCGTTACCATCTCAGCATCGAGGAATACCGGAGCTGGGAAACCCTGATCGACAGCCACGGCCTGCGGGGCCTGCGCACAACGCGGCTGCAACAGTATCGGCGCCAGGGTGCTTGACCAGGGCCGCCCCGGTGCGCGCCGTCAATCCAGCCGCAGATTATCCGCGATGTGGTGCAGCCCCTGGGCCCGCAGCACCGACTGGCGGTGGCGCAGGCGGCGCGACGACATGGCCTTGCGCACCACCTCCCCCCCGAACAGGCTCCCGTCCGGCAGGGACAGGGCCTTGGACAGGACTTCGATCTGATGCCCCTCCCGCGCCGGGTTCAGTTTGTCCAGCGGGCGGTCGGCGGTCAGTTCCTGGACCAGGCGATCGGTCAGGATGGCGACACAATCCGGGACCCGATCGTCGCGGAAATGCAGGGCGAGGTCCGTCAGCAGCGGACTGACCCCCTCCACCACCGGGGCCCGGCCTTGGAGCAGATCGGCCAGGAGGCAGAGGAATTCCCCCAGGCATCCGCGGGCCCCGAACAGTTCCTGGATCACATCGGCGAAGATCAGGGTATCGGCCGCGAATCCATCCAGGATGGCGGCCAGGCGATTGTCCACCCCATCCGCCCGCAGCATGTGGAGCACGGCTTCCAATTTGCCGTTCAGGCTGCGGATATCGAACAGCCAGACAGACAGCATGGCCCGGATCACGTAGGGATAGCGGTCATCCCCCACCAGGCCGCGGATGATCCGGTCATAGGCGACGATGTCGCTGCCGTCATAATGGGGCAGCTTCTTGCGCTCCACCTGGAAATCCCGGGCCAGGGTCGTCGCCTCATCCACCAGCCCGAGCAGGGCGCCGACCCGCGGCTTCACCGGTTCGCCCGTCGTTGTCGCCTGGGCCGACGCGATTCGATGGATGCAGGCCGTCAGGATCTCCGCCTTGTCCTGGAAGCGGCGGATATGGGACCAGCTGTGCATCAGCTCCGTCACGGTCAGGTCGTTCCGCGCCAGATATTCCCGGAGGGACAGGCCGACCGTCCGGCGCCCCGCCGCCTCGAACATCTCCCCCACCGTGCGGCAGACGGGGGTGGGCACCGGCGGGCTGTGGACAACGACGGGTTTCTCCGCCGGGGCGGCCGCCGCTTCCTCGAAGACGATGGTTTCGGTGGTGAAGCCGCTCATCATGGAGCGCTGGCGCACCACACGGGCAGCCGGGGTCTTGCCCGTGCTCAGCGCCCGGCGCGCCTCGGCGATGGCGGCATCCTCATCATCGGTGACGAGTTCCAGGACCCAGCGTTCCTCCCTCCGGAAGAACACTTCATATCCGACCAGCCGGTTCCTGATCCATTTCAGCACGCCGCATCCCCCCGGCCATTATCCGGCATTGTATCCAATACCGGGGGAATTCCGAAGCATCCGTTAACAGGACGTCAGGATTGCGAATAAGGGTTCGTGCTGCCCTTGCGCACCAGAAACCGGATCGGCACCGCCGGCAGGTCGAAACTGTCGCGCAGGCCGTTGACCAGATAACGCAGGTAAGTCTCCGGCAGGTCCACCGGCTTGCTGACAAACAAGGCAAAGGTCGGCGGGCGGCTTTTCACCTGGGTCATGTACCGGATCTTGATCCGGCGCCCCTCCACCAGCGGCGGGGGATGCTGGGACAGCATGCCCTGAAGCCAGCGGTTCATCTGGGAGGTGGAGATGCGGCGGTTCCACAGGGCGTAGACGTCCAACACCGAATCCAGCAACTGGTCCAGCTTCTGCCCGCGCAGGGCGGAGATGGTGACCGTCGGGATGCCCTTCACCTGGGGCATGGAGGTCTGAAGCCGGTCGCGCAACTGCTGCAACGCCTCGTTCCGGTTGGCAACGGCGTCCCACTTGTTGACCGCGATGACCAGGGCCCGCCCCTCTTCGATCACCTGACGGGCGATGGTCAGGTCCTGTTTGTCCAGGATGGCATTGGCGTCCAGAACAAGCACGACCACATGGGCCAGCCGGATCACCCGCAGGGTATCGGCGACGGCCAGCTTTTCCAGCTTCGATTCCACACGGGCGCGGCGGCGCAGGCCGGCGGTATCCACCAGCTTGATCGGCTGGTCCCGCCAGGTCCATTCCACGGCGATGGCATCGCGGGTCATCCCGGCCTCCGGGCCGGTCAGCACCCGCTCCTCCCCGATCAGGCTGTTCAGGAGAGTCGACTTGCCGACATTGGGGCGGCCGACGATGGCCAGTTGGATGGTCCGGGGCGGCGGCGGCTCCGCCTCCAGGGATTCTTCCCCTTCCAGGCTCTGCCCGGCCTCCGCCGCGGCGATCGCCTCCTCCAGACTGTCCGGGGCGGCACGGCCAGGAGCGGCATCGGTCTGCCCGTCCGCGGGGGCACCAGCGGGTGCTGCCGGGCGGCCAGGCCGGGGTGCCACGGCATCCGTCGGGCCCGGGGGGTCGACGTCCGACGCATCCTCCTTCGGAACGAAGGGTTCCAGCGCCTGGACCAGATCGGCCAGCCCCTCCCCATGCTCCGCCGACAGGGCGACCGGATCGCCCAGCCCCAGCTCATAGGCCTCTATCAGGCCGGGCGTGCTGGCCTTGCCCTCGCACTTGTTGGCGGCCAGAACGACCGGCGTGCCGCAGCGGCGCAGCCACTGGGCGAAATGGCGATCCATGGGGGTGACGCCGGCGCGGGCGTCGATCACGAACAGGGCCACGTCGGCCCGGGCGACGGCCATTTCCGTCTGGCGGCGCATCCGCGCCTCCAGGCTCTGGTCGAACACTTCCTCCAGGCCGGCGGTGTCGACCACCGTCATGTCCAGCCCGCCGACACGGGCATCGGCGGAGCGCCAGTCGCGGGTCACGCCCGGCGTATCATCCACGATGGCCAGCTTCTTGCCGACCAGCCGGTTGAACAGCGTCGATTTGCCCACATTGGGCCGACCGATGATGGCGACGGTAAGCCGCCGCGCGGCCTTCGCCATGGCATCCTCCCCAGCCCCGTTGCGGGCATCAGCGATAGGCGACCAGGTCGCCGCCGTCCGTCAGGACATAAAGGGTGTTGTCCGCGACCACCGGTGCGATCAGGGCCGCATCGGGCAGATCGGTGCGGCTGATCACCTCCCCGGTCTGGGGAGAAACCTCGACCATCTCATCGATGCTGTTGACCAGGATCAGCCGGCCGCCGGCCAGGATGGGGCCGGCCCAGATCACCGGATCCTCCCGGTCGTCCTCATCCTCGAACTGCTGAAGTTGCGACATCCAGCGAATCCGGCCCGTCTCCCGCGACAGGGTGACAAGCTGCGCCTCGTTGCTGATGACAAAGACCCAGTCGCCGACCACGGCGGGCGTGTTGATGCCACCGATATCCTGCTCCCAGGCACGCTGGCCGGTACGCAGGTTGATCGCCGCCATGCGGCCGGAATGGCTGACCGCGAAAACCAGACCGCGGTCGATCACCGGCAGGCCGCGGATATCGGCCAAGGCCCCGGCCGCCGATCCGCGCCGGGCGGTCGCCAGGTTGTCGGACCAGGCGACACGCCCGTTCTCCACACGCAGGGCGAACAGCTCACCGGAGGAATAGGGAACGATGGCGATGTCATTCTCCACCGCCACGGCGGACGCGCCCAGCAAGGCCGCCTGTTCCAGCAGGCCCGTATGGGTCCATTGCAGGACCCGGTTCTCCGCCGCCAGGACGATGGCCTGGTTGTCGGCCGCCAGGGCGAAGACACGGCCTTCGGCCACGGTGGGCGCGCCGCGGAACGGGGCCGCCACGCGCTGGCGCCAGATCTCCGTGCCGGTGGCCGCATCCAGCGCGATCACCTCACCATAACCCATGGAGACGAACACCCGCCCGTCCGGCCCGACGGAAACACCGCCGCCGAAGGCGACCCCCTCCTGCCCTTCGCGGACCACGTTGACCCGCCAGATGCGGCGGCCGGTCTGGGCATCCACGGCATGCAGGTCGAAATCCGTGTCCAGCACATAGACCCGCCCGTCGGCAACGACGGGGCCGCCCAAGAGGGGATCGGTGGAGGACGATCCGGACACCGAATAGGTCCAGGCCCGGCTGAGCGGGCTGCCCAGGGCGGGGTGGCCGGGGCTGTGGGTGGTATTGCCGCCCGGCTGGGCCCAGGCGGGATTGACCGCCGTCGGCGGCAGCGTCACCTCGGTCGCGGCAAGCGCCGGATCAGGCTCCAGCGCCTGCTCCAGCTGAAGGACGGAGATGCGGTTGCCGCCCAGGCGCTCCGCCTCATCCTCGCTCTCAAACCAGCCGGAAACGGTGTCGCAGCCGGTCAGCAACAGACAGGCGGCCAGCCCGACCGCCGCCGCCCGGCGCCGGGGCGACCCGGTGCGGCGGTTGTCGGGACGGGTGCCAAGGGGGCCGAAAGCAGGGGGCAGGATGGGGAGGTCGACCACGTTCGTCTCTCGGCTCATCATTTCGCAGCAGCGTAAAGGGCGGCCAGTTCCTCCGCCCGGGCGCGGATACCGGCGGGAGCGGCAGCATCCGTGGACAGTTCGGTGAACAGGGCCGCGGCCCGGGCCGTATCGCCAGCACGGGCAGCCAGAAGCCCGGTGAGTTCCCGCGCGGACCACTGCCAAGGCCCACCGGGGGCCGCCAGCGGCTCCAGCCGGGCCAGAAGCTGGGCGGCGTCGCCCGTATCGACCTGATGCTGGACGGACATCAGCAGGGCCAGATCCCGCAGCAGCGGATCAACCCCGCCGGTCCCGGCGACCTGGTCATAGATGGCGATGGCCTCATCCCGCTTACCCGCGCGGATCAGGGCCGCCGCCTCATACAGGCGGGCCAGGGTGGCATGGCTGCCGGTCAGGCGGGACGCCGCCTCCCCCAGGGCCGTGGCCGTGGCGGCGGGATCGGCCCCCTCGGCAATCCCCGCCTCGATGGCGGTGGACAGCACGGCCGTATTCTCCTGCATCCGCGAGAGCTGGCTGTTCTGCCAGTAGGTATAGCCAGCGGTGCCAGCCACGATCAGGACAGCACCGGTGACGAGGGCGGGCCCGAACCGGTTCCAGAGCTTCTGGAGCTGATCCTTGCGCAGATCCTCTTCGACTTCGCGGAAAATATCGGACATCGGCTTTCTCCCGGCCCCTGGGCCGGCTGATGCGGGTCGAACGGGGCCGATACCAGAGGGCCCGGCCAGGGTCAAGCAATGGCTGGGTCAGGCGGTGTTCCGCCACTTGATGGAGCAGCCGATGCTGGGGATCTGATCCGCGGGCCCGCGACCCGTCCGGGCCACCGCCAGCATGGCGTTCAGAAGGTCCGGTTCCGCCCCGTCGACCGCTTCCCGGCGCGACGCGTCCAGCCTGCCCCGGTACTGGAGCGCCAGATCGGCGTTGAAGCCGAAGAAATCGGGGGTACAGACGGCGCCATAGGCCCGTGCCACATCCTGGGTCCGGTCGATCACATAGGGGAAGCCGAACCGGTGGGTCCGGGCGAACACGGCCATGTTGTCGAAGCTGTCCTCGGGATAGGCATCGGTGTCGTTGGACATGACCGCGATGGCGCCGATGCCCTCCGCCCGTAAGGTATCGGTGACGGCGACGATGCGGTCGATCACCGCCCGCACATAGGGGCAGTGGTTGCACAGGAACATGACCAGCAGGCCCTTCGGCCCGCGCACATCGTCAAGCCCATAGGTCAGGCCGTCCACGGCGGGCAGACGGAAGGGTACCGCCGGCCAGCCGAAATCACAGACGGGTGTTTCTGCTGCCACGCCCGACCTCCTCCCCTTCCATCCGGACCCGGCGATGCGGATCCCGGTGATCGTCAATCCGGTGCAAGGTCCGGCCAGGTCGGGGATACACCGATCCCGTCCCGACGGACACCCATCGCACGGAACGACCATGCACCATGGATGATGGCCTTGTCATGGCAAAGCGGGAGGCAGTCTGGTTCGGCTGGACGGGCCGGGGCAAGCCGCCGTGATCGGTGGCGATGCCCCCCGGCGCGGTACCGGGACAAGGGCCCCGGATCAGGTCTGGCCGACCGGGCGCTTCATCATCGGAACGTTGAGGCATTCCGCCGCCACCCGGGCCTGGGTGCGGTTGCGCACGCCCAGCGCCTTGAAGATGGCGGTGATGTGGATCTTCACGGTCCCGATGGTGACGCCCAGCGCGTCCGCGATCTCCTTGTTGTCCCAATCGGAACGAATCATCGACAGCACCTCCCGCTGGCGGGGCGTGAGCTGCTGCGCCCCGTCCTCCCGGAAGAAGCCGACGGGGATTGGGCCCGCCTGGGTCATCAGCGGTTCGGCGCTGGGGCGCATTCCCAGCAGCGGCGGGATGTAGATACCGCCGTCCATCACCGTGGCGATCGCCTGGGGCAGTTCATCGACCACCTGGGTGCGTCGCACGAACCCTCGCGCGCCCTCCCGGAACACGGCGCGCAGCCGCTCCGGCTCATCCGGCCCGATCACGACGACCGGCCGGTCAGGCTGTGCCTGCGCCAATTGGGCGACCCCGCCGCGGGGCAACCCGGCAAGGGATTCTGAGAGGATGAGGATCGTCGCTTCCCCACTGGACGGCTTGTCGGCGGCGAGCGCATCGAAGTCATCGAATTCGTCACAGTGGCGGAGGCCGCTGACGCGTTTCAGCAGCGGCCGCAAACGTCCGCGGAAAGCAGCATCGGTATCGGCGAGCAGCAGGCGCATTTATGAGTCGAGCCTGGGTTCAAGCGGAGGACCCTGGTAGGGACCGGACCCGCAGTTGGAAGAAGGGTTCAACCACAGCTTATACCCCTGTGAGCAAACCCATACAAGTATATGCAAAGCGAAATCTCGCAACATTCGACCGGACCATGTCATGAAATCCGGCCCGGGTCCTACGACCCTACTCCTTTGTCGGATATCACAGTTGGCCGGACAAGCCCAGATCGACAAGAGGCATGGACCCGACGTGCCACCGTTCCCCGGGTGGATCAACCAAAGCCCAACGACCGGTCGATCCCCAGGCCCCCGATGGCTGAGCCCCCCACCGGGAGATGATCCCGGATCGCTGCCCCTGAGCGCTACCGGTGTCAGACAGGTGAGCGCAGGGATCATGGTTTTTCAAGTATTTTCCATTTTTCCGCCCCCCCTCCGAAAGAAGTACGCACTGAGTCGGATTTCATCTGGAATCCGGATGCTTCCCGCGAGCCCGGTGTTCATGTCGGAAAATGCCGACGAACGACCGGAAATTCACCAAGGCCCGCCCGTGACCCCACCGTCCCGAGCAGCCGTGAGAACCCGCCACGGGAAGGTGACCGCAATGCATGTCTGTCTGGTTCCGGGTAACGAAATGGTCGCCGGTCAGTTGTTGAATGCGCTTGATCGCGAAGGGCGGCACCGCGTCACCCTGTGTCACGATGTCGCCGACCTCAGCCAGGCTACAACGACACCTGATGTGATCCTGATCGATGTCCAGCAATTCGCCGCCCTGCGTGAGAATGAGCCCATGGTCTACCTGCGGCTTTCCCGCCGGTCGCGCATCATCGTGATCCTGAGCAGCCGCGAACTTCTGGATGCCGCGCATATCCTGGCGTTCGCCGATGCCTGGATGTTCGAGGATATCAACCTGGCCCGGGCGAACGAGTTGATCGACCTGGGCGTGGAGGGGCATTGCATCCTGCCGCGGCAGTTCCTGTCGCGCATGGGAGTGGATGAGATCCGGCTGGCCCTCCTGCC
Source organism: Pseudomonadota bacterium (assembly GCA_046045995.1). Lineage (GTDB taxonomy): Bacteria > Pseudomonadota > Alphaproteobacteria > Azospirillales > Azospirillaceae > Indioceanicola. The sequence goes on along the minus strand of JBJOKR010000103.1, from coordinate 1,552 downwards.
CCGTCTGACGGAAGTGGAGTTCCAGTGCCTGCAACTCCTGGGGCAAGGCCTGAACAACCGGACCATCGCCGAGCAGCTGACCCTGTCGGAAGCGGTGGTGAAGAGCATGGTCCGCAGCGTCCTGGCCAAGCTGCACTTCCGGAACAGGACCGAAGCAGGCGTCTTCGCGGCCCGTCAGCACGGGGCGCTGACCCCCGCCCGCCAGGGCGAGGTGCGTACGACCGGCGAGGCGCGTAGCGCCTGAAGGGGTGAGGCGCGCAGCGCCTGAAGGGGTGAGGCGCGCAGCGCCTGAAGGGGTGAGGCGCGTAGCGCCTGAAGGGGTGAGGCGCGCAGCGCCTGAAGGGGTGATGCGCGCAGCGCCTGACCCAAGATCGCGCTGACGGCCGGAGGGTGGATCGGGCGGAAAGCAGGACGGGGTGCACCCGCCAGGGCACACCCCGCCGCGTCCGCTTGAACGCCATCCCGTCGACCACCGCCGGGCGGCAACCCGGCTGTCGGGATGCCTGTCAGCCCACGGCCGCCGCGGCCGGCTGGGCACCGGCGACGGCGCCGCTGAACTCTCCCCCGATGCCATTGTTCAGCGCCCAGATGGCGGCCTGTGTCCGATTGCTCGCATTGATTTTGCGGAGCAGGCTCTTCAGGTGGACCTTCACCGTCGCTTCGGTGATGTTCAGGTGGTTGGCGATCATCTTGTTGCTGTCGCCGTTCAGCAGGCAGCGCAGGATCTGGACCTCGCGCTGCGACAACCCCTTGCGGGAGACCGGCATCTCCAGACCGTTGCCGTTGACCCGGCCGCTGATCAGCAGGGCGGCCAGATGGGTGGGGAACACCTTCTCCCCCATCATGACCAGGCGCAGGGACTGGGTAAGGGCGTCGGAGGATAGATCCTTCATCAGATAACCGTCCACCCCCGCCTCCAGCGCGTTGGACAGCCGTCGGGTACACAGGTCCGTCGTCAGCACAACAAGACGGGAGTCCGGCAGGACCTGACGGAGACGGCGCATCGCCTCCGCCTCCTCCTCACCGCCATTGACCAGATCCAGCAGGACGAGGTCGGGCTTCATCCCCTGTTCGGCGATGGCCACCCCTTCCCGCACATTTCCCGCCTCGGCGACGATCCGGAACGGGCTCTCCTCCAGCAGACGCTTCAAACCCTCCCGGAACAGCTTGTTGGCGTCGATCAGAAAAGCCGTGATGTTCTCCATGGTTCTGCTCCCGCGCTCGCTTGGCTGGTTGGTTAGGGCCGTTCGCGCCGTTCGAGGCGCTACGGAAAGGGCCGGCTGAAATCTGCCGGCTTGGAGTGCGCTGCAACGCTCCCCTCTTTCGGAGCAAAAGCTACCCCGGACTCCTTCACATTGATATCTCTCGAAGGCAATAAAAGTTAACCGCTTTAGTCATAGATCGTATTTCCACGCAGGAATCGATCGAATTTCAAAACTTAACCCTATAGATGACGTTATCTCACGAAAGAAATCAGGGCAGATTCAAGCTCTCGCCCCACGATTTCATTTAATTTTATCCAACAGGATGATCACGGCCGCGCCGTATACAG
>JBJOKR010000102.1:0-16281 GCA_046045995.1 Pseudomonadota bacterium | reverse complement strand
TGCGCAATCCGGCGGCCCTGCTGGTGGCGGTGGCGGTGATCATGGCGGCGGGGGTGTGGAGCATCCTCACCCTGCCGGTCCAGCTTTTCCCTGATATCGAACAGCCGACCATCGGGATCGAGGCGAGCTGGCGCGCCGCGTCGCCCGAGGAAGTGGAGCGTGAACTGCTGGAGCCCATCGAGGATGTGCTGGAGGGGCTGGCCGGGGTGGAGGAGATGTCGGGTTTCGCCAATCCCGGCAACGCCTTCGTGGAACTGACCTTCAACCTGAACGCCGACATGCAGGAAACCCTGCTGGAGGTGATCAGCCGCCTGAACCGCATCCCCTCCCTTCCCGCCGATGCCGATGCGCCCCGGGTGATCGTGGGTGGCGGCGGCGGGGGCGGCAGCGCCAACGACACCCTGATCTTCTATTTCGTGCAGAAGCTGCCGGGCACGCCGGGCCAGCTTTCCGACCATTACCAGTGGCTCCAGGATGAGATCCTGCCCCGCATCCGTGCGGTGGACGGGGTGGCCGGGATCGATTTCGGCGGCGGGTCCGGCGCGCCGGAGGAGGAGGTGCAGATCATCTTCGACCCCGTCCGGGCGGCCCAGTACGGCATCACCATCCCCCAGGTCAGCCAATTGGTCGGCCGGGCCCAGGATGTGACCGGCGGCTTCGTCGATGACGGGCGGCGCATCTACACCGTCCGCTTCAAGGGCCGGTTCCAGCCGGACCAGTTGTCCGACCTGGTGCTGGACTGGCGCGACGGCCGGCCGGTGCGCCTGGGCGACGTGGCGGAGGTGAAGGTCCAGCTCGGCCGGCAGTGGGCCTATTCCTTCCAGAACGGGAACGAGGCCATCGGCCTGCGCATCATGCGGGAGAGCGGGGCCAATGTCCTGGCCACCCTGACGGAGGTGAAGGCCCTGATGGCCGAGCTGCGGGACGGGCCCATGGCCGCCCGCGGCCTGACCAACAACCAGAGCTTCGATCCCAGCGTCTATATCAACAACGCCATCGGCCTGCTCACCGGCAACCTTGTCGCCGGCATCCTGCTGGCGGTCGGCGTGCTGTGGCTGTTCCTGCGCCGGACCCAGTTGACCCTTCTGGTCGCCATGGTCATCCCGATCAGCCTGTTGTCCCTGTTCCTGCTGCTGTCCATCACCGGCCGGTCGATCAATGTGATCAGCCTGGCGGGCCTGGCCTTCGCCGTGGGCATGGTGATCGACAGCGCCATCGTCGTGCTGGAAGCGATCGTGAAGCGCCGGGACCAGGGCGACGGGGTGGAACAGGCCTCCCTCACCGCCACGTCGCGGGTGGCGGCGGCCCTTGTCGCCTCCACCGCCACGACGGTGATCACCTTCGTCCCCATCGTCTTCATGAAGGAGGTGGAGGGCCAGATCTTCGCCGATCTGGCGCTGACCATCGCCGTGGGCGTGACCGTGTCGCTGGTGGTCTGCCTGGTGGTGCTGCCGGTGGCGGCGGCGCGCTGGATGAAGCAGGTTCCGCAAGGTCGCCCGGGGGAGGCGCGCTGGGTCGATTGGCTGACCCGGCACATCATGGCCGCCACCGGCAGTGCGCAGCGCCGCCTGGGCGTGATCGCGCTGCTGATCGGCGGGGCGGTGCTGGGGTCCTGGGCCCTGTTCCCCAGCCTGTCCTACCTGCCGCCGGTGAAGCGCGACAGCGTGGACGCCTTCGTCAACTACCCCGTCGGCAGCTCCGTCCAGATGACGCGGGAGGAGGTGGCGACGGTCATCGTCGACCGCATGATGCCCTATTACACGGGCGAGAAGCAGCCGAAGGCGAAGAACTTCTACATGCTGGGCTGGCCCGGCGGTGGCAGCTTCGCCGTCCGGCTGGAGGATGAAAGCCGCCTGGATGAGATGATGGAGATCGTGCGGACGGAGATCCTGGCCGGGTTCCCCGATGTCCGCGCCTTCCCCAACCGGGGCAACCTGTTCGGCGGCTTGGGGGCGGAGGGAAATGTGGCCGTGCGCCTGCAATCCGCCGACCCCGTCGCCCTGGCGGAAGCGGCCGAGAAGGGCCAGGCCCTGCTGCGGGAGATGTTCCCCCAGGTCAATGTCTTCGCCCAGCCGAACCCGGAAATGGCCCAGCCCCAGCTGGACATCCTGCCCAACGACCAGCGCATCCAGGAGGTGGGCTGGACCCGCACCCAAATGGGCCAGGTGGTCCGGGCGCTGGGCGACGGGCTGTGGCTGGGGGAGCATTTCGACGGGCAGAAGCGGCTGGACATCATCCTGAAGGCCCCCGCCTGGACCGGGCCGGAGGAACTGGCCGCCATCCCCGTGGCCACGCCCAACGGGGTGGTCCCCCTGGGCGACCTGGTGGCGGTGGAGCGCACGGTCGGTCCCAGCAACATCCAGCGGGTGGACGGGCGCCGCACCATAACCCTGAACCTGGACCCGCAGGAAAGCGTGGCGCTGGAGGATGTGCTGACCCGCCTGCGGGAGGAGGCGGAGCCGCAGCTGAAGGCCTTCCTGCCCGCCGACGGGGTGGTCAGCTACGGCGGCAGCGCCGACCGGCTGGATGAAACCGTGTCGGCCATGACCAAGAACTTCGTCATCGCGCTGGGCCTGCTGTTCCTGCTGATGGCGCTGCTGTTCCGGTCCGCCAAGGATTCGGCCCTGGTGATGATCTCCATCCCGCTGGCCACCGTGGGCGGGCTGGCCCTGCTGGACATCGTGAACCTGATCACCTTCCAGCCGCTGGACCTGTTGACCATGATCGGGTTCATCATCCTGCTGGGCATCGTCGTCAACAACGCCATCCTGCTGGTGGATGAAACCCGCGCCTGCCAGCGCGACGGTTTCTCCCGCCGCGACGCGGTGGAACAGGCCCTGCGCGCCCGCATCCGCCCCATCTTCATGGGCACGCTCAGCACCGTCGCCGGCATGCTGCCCTTGCTGGTCATGCCGGGGGAGGGCAGCGTGATCTACCGCGGCATCGCCGCCGTCATCATCGGCGGCCTGTCGGTCAGCACCATCTTCACCCTGGTCCTGCTGCCCGCCTTGCTGCGCGTCGGCGAATCCCTCCCCGCCGCCCAGGCCCGCCCGGTCCCGACCACCCCGCCCGTGCGCCTTGCCGCCGTGGGCGGGGATGATTGAAGGGAGCCGTAGGTCGCATGAAGGGCGGAGCCCGCAATGCGACATGGAACCGGGGTCGGCCGGGCAATGTCGCAATCCGCTTCGCTTCTTGCGACCTACGGAATGGAGCTTGCGGCCCCTAAGCCGGCCCGCCCGGGCGGAGCAGGGGTTTGGCCGGGCGGTTGGCGGGGGGAACATAGCCCTGGGCGTTGCGGAAGCTTTCGGTCGCCAGGTCCTGCTCATACGGGCGCCACTGGCTGGCATCCACCAGGTCGGCATTGGCGGGGTAAAGGCCCAGGACCACATGGGTCACCGCCTCCCCGTCCCGGGACAGGGGCAACAGCAGGCGGCGGTAGCCGAAGCTGCGGCCGAACAGGTGGAATTCCCGGGTACTGTACAGCGGCCAGCGCTCGGCGATCACCTTGGCATAGGCGGCCTGCACCTCCGCCAGCACGGTGCCCGAATAGCAGTCGGCGATCCGCTTGCCGGTCAGGTCGCTGCCGTAAAGCCGGGTCAGGCTGGAGCCGACAAGGCGGTAGCGCGCTTCCGCCACCCCGTCGGACACATCCACCAGGGCGATGTTGCGCACGGACTTTCCCATGGCCTTGGGGTCGAACCGCGCCAGCCAGGGCACGCCCTCCTCATCGCGCGTGGTATGCCAGAGGGAGAGCAGCAGCCGCAGCCCCTCATGCTCCAGCGTGTCCAGGCTCAGGCTGTGGGCGGTCCAGCTCCACAACCTGCTTCCCAGCCACGATGCCGCCTGCCCCAACCGTCCCATCAATGCATCCCTGTCCGCGACAGGGCATAATTAGGTCGGCGGGCGAACGGGTCAAAGACCGCAACGGTATAGCCCGGACGGTCTATCCGGAAGGGCAGGTCGGGCGCCCGGCTCACGCCAGCCAGCCGTTCACCGCCCACAGCACCGCCCCGATCAGGGCGCCCAGGATGGTGCCGTTGATGCGGATGTATTGCAGGTCCCGGCCCACGCGCAGTTCCAGCCGGCGGGTGAACTCCTCCACGTCCTGGGCGCGCAGGGTGCCGCTGACAAAGCCGCGGATGCGGGTGCGCCAGCGGGGGATCGCGGCCAGGAACGCCTCCTCCACGCTGGCATTGATGCGGGCGCGTAACGCGGGGTCGTCCAACTGCGCCGCGAGGGAGGCGACGGCGATGCCCACCATCTCCCGGATGCGGCCGTCTTCCTTTGCCATATCCTCCGCCGCGACGGCACGCAGGGTGGTCATCGCCCGGTCCACCAGGGACTGGAGGTTCCCGTCCTTCAACACGGAGCCGACGACCCGGGTCAGCCGGTCGCCCACGGGCCCGCCACGCTCCACCTCCTCCGGCAGGCCGCGCAGCCAGTCCCGCAGGTCCCGGCCTGCATCGGAATGGGGGCTGCGCAGGTCGTACAGGTGATCGATGGCGGCCTCGGCCAGGTTGCCGGCCAGGGTCCGGTCCACGGATGCGGGGATCCACCAGCGGGATTTCTTCTCCACCGCCTCCATCAGCCAGCCGCGCCGGTCCTGCACCACCATGATCAGCCGGTCCGACAGCTCCGTGATCAGGCTTTCCAGGGCATCGCTCTCCACCACGGCGCGCAGCACCCTGGCCAGGGGACGGCGCAGGTCCACCGCCGCCACCGCCTCCTGCACCGCGCGGGTCAGGGTGCTGCGGATCGCCCCGTCCCGCCCCTCCGCCACCAGCCCGGGCAGCAGGCCCATGACCACATCGGTGATCCGCTCCCGGTTCCCCGGCTCCGCCAGCAGGATGGACAGGCGGCGGGCCGGGTCCATCCGGTGCAACTGCTCCACCAGCATTGTGGGCGCCAGGAACTCCCCGTCGATATAGGTTGCGATGCCGTCGGCGATGCGGTCGCGGTTGCGCGGGATCAGGGCGGTGTGGGGGATCGGCAGGCCCATTGGGCGCCGGAACAGGGCGGTGACGGCGAACCAGTCGGCAAGGCCGCCGATCATGCCCGCCTCCGCCGTGGCGCGCAGGAACCCCTCCCACCCCGGCGGCAGGGGCAGGGCGTGGCTGGCCGCCCAGCCCGCCGCCGCCAAGCCCAGGCACCCCGCCGCCAGCCGCTTGTGGGTGCGCAGGTCCGCCTCCAGATCCGCGGGGCTGTCGGCGGTCATGGGTTGCTGCCGGGGCGGCGGAAGCGGGGACGGGGCGGGGCGGGGGTGATCGGGCATCGCGTTCCGGGGGTTGGTCTGGGGCGAATCCATGGGTGGCGGCGTCATCGGGGGCCAAGCCCCGCTATATGGGCATGCGGACCGGGTGGTTCGACCGGGGTCGGGTGTGCCGTTACCCACCCGTTACACCCTGAAAAGCCCAGGTTACGGGATTTCCTGTAGGACAGCATCCATGACCACCGGTTCCGCTGCCCGCCGCCGGCCGTCCCCTTCCTGGAAGGACATTGCCATGACCCAGTCCCAGCACCTGCGTGCCGTCCTTCTTGCCCTGCCCGTGGGCGTGTCGCTGGCCGTGCTGCCGTTCACGGCATCGGCCCAGGGCGCGCCCGGTGGGGCCCCGCCGCCGGCCAAGGTGGTGGTGCAGCCGGCGGAAATCCGGACCATTGCCCTGCGGATCGAGGTGCCGGGCACCGTCCATTCCCGCCAGGATGCGGAGATCGCGGCGGAGGTGGCGGGCCGGGTCACCTGGGTGGCGGAGGCCGGAACCCGTGTCGCCGCCGGGGAGCCGGTGGCCCGCCTGGACGACCGGGTGCTGGTGCTGGAGCAGCAGGGCCTGGCCGCCCAGATCGAAAGCCTGAAATCCCAGCTGGAGTTCCAGACGCGGGAGGTCGCCCGCCTGACCGAGCTGGCGGCCCGCGGCTCCGCCCCCCAGAGCCGGCTGGAGGAGGGGACGAGCCGCCGCGACGTGCTGGCCCACGACCTGGTGCAGGCGCGGGTGCGCCATGACCGCATCGCCCTGGACCTGGAACGCACGGTGGTGCGCGCCCCCTTCGCCGGCCAGATCGCCGCCCGCATGATCGAGGTGGGGGAATTCTCCAACCCCGGTGCCGATGTGGTCCGCCTCGTCGCGGTCGATGATGTGGAGGTGCGGGTGCAGGCCCCCGTCGCCATCGCCCCCCACCTGCGGGAGGGGATGGCGGTGGCGCTGGGCGACGGAAGCATGGGCCACATCTCCCGCCTGATCCCGGTGGGGGAGGAGCGGTCGCGTACCTTCGAGGTGCGGGTGGCCCTGCCAGCCGCCCAGGGGGATGCGCCTTGGATCGTCGGCGGGGCGGTGACCGTGGCGCTGCCCGCGGCGGCGGCCCAGCAGGTGACGGCGGTGCCGCGCGACGCCCTGGTCCTGCGCGGCAACGGCACCTTCGTCTTCCGGGTGAAGCCCGACGGAACGGCGGAACGGCTGGCCGTCCAGGTCGGCACCTCCGACGGGCCCTGGGTCCAGGTGACGGGCGGCATCAGTGCCGGCGACAGCCTGGTGATCCGCGGTGCCGAGCGCCTGCGCGAGGGTCAGGCGGTGGAAACGGGCCCTAGGGTGAGCTGAGGCGGGGGCACACCCGTCTCGGCTGACAGGATCACCGTCCCAGGCGCTGCTTCGCGGCGGCTTCCACATCGGCGCGGCGTTGCAGGATCAGGCCGTACCAGCCCATGCCCTTGTAGGTCTCATACCCCGGGGTCAGGGCGAAGCCGACGACGGTGCCGGCATCCGTCTCATAATGGCCGATGGCCTTGCCGCCGGTCTTCAGCGGATAGCGTCCCTCCAGGATGTTCTTCCCGTCGGAGGCGGCGATGATCCGGAAATCCCGGTCCAGCAGCAGGCACTTGGTCCGCCCCTCCATCTGTTCGTCATCGGTCAGGCGGATGGAGCGGACGATGGCGGTCGCCTGGGGCTCCCAATCGAAGAAGATGCCAAGCACGCCCAGCGGCCGGCCATCCTCCCGCCCGCCGGCCCTGATGGCCGTGGCATAGGTCGCGACCGCCTTGTTGCCCAGGCCGGCATTGCGGGCGATGTCGGCCACGGCGAATTCCGTCCCGTCCCGGGTGGCCATGGCGTCGCGGAACCACGCCTCCCCCGCGACGGAGGTGCCGACCACCCCCGGATAGGATTGGGGCCGCCCGTTGGCCACCACCCGCCCGTCCGCATCGGCGATCCACAGGTCCAGATAAACGGTGTAGGAATTCAGGATCACACCCAGCCGGTGGCCGGCCCAGGTCCGCGCCTCCCCCGATGCCTTCTCCAGGCAGTCGACCACGGCACTGTCCGTTGCCCACCAGCGCACATCGCAGGACCGTTCGTAGAGATTGCGGTCGATGATATCGATCATGTTCAGCGCCATGTCGGCCAGGCGCTGGCCCCGCATCGAATGCACCAGAACATGGCCCAGGCGGTGCAGCCGGTCGGCGGTGCCCACGATCTCCGCCTGCATGCCCTTGGTGATCTCCTCGATCTGGGTGGAGATGGACTGCACCTCCCCCGCGACGACGCCGAAACCGGCCCCGTGCACGCCTGCGCGCGCCGCTTCGATCTTCGCGTTCAGGGCCAGCATCTTGATACGACGGGTGATATCGCCGATGGCGCCGGTCTTTTCCGATGCAACTTCTGAAACCTGGGCTGCCAGCCGGATCACAGTCTCCGGGGTGGCATCCGCCTCATTTTCACCCGTCAAAGCAGCGTTGTTGTTCGTACTGGACGCCATCAACATGTCAATCATCCGCCCGATCTTGAATATCCGATCGGGGATGCATCCTTCATGATCCTGACGACGTTTGCAAAAGAATCCTGTCTGTCGGGGCTGGATCTTTGCTTCAAGGGCGCAACCATTTACATTCGATTAATCATGCCGGTTGTGCTTTGCCCGGCGACAAGATCGGCCAGGAGAATGCGGCCACCGTAAGATTGCACGAAATCCGCGCCCACGACCGTGGCGACGGTGTAGTCGGCCCCTTTGACCAACACATCCGGCCGGATCGCCTCGATCAGGCGGATGGGCGTGTCCTCCTCGAACAGGACCACCGCGTCCACCGTCTCCAGCGCGCCCAGCACGGTGGCGCGGGCGGCCTGGCCCTGGATCGGGCGGCTTTCCCCCTTCAGCCGCTTGACGGAGGCATCGCTGTTCAGCCCCACGACCAGCCGGTCGCAGGCCGCCCGCGCCTGCCCCAGCAGGGAGACATGGCCCGGATGCAGCAGGTCGAAGCAGCCGTTGGTGAAGCCGATGCGCTGCCCCTGGCGCCGCCAGCGGGCGATGCGGTCCAGCGCCGTCTCCAGCCCGGCCAGCTTGGCCCCGCCGCCTTCCAGGGCGCGGCGGGTGCAGGCGGCCTGCATCTCCTCCGGCCGGACGACGGCGGTGCCCACCTTGCCGACGACGATCCCGGCGGCGACATTGGCCAGCCGGGCCGCCGCGATCAGGTCGGCCCCGCTGCCCAGGGCGGCGGCCAGGGCGGCCACCACGGTGTCGCCGGCGCCGGACACGTCGAACACCTCCCGCGCCTCCGCCCGCAGGTGGACTGCTTCCGGTGCCCCATCCGTCCCGGCGGTGACGACGGACATGCCTTCCTCGCTGCGGGTGGCGATGACGGCATCGATGCCGCAGCGCCCGATGATCGCCCGGGCCGCGGCCACCACCCCGTCATCCCCCGCCACCGGCATTCCTGCGGCATCGGCCAGTTCGCGCCGGTTGGGCGTGACGGCGGTGGCGCCGCGGTAGCGGGTGTAATCCGTTCCCTTGGGGTCCACGATCACCGGCTTGCCCGCGGCCACCGCGGCAGCGATGGCCCGGCCGATGACATCGTCTGTCAGCACGCCCTTGCCGTAATCGGACAGGACCAGGACATCCACCTCCGTCATCCAACCCTGGGCCAGTTCCACCATCAGCTCCGCCTGGCGGGGGCTGATGGGAACGACGCTTTCCCGGTCGGCGCGCAGAAGCTGCTGGCTGCCGGCGATGAAGCGGATCTTGGTGGTGGTCTGGCGCCCGGCCTCCGGCACGAGGCCTTCGGTATCGCCCAGCCGGTCCATCAGCAGGCGGCGCAGTTCCGCCCCCGCTTCATCCGCGCCGCAGACGGACAGAAGCCGCACGGTGCAGCCTAGGGCGGCCAGGTTGCTGGCGACATTGCCGGCCCCGCCCAGCATCGCCGCCTCCCGCTCGATCCGCAGCACGGGGATCGGCCCCTCCGGCGAAATCCGCTCCACCCGGCCATAGGTGAAGCGGTCCAGCATGATGTCGCCCAGGACAAGAACCCGGGCACCCGCCAGTCGGTCGATCAGGGCGGGCAGGTCGGTATCGGGGGAAGGCGGGGTCATGATGCCTGTCTTGGGCGCCGGGGCGGGGCGGGATAGGGGGCTCAGGCCCGGGGCGCGTGCTTGTTCAGGATGCGTTGCAGGGTGCGCCGGTGCATCTTCAGCCGCCGCGCCGTTTCCGACACGTTGCGCTCACACTGTTCGAAGACCCGCTGGATATGCTCCCACCGCACCCGGTCGGCGGACATGGGGCTTTCCGGCGGCGGCGGCAGGGGGCCGTCGGCCAGCAGGGCGCTTTCCACCGCATCGGCATCGGCGGGCTTGGGCAGGTAATCCACCGCCCCCAGCTTCACCGCCGTCACCGCCGTGGCGATGTTGCCATAGCCGGTCAGCATGACGATCCGCGCCTCCGGCCGGGCGTCGCGCAGGGCCTTCACCACGTCCAACCCCGATCCGTCGCCCAGGCGCAGGTCCACCACGGCATAGCGGGGGGCCGATTCATGGGCCACCTCGATCCCCAGATGGACACTGTCCACGGCGACCACGTCGAACCCGCGCCGTTCCATGGCACGGGCCAGCCGGGTGCGGAAGGGGGCATCGTCGTCGACGATCAGAAGGCTGCGGGAGGCGTCGCCGCTGAAGGTCAGTTTCGGCTGGTCCGGTCCCAGGCCCTGCTCGTCGGTCATCATTCCTGCTCTTCCAAAGGCTCCAGCGGGTCCCGCCCGGCATTGCCGCACCACCGGGCTTGCGCGGCCGGGGCGGCAGACTACAGGCAAACAGGCCGGGCGTGAACGCGGTTCTGGGTGGACGGGGTAATCCGTTCGGTCAGGTCCCGTTCGCGGCGGGCGGGTTCTACACCGTAAACATGGGTGATTTCCAGCGGACGGCAACCATCGCCCCGCCGGTGCGGCCGTTGCGGTAGGACAGTTCGGCCCCCGACCGTTCCAGCAGGGTCTGGGCGATGAAGACGCCCAGGCCCATGTTGCCCCCGGCCTCCCGCGCTGCCGCCGTCCGGCCGGACACATAGGGCTCGCCCAGGCGGCCCAGCAGCAGCAACGGGAAGCCCGGGCCGTCATCGGCGATGGTGACCGTCACCCCCGGGGCGGTCCAGTCGATGGTGACCGTCACCCGGTGGCGTGCGAACTGCATGGCGTTCTGGACGATATTGGCCAGGCCGTGGACCATCTCCGGGCTTTCGCGCACACGCGGCGCCCCCTCCTCCGGCTCGTTCACGGTGTCGATGCGCAGGTCGATGCCGGGGCGGCGGTAGGGCTGGCTGACCGTGTCCAGCAAGGCCGCCAGGGGGACGGGCGCGAAATCCGCCCCGTCGCCCGGATCGTCCGGCCGCCGGGCCAGTTCGGTCAGGATGTCGCGGCAGCGGGCCACCTGGGACTGGAGAAGCTGCACATCCTCCGCCAAATGGCTGTCGGGCGGGATGTCCCGGCCCAGTTCCTTCGCCACCACGGCGATGGTGCCCAGCGGCGTGCCCAGTTCATGGGCCGCCGCGGCGGCCAGGGCGCCCACGGCGCTGACCCGCTGGGCCCGGGCCAGGGCCAGCTGGCTGGCGGCCAGGGCGGTGGACAGGCGCCGCGCCCCCTGCGCCACCTGGTACAGGTAGCCGGCGATGAACCCCGCCGACAAGGTCAGCGACGCCCAGATCCCCACCTCGTACAGCGGCGGCAGGCTGACCGCCGGGCCCGGCCAGGGCAGGGGCAGGGAATGCACCGCCAGACCCGTGAAGCAGGACACGGCAAGCCCCGTCAGCAGGATCACCGGCACCAGCCCCAGGCTGCTGGCCGCGACCGTCAGCGGGGCCAGCATCAACACGGCGAAGGGATTCTCCAGCCCACCGGTCAGGAACAGCAGCAGGGTCAGCTGCAGCATGTCATAGGCGAGGTAAATCGCCGCGTCCCGATCCCCCAGGAAGGGCTGGCGGATCAGGCGGCTGCCTGCGAACAGGTTCAGCCCGACCGATGCCAGCACGGCCGCCAGGGCGTGGAAAACCGGCAGGTCCACCCGCAGCAGCGTTTCCACCACCATCAGGGTCAGCAACTGACCCGCCACGGCGATCCAGCGGATGGTGATCAGGGTGCGGGCGCTGACCCGCCCCTCCGCCGCGGACAGGGGGGCCTGGTCCATCCGCCGACCCGGCTGCCCCGCATCGGGCCGCTGTGCCGCCGGACCCTGCCAGTCACCGGGGTCGGCGTCCGTTTCCGCCTTGGGATCGTCCGACGGGTCGGCGGCGGGGTGGGTCATGGGCATGGCTCCCGGATCGAGGGCGCGTGCCAGGACCCCCGGGGTAATTCTGTCGGAAAACTGTACGGTGCGCCGCACATCGGGCCTAGGCACGGGCCCGTGCCGGGACCATATTGGATGGATGAATGCGCCGTCCACCCATCCGGCCACTCCCCCGGTTTCCATCCGTGTCGAAGGCTTGACCAAGCGCTTCGGCCAGGTCACGGCCGTGGACGGGATCGGGTTCGAGGTGGCGGCGGGGCGCACCGTGGCGCTTCTGGGCGGCAATGGGGCGGGCAAGACCACCACCCTGTCCATGCTGCTGGGCCTGCTGCTCCCCACCTCCGGCCGGGTGGAGGTGTTGGGCCACGACATGCTGCACCAGCGCTACAAGGTGCTGCCGCGCATGAACTTCTCCAGCCCCTATGTGGACCTGCCCCACCGCCTGACGGTGGAGGAGAACCTGACCGTCTATGCCCATCTCTACGGCCTGGCCGGGGTGCAGCGGCGGATCCGCCGCCTGGCGGAGGATCTGGATTTCACCTACATGCTGAACCGGCCGACGGGCGGGCTGTCGGCCGGGCAGAAGACCCGGGTGGCGCTGGCCAAGGCCCTGCTGAACGACCCGGAAGTGCTGATGCTGGACGAACCGACGGCCAGCCTGGACCCGGATACCGCCGATTGGATCCGCACCTATCTGGAACGCTTCCGCGCCCGCACCGGGGCCACCATCCTTCTTGCCAGCCACAACATGGCGGAGGTGGAGCGGCTGTGCGACGACGTCTTGATGATGAAGGCCGGGCGGATCGTCGATCAGGGCACGCCCGCCGACCTTCTGGCCCGCTACGGCCGCACGACGATGGATGATGTGTTCCTCGATATCGCCCGCGACCGCCGCACCGCCCAGGCGGCGGAATAGGCCCGTAGGTCGCCGCGGGGGCCGTCGGTGGCTGCGAGGGCGAAGCTCGACGGGTGACAGGTCATCGCCGCCGCACCCTGGGGATGGCGGGCCCGGAAGGTACCGGGCCTTTGATGTCGGCCCTCGCTTCGCTCGCGCCGACCTACGGGAGACGGCCCCGGGGGACCGCCCTACCGCCCCCTACTCCGTCATGATCTGGGTGCGGGCGGTGTCGAGGAGGGTTTCCATTTCCTTCTCGATCCGGTGGTCGGAGCACTCCACGCCCTTGGCATCGAAATCGGCGCGCAGTTTGCGCACAATATCCTTGTGGCCCGGTTCCTCGAAATCGACGGCGACGATCTGCTTGGCATAGGCCTGCGCATCCTCACCGGTCAGGCCCAGCTTCTCCGCCGCCCACAGGCCAATCAGCTTGGCGCGGCGGGCATGGATCCGGAACATAAGTTCCTCATCATGCTTGAACTTGTTCTCGAAACCCTGCTCGCGCTCATCGAAGGTGGTCATCTACTCCCCCTATGCTGGGCCCGCTCGACCGGGCCGTTCGCCTGAACCGGGCCGCCGCTGCCGGGCGGTGCGCCGTTCCGGCGCGGATCCCTTTGCCGGGCCTTATAATACGCTCGCGCCCGATGCACCATGGCCGATATCAATAGGGCGCGAACGCTCCGCCACCAGGACCCGAGCCCGACCCATGTGCAGCACCGTCATCCTTCGCCGCCCCGGCCATGACTGGCCCCTGATCCTGGCCGGCAACCGGGATGAGATGGTGGCCAGGCCCTGGGACCCGCCCGCCCGCCACTGGCCCGACCGGCCGGATGTGGTGGCGGGCCGGGACCGCACCGCCGGGGGCACCTGGCTGGGGCTGAACGATACCGGTGTCGTCGCCGTCGTCCTGAACCGGGAGAATACCCTGGGACCCCAGCCGGGCAAGCGGTCGCGTGGCGAGTTGGTGCTGGAGGCGCTGGACCATGCCGATGCGGCCGATGCCGCCCGGGCGCTGGCCGATCTGGACCCCGGTGCCTATCGCCCCTTCAACCTGATCGTGGCGGATAACCGCGATGCCTTCTGGGTGGCCCAGACGGGGGAGGGGGGCCGGGGAAAGGTGGTGGTGCGCCCGGTGCCCGACGGCCTGTCCATGCTGACCGCCCACGACCTGAACGATGCCGCGGCCAGCCCGCGCACCGCCTTCTACCGCCCCCTGTTCACCGCCGCAGCCGCCCCCGACCCGGAAGCAGGCGCCTGGGCCGCATGGGAAGAGCTGTTGGGCAGCCGTATTTGGCAAGGGGGGATGGAGGTGGGGCCGCGTGGGGCCATGTGCGTTGTTACCGATATCGGGTTTGAAACTGTCTGCTCCACCCTCGTCGCCCTGCCCGGGGTGGAGCGGCCGGAGTTGCGCCCGGTTATGCGATTCGCGCCCGGCCGCCCCGACTGCACGCCCTTCGCCGACATCCCGCTGCTGTGAGATGCCGGTGAGCCCCGCACGCGCATCATGCGGCAGCCAGCCTTGCACCGGACGCGTGTTGCCGCCCCGCGGGCGGACATGGTACCCCGGCAATACCTGCGGTCCGGACCGGGGCCGCGACGACAGATAATGACCGAAACAGGGGGCGGATCCTCATGGACCAGAACAGCCGGCACATCTTCGGAACCCTGAAGGCCGAAGCCCCGGACGCGCTGCTGGCGCTGATCAAGGCCTATCGCGACGATCCGCGCCCCACCAAGATCGACCTGGGCGTGGGCGTCTACCGCGATGCCGCCGGCGGCACGCCCGTCTTCCACTCCATCAAGGCGGCGGAGAAGATCCTGCTGGAGACCCAGGACAGCAAGTCCTACCTGGGGCCGGAAGGGGACATGGCCTTCGTCCAGGGCCTGCGCCCCTGGATCTTCGGGGCCGGCCTGGCCGATGACGCGCGCATCGTCGGCGTGCAGACCCCCGGCGGCACCGGGGCGGTGCGCCTGGCCGCCGACCTGCTGGCCCGCACGGGCCGGGACCGCAAGGTATTCCTGGGCACGCCCACCTGGCCGAACCATCCGCCACTGGTCCATGCCGCGGGGCTGGCCGTTGAGACCTACGGCTATTACGACGCCGCCACCCAGACCGTGCGCTTCGACGCCATGATGCAGGCCCTGGCCACCGCCCGGGCGGGTGACGTGGCCCTGTTGCACGGCTGCTGCCACAACCCGACGGGGGAGGATCTGACCCGCGACCAGTGGCTGGCCGTGGCGGAGCTGCTGTCCCGCAACGGCGTGATCCCGCTGGTCGATCTGGCCTATCAGGGACTGGGCCACGGCATGGCGGAGGATGCGGCTGGCCTGCACATCATCCTGGACCACTGTCCGGAGGTGCTGATCGCCTATTCCTGCGATAAGAATTTCGGCGTGTACCGGGAGCGTGTGGGTGCGCTCTATGTCCGCGCCGCCGATGCGGCAACGGCGGAGGTGGTGAATTCCAATATGCTGTCCATCGCCCGGGCCACCTGGTCGATGCCGCCCGACCATGGGGCGGCGGCGGCGCGGATCATCCTTCAGGATGCTGCGCTTACCGCCGACTGGCAGGCGGAGTTGGACAGCATGCGCGACCGTATCCGTCAGGTGCGCGACCTGTTGACGGCGAAGGGCGGCATCCTGGCCCCCGTCGCCCGGCAGAACGGCCTGTTCTCCATGCTGCCCCTCAGCCCCGACCAGGTGAAGCGCCTGCGGGCGGAACATGGGGTGTACATGGCCGGGTCGGGCCGCATCAACGTGGCCGGCCTGACCGCCGACAACGTCCCCGTCTTCGCCGCCGCCGTGCAGTCCGTTCTGTAAGGGCGGTGTTGTAAGGACGGCGGTACCAGCCGGACAGCAGGGAGAGGGAGGGGACCATGGTGCAGCGGGTGATCGTCACGGGCGGATTCGGGGCCTTGGGCCGGGCCGTCGGGGCCGCCTTCCTGGCGGACGGGGCCGCGGTCGCCCTGATCGACCGGGCGGCCGACGCGCCGGCACCCGTCGCCGCCCTGGGCTCGACCGGTCCGCTCACCCTGCTGTGCGGCCAGGATCTGGCGACGGAAGCCGGGGCGGCGGCGGCGGTGGCTGCGGCGGCGGATACCCTGGGCGGGCTGGACGTGGTGATCACGGTCGCCGGCGGCTTCCGCTGGGAAACCGTGGCCGATGGGTCGGTGGACAGCTGGGACGCCCTGTACACCATGAATGTCCGCACCTGCCTGAACACCTGCCGCGCTGCCATCGGCCGGTTGGGCCCGGGTGGGCGGATCATCACCGTCGGCGCCAATGCGGCACGGGAAGCGGCCCTGGGCATGGGCGCCTATGCCGCGTCCAAGGCCGGTGTCATGCGCCTGACCGAGGCGCTGGCGGCGGAGCTGAAGCCCCGCGGCATCACCGTGAACGCCGTGCTGCCCGCCATCATCGACACGCCCGCCAACCGGGCCGACATGCCGGAAGCCGATTTCAGCCAGTGGACCAGCCCGGAAGCCATCGCCGACGTCATGGTATTCCTCGCCTCCGCCAAAGCCCGCGCCATCACCGGCGCGCTCATCCCGGTGACGAACGGCGGGTGAGGGGGGCGATACCCCCTCCCCCCTTGAGGAGGAGGGAGGGGCCCAAGCCGACAGGCTTGGGAGGGTGAGGGGTCCGGCAGCACCGGCCTGCGTTTAGCCCCCCATCCTCCCGCTTTACCCCTCACCCTTACCCTTACGCTCTACCCCTCACCCTCCCATGCTTCGCATGGGCCCCTCCCTCTCCCTCAGGGGGCTACGGGATGCACACATCTTGAGTGCTCTTGCCAATCTGGTGCTTGCGTGATTCGGTTGGTGTCGGATTTGGTGGGAGGGCGTGGCGATGGCGTGGCTGGAG
>JBJOKR010000101.1:0-16350 GCA_046045995.1 Pseudomonadota bacterium | reverse complement strand
ACGGCGGTGACGGACAGGACGCCCGGCAGCCGGTCCACCGCCTGCTCCGCCGCCCGGCGCAGCGGCTCCAGGGCGGGGCCGCGCTGGGGGTCCACCTCGATGGAGAAGCCGACATGGCCGCCCTTGACCGCAAGGCCGGAGATCATGCCCAGGCTGACGATGTCCTGGCCCCGGTCCGGGTCCGTCACCCCCCGCAGGGCGGCGAGCACGCGGTCTTCCGTCACATCGGACATGGTTGAAAACTCCCAGCGATTCCCAATATCGGGCTGGCGCGCATGATACGGCGCCTTCCCCCCGGCGAGCCGCTTATATACGGTGGCGGGGGGCCGGTGGAAAGCGCCGGACCCATGCGGCGGGGCCGCCAGGGTCCGGGTGCCTAGGCACGGGGCCGGATGGCGGTGCGGCGAGGAACAGGACAAAGGGTCGATCGACAATGCCCTGGAACAATCAGAGTGGCGGTGGGGGCGGCGGCCCTTGGGGCTCTCCTCCGGGAGGAGGCGGCAACGGCGGGGGCAACAATCCCTGGGGCCGGCCCGGCGGTGGTGGGGGTGGGGGCGGTGGCCAGCCGCCCGGTGGCCCCGATCTGGAGGAACTGCTGCGCAAGAGCCAGGATCGCTTCAAGAAAGCGATGCCCGGCGGATTCGGCAGCGGCAAGGGTATCGCGCTGGCCGGGCTGGTCCTGGTCGGCCTTTGGCTGTCCAGCGGTATCTACCGGGTACAGCAGGATGAAAAGGGCGTGGTCCTGCGATTCGGTGAGTATGTCCGGACGGAGGAGCCGGGTCTGCGCTGGCACCTGCCCGCCCCGATCGAAACGGTCTTCACGCCCAAGGTCACCAGTGTCAACCGGCTGGAGATCGGTTTCCGCTCCGGGGCCGGCGGCACCCGCACGGCGGGCGACCGGGACGTGGCCGATGAAAGCCTGATGCTGACCGGGGACGAGAACATCATCGACATTGATTTCTCCGTCTTCTGGGTGATCAGCGATGCCGGTGCCTATCTGTTCAACATCCGCGA
Organism: Pseudomonadota bacterium; assembly: GCA_046045995.1. GTDB lineage: Bacteria > Pseudomonadota > Alphaproteobacteria > Azospirillales > Azospirillaceae > Indioceanicola. The sequence goes on along the minus strand of JBJOKR010000101.1, from coordinate 15,336 downwards.
TCCCGAAGCGACCGTGAAGAAGGCAGCCGAAAGCGCCATGCGCGAGGTGATCGGCCAGACCGAGATCCAGCCTGCCCTGACCGAGGCGCGCCAGCGGATCGAAGTGCGGACCCGCGAAATCCTTCAGCAGATGCTGAACGATTACCAGGCCGGTATCGAAGTGACGCAGGTGCAGCTGCAGAAGGTGGACCCGCCGGCCCCGGTCGTGGACGCCTTCAACGACGTGCAGCGCGCCCGCCAGGACCGCGAGCGTCTGCGCAACGAGGCGGAAGCCTACCGGAACGACATCATTCCCCGCGCCCGTGGTGAGGCCGAACGGCTGATCCAGGAAGCCAGCGCCTACCGGGAGCAGGTGGTCAGCCTGGCCCAGGGTGATGCGCAGCGCTTCGTCTCGGTGCTGGAAGCCTACAACGTCTCCCCCCAGGTCACCGCCCGCCGGCTGTACCTGGAGACGATGCAGGAGGTGTTGGGCCGCACCAACAAGATCATCATGGAAGGCGGCGCCGACGGGACCGGGGCCATGCCCTATCTGCCGCTGGATCGGCTGATCAACCGGCCGGCCAATCCGGCCCAGGCCCCGGCGCAGGGCCAACCGGCCCAGCCCCAGCGGTAAGGAGGACCAGCCCATGAACAAGAAGCTTGCCATTCTCGGCGGTCTGGTCATCGTCCTTTTCCTGATCGGATCGTCCACCCTGTTCACTGTCGCCCAGACACAGCAGGCGCTGGTCCTGCAGTTCGGTGAATTCAAGCGCACGGTGCAGGAGCCGGGGCTGAAGGTGAAACTGCCCTGGCAGGACGCGGTGATGATCGACAAGCGGGTCCTGGACGTGGATCCGCCGGTGGAGCAGGTCATCCTGGCCGACCAGAAGCGGCTGGAGGTGGACGCCTTCGCCCGCTATCGCATCGCCGACCCGCTGCGATTCTTCCAGTCGGTGGGGAATGAGACCAACGCCAACCAGCGCCTGTCCACCATCGTCAATTCCTCCCTCCGCCGTGTGCTCGGCTCCGTCACCCTGCTCGCCCTCCTGTCGGAGGAGCGGGGGCAGGTGATGACCAATATCCGCGAGCAGGTGAACCAGGAGGCGCGCGGCCTGGGCATCGAGATCGTCGATGTCCGTATCCGCCGGGCCGACCTGCCGGAAGCGACCTCCCAGGCCGTTTACGACCGCATGCGGTCGGAACGTGAGCGCGAAGCCCGCGAGGCTCGCGCCCAGGGCCAGGAACAGGCCCAGCAGATCCGGTCGCGGGCCGAGCGTGAGCGGACGGTGATCCTGGCGGAAGCCCAGCGCGACGCTCAGGTCCTGCGCGGTGAGGGCGACAACCAGGCGATCCGCATCCTGTCCGATGCGGCCGGCCGCAACCCGGAATTCTACCAGTTCTACCGTTCGCTGGAGGCGTATCGGACGGCGCTGCGGGAAGACAACACCTCCATGGTCCTGTCTCCTGACAACGAGTTCTTCAGGTACTTCAACAGCACCGGCGCCCTCCCGAACCAGCCGGCCCAGCGCCCGACGGCCCCGGCTGCCGCCCCTGCCGCCACCCCGGCCACCCCGGCGCCCGCCGGCCAGTGACCGCCGCCGGGCCATGACGGTCGACAGCAGATGACGGCCGACAGGACATGACGATCAGGGCCGGGGTGGGCGACCATCCCGGCCCTTCGCCTTTCTGGCCCCCCCCATCCCACCGCCACCGGCCCCCCTCCCGCCTTCCCCCAGGAATCCGCCCGCCGTGACCGATCTTTTCACCGCCCTCGCCCTCGTCCTGGTGATCGAGGGGATGCTTTATGCCATCGCGCCCGACGGGGCGAAGCGGATGGCGGCCCAGGCCCTGGAAACCCCCAGCTCCACCCTGCGCACCATAGGCCTGGTCGCCGCCGCCATCGGCGTCGGCCTTGTCTGGCTGATCCGGGGCTGAGACGCTGCTTTCGGTGCGGTTGTGACGACTAGTCCAGGCGGATCCGTTGAGGACCCCCTCTCCCCCTGAGGGAGAGGGAGGGGCCCATTGCGCAAGCAATGGGAGGGTGAGGGGTGTATTTGGGGCGGTGCTGCCGGACCCCTCACCCTCCCACCCTGCGCTTCGCTGCGGGCGGGTCCCTCCCTCTCCCTCAAGGGGAGTGGGGTTTTTCGTCCCACCGCTGCATTGAATGGCGCCTTCGCGCAGCCGCATGGGGCCGGAGCGGCAGACGGGCGCAGGGCCGCAGAAAAGGAGTGTTTCGCCAAGGTTCCGCCGCATCCTATATTCATGGTGATGACGGCCGGCCGATCCGGCGGGGACGTGCGCCCCCCATGGCGCCTGTCCCCCGGAACGGAGCCTGCCCCGACGATGGAGAATGATGTGACCCAGTCCCAGCGCTTCCGCCCCCACCGTGCCGCACCGTCGCGGGCGGCGGTGGCTGTGCCGATGACGGTGTCCAGGGCGGCGCGGGTCCTGCCGTGGGTGCTGGCGCTGCCCTTGGTCGCCGCCCTGTTCCTGGCGGTTCCGGCCCTGGCCCAGCGCGCCGCGCCGGAAAGCTTCGCCGATCTGGCCCAGGCCACCCTGCCCGCCGTGGTGAACATTTCCACCACGCAGAAGGTCGATCCCAGCCGGACGCCGGTGCCCATGCCGGAATTCCCGCCCGGGTCCCCGTTCGAGGAATTCTTCCGGGACTACATGGAGCGTCAGCAGCGCAACCCGAACGCCCCGCCGCGGCGGGCCACCTCCCTCGGCTCCGGCTTCGTCATCGATCCGACGGGCTACATCGTCACCAACAACCACGTCATCGAAGGGGCGGATGAGATCACCGTCATCTTCCAGGATGAGGCCCAGACGGAGCTGAAGGCCGAATTGGTTGGCACGGACGAGGCGACGGACCTTGCCCTTCTGCGGGTCAAGCCGGTCACAAAGCTCCAGGCCCTGGCCTGGGGGGACAGCGATGCCGTGCGGGTCGGCGACTGGGCGGTTGCCATCGGCAATCCCTTCGGCCTGGGCGGGACGGTCACGGCCGGCATCGTTTCCGCCCGCGCCCGCGACCTGCAGCAGGGCAATTATGACGACTTCATCCAGACCGATGCCTCCATCAACCGGGGCAATTCCGGCGGGCCGCTGGTCAACCTGAAGGGTGAAGTGATCGGCATCAACACCGCGATCTTCAGCCAGACCGGCGGGTCCGTCGGCATCGGCTTCGCCATCCCGTCGGCCATGGCGAAGTCCGTCATCACCCAGTTGAAGGAAGGCGGGAAGGTCCGCCGCGGGTGGCTGGGCGTGCAGATCCAGGGCATCACCCCGGAAATCGCCGAAAGCATGGCCCTGACGGATACCAAGGGCGCCCTTGTCGGCAGTGTCACCCCCGGCGGCCCGGCGGAAAAGTCGGGGATCAAGCCCGGTGACGTCATCGTCCGCTTCGACGGACGGGAGGTGAACACCAGCCGCAACCTGCCCCGCATGGTGGCGGAGACGGGCGTGGGCCGGGCCGTGACGGTGGAGGTGATCCGCCGTGGCGACCGGGAGCGGCTGAGTGTGGAACTGGGCGAACTGCAGCAGGAGGTGGTTGCCGCCGCCGCCCCCGGTGCGACCGCCCCGGCCCCGGACGAGCCGGAGACCATCGCCGAGGTGGGGATCGCCGTCGCCGCCCTGGACGATGACCTGCGCCGCCAGTTCGAGCTGTCGGATCAGACCAAGGGCGTGGCCGTCACCCGTGTCGACCCCGGCACCCCCGCCGCCGCCCGCCAGTTGCGCCCCGGCGACGTGATCGTGGAGGTCAGCCAGCAGGAGGTTGCCACCCCCGCCGATGTGAAGGACAAGGTCGCCCGCGCCAAGGAGAACGGCCAGCGCGCCCTGCTGATGCTGGTGGAACGCCAGGGGGAACTGCTGTTCGTCGCCCTGTCGCTGGAGGGCTGATCCCGCCGCTCCCGCTTCCGCCGGCCGGTCGCCGGCCGTGACAGTCCAAGGGCCCCGCCATGCGGGGCCCTTCGCTGTTTCAGGGTGCGGGCGGCTGACCCAGGGCGGACAGGATCCGGTCCAGCGCCGTCAGGAAGCGGTCGGGGGTCGCCCGGTTGCAGGCGATGCGGATCGCATCGGTCACCGGCGCGTCGGCCAGGGTGGCCATGGTCAGGACGCCGTAGGTCGCCGGATCGTCCCGCCTCATGTCGGCGAAAGCCTGGGCGGTGGACATGCAGTAATCCGCCCGGCCGCGGGCCACCAGGGTGCAGGCGCCCACATCCTGGGACCCGAAGGTGCGTATGGGGGTGCCCAGCCGTTCCAGGCGTGTCTCCACGTCCACCCCATAGAACAGACCGTCGCGCTTGGACAAGGTCAGGCTGTGGTCGGCCAGGACATCGTCGAACCGGGCATGGCGCGCAAAGGCCGCATTGTCCAACCGGTGCAGGATCACCGCTTTCTCCGCCGGCAGGAAGGGCCGGGTGAAGCGCAACAGGGTCGCCCGTTCCGGCGTCCAGACCAGATAGGGCAGGCAGCGCGCATCGGATGCGGTGCCCGTATCACGCAGGGACCGGCGGAAGGGGATGCCCCCGATCACCTCCAGCTGAAGATTGCTGGCTGCCGCCGCTTCTGCCAGCACCTGCCCAAGGGAAGGCGGCAGCGTGCCATCGGGGCGGGGCGGCGGCAGGACCTCCAGCGTGACCGGGTCGGACACGACGATCCGCACCACCTCCGCCGCCGCGGCGGGAGCAGCCCACCCACCGGTTACGGCGGCGGCGGCCAGCAGGGCCAGTCCCAGGGCGGTGGCGCGGTGCCCAAGTCCAAGCGGGGTGCCGCGCCAGGAACCGCCGGCGGAGAGGGTGGAATACACGATCGGGCTAATCCAAAAGTGGGATGCGCAGCATAGGCCTGCCCCAATACTCCTGCATGATCAAGGGTCATTTGGCCTTATGTGCCATGGCCGTAACCGGTGGCCTGCCGGTCCCGACCCCCGGCATCGCCCTAATGCACCAGGGCCATCACCCCCGTGGCCACCAGAAGCGCGATCGCGATGCCGCGGAAATGGCGGTCGCCGCCGCGGCGGAACAGCCATTCCCCCGCCTTCTGCGCCAGGGCCAGGGTGGGAACCAGCAGGGCGGCCCAGACCAGCGCCTCCGCCCCGATCAGGCCGGTACCCGCCATCAGGGCGACGCTGACGGCGTTCAGCCCGGTGAAGTACAGGATCAGGGTGGCCCGGCTGCTGGCGGCGGGCACACCCGCGGCCAGCAGCGCCAGGATCACCGGCGGGCCGCCCATGCCCACCCCGCCGTTCATCAGCCCGGACAGGGCGCCCGCCGCCAGCTTGCCCCCCCGGGTCAGCCGGGCGATGCGGAAGGATGGGCGGGACAACAGCAGCGCCGCCGCGATCACCGACAGGCCGATGGCCCATTCCAACTGCTCCCGCGGCAGGGCGGTCAACAGCCATACGCCCAGGGGCAAGCCGGGCAGGCAGCCGGCCAGGAACCAGCCGACGGTGGGATAGGCCGCCTCCCGCCGGGCGCCCAGCGCCAGGGGCAGGTTGGTGGCGCAGATGGCGACCATGGTCACCACCACCGCCCGGACCGGGTCGGTCAGCAGGGTCAGGGCGGGGGCCATGACCAGGGCGGCGCCGAATCCGGTCAGCCCCCGGATCACCCCGGCGACCGCCCCGACCAGCAGAAGCCCCGCGATCGTGGCGGCGGACGGCAGAAGCTCCATCATGATGGACAGCCGCCCCGTCAGGCCGGGCGCACGATCTCATCCTCGCGGTAGCCCTGGAGGTAGAGCAGCGCCGTCAGGTCCCCATGGTCGATCCGGGCCCGCACCTGGGCGGCCACGGCGCGCTTGGCATGATAGGCGACACCCAGGCCCGCGGCCTGCAGCATGGGCAGGTCGTTCGCCCCGTCGCCCACGGTGATGGTGTCGGTCAGGGGGACCTGATGGGTGGCGGCGATGCGGATCAGGGCCTGGAGCTTGGCGTCCTTGTCCAGGATCGGTTCCACCGGCCGGCCGGTCAGGCGGCCCTCCGCCACCTCCAGGTCGTTCGCCTGATCCTCATGGAAGCCCAGCCGGTCCCGCACATGGGCGGTGAAGGTCTTGAACCCGCCGGAGACCAGGGCACAGCGCACCCCGTGGCGGACCAGGGTGGCGATCAGGCTTTCCGCCCCGGGCATCAGGGTGATGCGCCCGATCATCTCCGTCAGGACGGTCGCCGGCAGCCCGGCCAGCAGGCCCACCCGCTCCCGCAGGGCGGCCTTGAAATCCAGCTCCCCGTTCATGGCGCGGGCCGTGATCCCGGCGATGCGGTCGCGGGCACCGACCAGCTCCCCCAGTTCATCCAGCATCTCCTGCCGGATGATGGTGGATTCCATGTCGGCCACCAGGACCGATCTGCGCCGCCCGGCCACCGCCTGGGCCACGATATCCACCGGCACACCGGCCAGGGCCTGGGCCGCGGCGGCCTGGGCCTGGTCCGTGTCCAGCCGGTCGAAGCCGATGTCGCAGGCGGCCCCGGGGGACAACCAGTCCGCCGGCGCGGTCGCGGCCCCCAGATCGGCCAGGGCGGCCCGCGCCGTCTTCGCCTGGGCCTCCGTCAGCCCGGCCACGGCCGGATCGGCCACCAGGGTCAGGACATGGGGCAGGGACCCGGCGGCGGGGGCGGTGATGGACATGGCGGGGGCGGCCTCAAGACGGGGGACGGAACGCCCGCGCTTTATGTCGCCGGTCCCCCCCTCATGTCCATCGCCGAAAGGGCCGGGCCGGGGGCGTGGATGGTGGCGGGGGCGGGGGATGCCTTGGGGGTGGCCACTGCACCCGCGCGGCGATCGGCCTTGTCCTGGTCGGCCGCCAGCGCGATGGCGAACAGCACCGGCACGCCGGACAGGGTCAGCACCAGTTCCGTCGTCCAGGTCGTGGGCGTCAGGAAGATCAGATAGGTCATGGGCACGCACAGCAGCACGCCGGTGACATAGACTGGCAGGCTGTTCCGCCCCAGCAGGGCCAGCGACCGGCCCACCGCCCCCGCCAGCCATGGTGCCCGCGGGGCCACCAGCACCGCCCCCAGATAGGCGATGGCGGCGAAATGCAGCAGGCGGCCGATCTCCTGCTCATGCTTGCCATGGGGGACGACCCAGGCTGGGTCCAGCCCCGCCACATCGGGGAACAGGCCGAATCGGTGCCAGGGCGCGATGCACAGGATGGCATAGAGGAGATAGGCCACCGCCGCCGCCGTCAGCAGCGGGTGCCGGGGCAGGGACAGGCCAAGCCGCGCCCGCCGCCCCAGCAGGAAGCCGGTGACGAACAGCACCTGCCAGGTGAGCGGATTAAGGAACCAGGTGCCGCCGTCGGGCGACCCGGTCGGGGCCCAGCCCTGTCGCCCCGCCAGCCACCAGATGGTCAGGGACAGGGCCAGCGCCGCCGCCGGCCAGCGGACGAGCGCTGGACCGAGCAGGCCAAGGCTGCCGATGAAGACGATGTACAGCGGCAGGATATCGGCGAAATTGGGCAGGTAGGTCAGTACCATCACCCGCCACCACCCCTCCACTGGGGCGCCGGTCAGGAAGGCCAGCCCGATCCAGGAGGGCAGGTCCGGCCGGTCGCCCAGCCAGCCCCCCGCCACGGCGATCCCGGCCAGGGCCAGCACCATGCACAGATGCACCTTGTACAGGTGCAGGGCCCGGGTGGCGGCCTGCCACATCCCTTCCACCGGGTTGCGCTGGAAATGATCCGACCAGGCGATGGCCGCACCATACCCGGCCAGGAAGACGAACAGGTCGGAAGCGTCGGAGAATCCGTAATGCCGCCAGGTGATCGACGTGGCGGCGCTGGGCACATGGTTGATGAAGATGGCCACCAGGGCCAACCCCCGGGCGACATCGATCCTGAGATCCCGCATTCCCCCCACCATTCCCACTCCACGGACCGGCCCCCGGGTCACCCCGGTGCGGTCGGACGGGTTCCATGCTGCCCCCTCCCGGCGACCTTCCCGGGTCCGTCCGGCGACGGCCCCGCGTCCTAATCGGGGCGAAACCGGGGCGACCCTTGCCAGGGCCCCGTCCCGCCGCTTAAAGCCTGCGGGGAAGGGACCATCCATCATGACATATCCGATGCCGCAGGCGACATGAAGACGCAGAGCCCGCCCCCGATTCCGGCCCCGATTCCGGCCCCGATCCCGGCCCCGATCCCGGCCCCGATCCCGGTGGTGGTCATCGGCGGGCCCACCGCATCCGGCAAATCCGCCCTGGCCCTGGCTTTGGCGGAAGTGGCGGCGGGCACGGTCATCAATGCCGACAGCATGCAGGTCTATGCGGACCTGCGTGTCGTCACCGCCCGCCCGTCCGCGGCGGAGGAGGTGCTGGCGCCCCACCGGCTGTACGGCATCGCGCCCCTGTCCGAGCGCATGAACGCCGCCCGCTGGCGCGACCTGGCCCTGGCGGAGATCCGGCGCAGCCATGGCGAGGGGCGGTTGCCCATCGTCGTGGGCGGGACGGGGCTGTATCTCCGCACGCTCATGCACGGGATCGTGGAGATGCCGGAGATTCCGGCCGCCATCCGGGCCGACGCCCTGGACCGGCAGGTGCGGATGGGCACCCCCGCCCTGTATGCCGATCTGGCCGGGCTGGACCCCGAAACAGCCGCCCGCCTGAACCCCGGTGACACCACCCGCGTGGTGCGCGCGTGGGAGGTGGTGACCGCCACCGGCCGGGGCATCACCGATTGGCAGCGGCAGGGGCGGCACGACGCCCCGGCGGATCTGGAATTCCTGCCCTGGGTGGTGGAGCCGCCGCGCGACCGCCTGTACGCACGCTGCGATGCCCGGTTCCTGACCATGCTGGATGAAGGCGCCCTGGGGGAGGTGGCGGCCCTGGCCGCCCGGGGCCTGAACCCCGACCTTCCGGCCATGAAGGCGCTGGGCGTGCCGGAGCTTCTGGCCCATCTGCGCGGGGAGATCGACCGGGAGGCGGCGGTGGCCCGGGCGCAGCAGGCAACCCGGAACTATGCCAAGCGCCAGCTCACCTGGTTCCGCAACCAGCTTGCCGCGGCGCCACGGATCGACCCGGCCGTTTTGTCGGATCGCATAGCTACCATGAAATTTTGCGATAGTATGACAGTGCAAATCGACAAGAAGATTTCCAAATCGGGTTGACCTTTGGAACTTATCCATCTAGGTTCCCGCCCATCGCCTCCTCTCGCGGCTGCGAGATGGGGGCTTCGCCGACCCTGAACCGCCCTGTCCCCCTGGATGAGTGTCCGCCCATGAGTACCGCCACCGCCCCGACCCCGGCCGCCGCCGCCAAGACCGCCACCCCCGCCCAGAACCGCATGTCCGGGGCGGAGATCGTCATCAAGGCGCTGCGGGACCAGGGGGTGGATACGGTATTCGGCTATCCCGGCGGGGCGGTCCTGCCGATCTATGACGCCATCTTCAAGCAGAACGAAATCCATCACATCCTGGTCCGCCACGAGCAGGCGGCCGTGCACGCGGCCGAAGGCTATGCCCGGTCCAGTGGCAAGGTGGGTGTGGTGCTGGTCACCAGCGGGCCCGGGGCCACCAATGCCGTGACAGGCCTGGTCGATGCGCTGATGGACAGCATCCCCATCGTCTGCCTGACGGGGCAGGTGCCCACCCACCTGATCGGCAACGACGCCTTCCAGGAATGCGACACCACAGGCATCACCCGCCCGGCGACCAAGCACAATTACCTGGTCAAGGATGTGAACCAGCTCGCCCGCACCCTGCATGAGGGGTTCTATGTGGCGAAGAACGGGCGCCCCGGCCCGGTGGTGATCGACATCCCCAAGGATGTGCAGTTCGCGGAGGGTACCTACCGCACCCCGGGCGAAAGCCAGCCCAAATCCTACCGCCCCCAGGTCAAGCCCGACCTGGCCAAGGTGGAGGAGGCGGTGGAACTGATCGCCAATGCCAAGCGCCCGATCTTCTATGTGGGTGGCGGCGTCATCAATTCCGGCTCCATCGCGTCGCGCCTGCTGACCCAGTTCGTGCGGATGACGGGCTATCCCTGCACCACCACCCTGATGGGCCTGGGCGCCTATCCGGCCAGCGATCCGCAGTGGCTGGGGATGCTGGGCATGCACGGCACCTATGAGGCGAATCTCGCCATGCATGGGTGCGACGTGATGATCAATATCGGCGCCCGGTTCGATGACCGGGTGACGGGCAAGCTGTCGGAATTCTCCCCCGGCTCCAAGAAGATCCATGTCGATATCGACCCGTCCTCCATCAACAAGAATGTGGCGGTGGACGTGCCGATCGTGGGCGATGCCGCCCATGTGCTGGAGGACATGATCCGCCTGTGGAAGGCAAGGGCCAAGCGCGCCGATCAGGCGGCACTCGCCGCTTGGTGGAAGCAGATCGAGTTCTGGCGGGCGCGCGATTGCCTGCGCTATGAGAAATCCGAACAGGTCATCAAGCCGCAATACGCCCTGGAGCGTCTGCGCGCCGCCATCAAGGGCCGGGACGACGTGTTCATCAGCACGGAAGTAGGCCAGCACCAGATGTGGGCGGCCCAGTTCATGCCCTTCGACAAGCCGAACCGCTGGCTCACCTCCGGCGGGCTGGGCACCATGGGTTACGGCCTGCCCGCCGCCATCGGGGCGCAGATCGCCAATCCCAAGGCGCTGTGCATCGACATCGCCGGCGAAGCCAGCATCCAGATGAACATCCAGGAGATGAGCACGGCGATGCAGTACCGCCTGCCCGTCAAGGTGTTCATCCTGAACAATGAATGGATGGGCATGGTGCGCCAGTGGCAGGAGCTGCTGCACGGCGGCCGTTACTCCAACTCGTACTCGGAGGCGCTGCCGGACTTCGTGAAGCTGGCCGACGCCTTCGGCGCGGTGGGCCTGCGCGCCACCAAGGTGGGGGAGGTGGATGACGTGATCCGGGAGATGATCGCCGTCGACCGGCCGGTCATCGTCGATATGCGCGTCGATCCGAAGGAAAACTGCTTCCCCATGATCCCCGGGGGCAAGGCCCACAATGAAATGCTGCTGGGCCCCGCCGACGGCGTGGACCAGGCAACCCCGGAGGAGGGGATGGTGCTGGTATAAGGCGGGATGGTGGTTGGGAACTTTTTTGCGATGACATGGCCAGCCGACTGGATTGGATGGATAGGGGTGATTGGTAGTGCTGCATCCATCGTCGCACTGCCGGCATCGGTCTATGCGGCCCTTGTCCTTCGAGCTGCCAAGCGTCGTGTAGCCTTCAATGCTGGTGCCCCGAAGCTGGTGTCCAAGGTGAAAGCGGTTGCGAAGCTGACCGTGGACTCACTTCCGAACTATGTCGAACGCAAGCTGGAGGTTCGGGCCGAACTGGAGAGTCTGCTTGCCGTTCTGCAGTACCGGAAGCGTGAACTTCCCGAGCAATCGTCACATATAATTAGCTGGCTGCGGACAGCGTGTGAAACCCCTGTCTCGCTTGAAACAGCAGATCAAGGCTGGGCGGTTTATGGTAAGTTGTTGGCTCTCCAGGCCGTCCTGGAGATTTCCCAGGCTGATCGCGCCGTAGGGGTGGACGATGCTTAGTGATGAGAAGGTGATCGAACTGGTCGCAAAACTCACGCGGTTGACCATCGAGGGGCGCCTTGCGTGGGTGATTGGTGAGCTTCCGCACGGGGGTGGCGACGGCGGCGTTCTGAATTCACCTGTCTTCTGCTCGAACATCGAAGGTGTCGACATCCGTATATATGAGATGGCGGACGAACGCTGGACGTCGACGATATTTACAGACGACGGAGATGAGATCTCGCTGGCGCGCCCCAAGGTGTATCGCTACCCATACCTTGTATTGGAACTTATCGGTGAACACGGATTTGCTGATGCCGAGTTTCGTGACTTGCCCGGACTGCGCGCGCTTTTCAAAGCTGTGCGTGTAAGAAGCTCTCGTCTCGACGCGAAAATCGACTCAATTCTTGCCCTTCGGTGACTGAATGCCTCCCCAGCTTCCCATCCAGCGCCATACCATTTCCGTGCTCGTGGACAACGAGCCGGGTGTGCTGGCCCGTGTCATCGGCCTGTTCTCCGGCCGCGGCTACAACATCGAAAGCCTGACCGTGGCGGAGGTGGATGCGGAGAAGCAGCTTTCCCGCATCACCATCGTCACCTCCGGCACGCCGATGATCATCGAACAGATCAAGGCCCAGCTGGACCGCCTCGTCCCTGTCCACAAGGTCAAGGACCTGACCATGGAGGGCCCGTTCATCGAGCGGGAGATGGCCCTGGTCAAGGTGGCCGGCACGGGCGAGCGCCGGGTGGAGGCGCTGCGCATCGCCGATATCTTCAAGGCCCGGGTGGTGGACGCCACCATCACCAGCTTCGTCTTTGAGATCACAGGCACGGCGGACGACCTGACCCGCTTCGTCGACCTGATGGGCCAATTGGGCCTGGTTGATATCAGCCGCACCGGCGCCGTCGCCATCAGCCGCGGGACGGGCGGGCTGTGAGGGCGACTTGCCCGATTGTTCCCCCGTCTGCACAGGGATAGACTTTGCCCTCTCGTGGCAATGTGACGAGGTCGGGACCATGGATGACAATCGCAAAGTCCTGAGCCAGAGCCTGGAGGCGGATCTGTTCTCCCTGGCCGGCCATTACGGGAACCTGTTCGTGATCCGGAACGGTGCCGTCACCGGGACCATTCAGGCCGCGACGACCGAGCCCGGCACACCTGAGCGGGAGGCGGCGATGGCTGAGCTTCGCCGGGATCTGGACGACGGCATGACCCTGGGCGGAGGCTTTTGGTACATGCGTGAGGACGCGCACAGACGATGGTGATCACCTTCGACAGCAATATCCTGATCTATGCGTACAACAAGGATTCGTACGGACAGCGCGACATTGCGCGAGATCTTGTATTGCGGGCGATGGCCCTGCCGTCCAGCCTGGTCCTGACCTTACAGGCATTGGGTGAATTCTATCAGGTTGCGACACGCAAGCAGAAGGAATCACCCGACCGTGTCCGCCAAGCGATCGCAAGACTGCACGCCGTATTCCCGATTACGACACCAATGCCGTCGACCATCTTCGCCGCGATTGATGCGAACCGCGAACACGGCATCCAGTTCTGGAATGCTATGATCTGGGCAACCGCACGGCAGGTGGGCGTCACTCACGTTCTTTCTGAAGACTTCCAGGACGGCCGCACCTTGGGCGGCGTCACTTTCGTCAACCCGTTCAACCCGACCAATGCGGAGCTGGTGGACCGGCTTCTTCCGCCGGTCACCTGAGAGATGAGAAGAAAGGCCGATACCATGCGCGTCTATTACGATCGCGACGCCGACGTGAACCTGATCAAGGGCAAGAAGGTCGCCATCGTCGGCTATGGCAGCCAGGGGCATGCCCATGCCCTTAACCTGAAGGACAGCGGCGTGGCCGAGGTGCGGGTTGCCCTGCGCCCCGGCTCGCCCTCCGCCGCCAAGGCGCAGAAGGCCGGGCTGACCGTCACGACCCCGGCGGAAGCCGCAAGCTGGGCCGATGTCACCATGATCCTGACGCCGGATGAGCTGCAGGCCGACCTGTACCGGGATGAGATCGGGCCGAACCTGCGCTCCGGTGCCGCCATCGCCTTCGGCCATGGGCTGAACATCCATTTCCGCCTGATCGAGCCGCGCCCGGACCTGGACGTGTTCATGGTCGCGCCCAAGGGGCCCGGCCACACGGTGCGCGGGGAATACATGAAGGGCGGCGGCGTGCCCTGCCTGGTGGCTGTACATCAGAACGCATCGGGCAACGCGCTGGACGTGGCGCTGTCCTATGCCTCGGCCATCGGCGGCGGCCGGTCCGGCATCATCGAGACCAGCTTCAAGGAAGAGTGCGAAACCGACCTGTTCGGCGAGCAGGCGGTGCTCTGCGGCGGCCTGACCCACCTGATCCAGGCCGGGTTCGAGACGCTGGTGGAGGCTGGTTACGCACCCGAAATGGCCTATTTCGAGTGCCTGCATGAGGTCAAGCTGATCGTCGACCTGATGTATGAAGGCGGCGTCGCCAACATGCGCTACTCCATCTCCAACACCGCGGAATACGGCGACTATGTCACCGGCCCGCGGATGGTGACGGCGGAGACCAAGGCGGAGATGAAGCGCGTGCTGGAGGATATCCAGTCCGGCCGCTTCGTCCGCGACTGGATGCTGGAGAACAAGGCCGGCCAGCCCAGCTTCAAGGCCACGCGCCGTCGCCAGGCAGAGCACCCGATCGAGCAGGTGGGTGAGAAGCTGCGCGCCATGATGCCCTGGATCGGCGCCAACAAGCTGGTGGACAAGAGCCGGAACTGACCGGCCCGACAATCACGGGCCGGCAATCACGGGCCGGCGCCGATCGGCCCGCTACCGGAACGATCCTGGGCACCCGCCCGCCGGATCAAGGAAACGCCCAGATCCCCCACCGCCCGGTCCCTTCCCAGGGGCCGGGCGGTGGCATGTCCGACCCCCGTCACCCATCCTCCACGGGCGGTGAAAGGAAGGCATCACCGGAGCGGCCGGTCGTCATGTGATCGCCCTGATTCCCATCCTTCGGTCACTTTACCGGCGGCGGCGGACGGACTACCGTAGGGGACCATCGACCGATGGATCTGTCCATGCTGACGGGCATCACGGGCAATGGGGCTGGGTATCCGGGATCGCTTCGGACGGGGGTTCCGTCCGGATCCGCATCCGTGCGCCCGCCCGCTGCCGGTGGTGGGGCAGCCGCAAATGGGGCAGCCGGTGGGGCAGCCGCGAATGGTGGCGGCAGCGGTGGGGCTGCGCGCGGGGTGGACGGCCTGACAGAGGCCGAGCGCAAGCAGGTGTCGGAGCTGAAGCGTCGGGACCAGGAAGTCCGGACGCATGAGCAGGCGCACCAGGCCGCGGGCGGCCCCTATGCCAGCGCCCCCACCTATGATTACCAGCAGGGGCCCGACGGCAAGCGCTATGCCGTCGGCGGGGAGGTGCAGATCGACACCTCGCCGGAGCGGAACCCCCAGGCCACCATCACCAAGATGGAGGTGGTGAAGCGGGCGGCCCTGGCCCCGGCCGAACCTTCCCCCCAGGACCGCAAGGTCGCCGCCCTGGCCGACCGCCAGCGCCTGGAGGCCCAGGGTGAGCTGCGGGCCCAGGAAGATGCCGAGCGGGAGGCGGAGGCGGCCCGGCGCGACCTGGACCGGGAAAAGGCAAAGGTAGAGACCGAATCCCGCAACCAGGACAGTGCCGCCCTTCCCGGCTTCGCCCGGGCGGAGCGGGCGGTGGAGGTGGCCAACCGCAAGGCCATCCAGGCCTATGAACGGGTCGCCGCCCTGGGCGGGCAGGCCCGGACCCCCGGGGCCCTGGCAGTGGCGTGAGGGGTGGCGTGAGGGGTGGCGTGAGGGGTGGCGTGAGGGGTGGCGTGAGGGGTGGCGTGACGCGCCGCAGGAGACAG
>JBJOKR010000100.1:0-16569 GCA_046045995.1 Pseudomonadota bacterium | reverse complement strand
ATCCGGGACAGGAGGAAGCGATGCGCCGGGCCTTGATCGACCTGATGCGGGAACTGGAAAGCCACGGGATCCGGATCCACCGGGACGGGCGGATCCTGCTGTACGGGGAGGTGCCACCCGGCCTGCTAATGCGCGCCCACCGCAACCGTCGCGCCCTGGCCGCGGCCGCGCGGCGCTAGAGTCGGCGGACGCGGAGGCGACAAACCCGGTGAAATCAGGCGGATAGGACGGGGGCCCTGGTTCCGGGGGCGGAACGCCCTATCTCTGGTCCCGTCACCTTCCTCCGACCGACAGGTTCCGCCGATGACCGCACACACCGCCCCCCATGCCGTCCAGACGCCCGCCGGTCACCCGCGGGTAAAGACGCCCCGGGTGGGGGTGCTGCTGATCAATCTGGGCACGCCGGAGGGGACGGATTACTGGTCCATGCGCCGGTACCTGAAGGAATTCCTGTCCGATCCCCGGGTGATCGAGGTACCGAAGGCCGTGTGGTGGCCGATCCTGAACGGCATCATCCTGACCTTCCGCCCGTCCAAATCCGGCCACGCCTATCAGACCATCTGGAACCGGGAACAGGATGAAAGCCCGCTGAAGACCATCACCCGGGCCCAGGCCCAGGGCGTTGCCGCCGCCATGGCGGACCGGTACGGCGCCGATGTGGTCGTGGACTGGGCCATGCGCTACGGCCAACCGGCCATCGGCCCGGCCATCCAGCACCTGAAGGATCAGGGCTGTGAGCGCATCCTGCTGTTCCCGCTCTATCCCCAATACTCCGCCACCACCACCGCCACCGCCAACGACCAGGCCTTCCGCCAGTTGATGAAGATGCGCTGGCAGCCGGCCGTGCGCACGGTCCCGGGCTATCACGACGATCCGGCCTATATCGAGGCATTGGCCCGGTCGGTGAAGCGGCACGTGGACGGGCTGGATTGGCAGCCGGACATGGTTCTGGCCAGTTTCCACGGCCTGCCGAAGATGTATCTGGACCGGGGCGACCCCTATCACTGCTATTGCGTGAAGACGGCCCGGCTGCTGCGCGAAGCCCTGGGCATGCCGGAAACGAAGCTGCGCCACAGCTTCCAATCCCGCTTCGGCAAGGCCGAATGGCTGAAGCCCTATACCGACAAGACGGTGGCGGAACTGGCCAAGGGCGGTGTCAAGAACCTGGCCGTCATCGCCCCCGGCTTCGCCGCCGATTGCGTGGAAACGCTGGAGGAGGTGCAGGGGGAGATCCGCGACGCCTTCATGGCGGCGGGGGGGGAGCGCTTCACCTACATCCCCTGCTTGAACGCGGAGGCCGACCACATCCGCTTCCTGACCGATGTGGTGGTGCGGGAACTGGGCGGCTGGCTCCCCGCCGCCGCCGCCGGCACAGCGACCGGCACCGCCGCCCGGGACGGGATGGCTGCGTAGGTCACTGCGAGGGCGCAGCCCGAGGGGTGACAAGCCTTCGCGGATCGGGCCTGTGATTTTCGCCCCTCGCTTCGCTCGCAGCGACCTACGGGGCGGTGCGGGATCGTAGGTCGCGTGAAGGCCGTAAGGCCGCAATGCGACACGCCGACTCCCCCGGTCACGCGCCGATGTCGCGGTGGCCTTGCTGGAGATTGGCGTACATATCCAGGATCCGGGACCGCAGCTCCGGCCAGCCGGTGGGTTCGGGGATGCGGTCGTTGTCGATGGCAGCGGTGATGGCCAGCAACGCTTCCACCGCGTCGGTATTGGGGCCGCCCGCCAGCGGCGCGTCGCGTCCGCGCAGGATGTCGCGGGTGACCGACATGCAGTAATCGGCCAGTTCGATCAGCGAATGCGGAACGGTGACGCGGTCCATGCCCGGCTCCCCTGCCGTTTGATCCTGCCCGACCGCCCTGTCGCACCACACGGCCGGGGCGGCGGCAGGGTCGGCAATGGACCCTTTGCCGTCAAGGGACATTCCGATGATGGCGCCGCGGCTCCGAACGCGCGGCCTATCCCGCAACCCGTCAGCCCCAACCGCTCAGCCCCGGCCCCTCAACCCCGGCCCCTCAACCCCGGCCCGTCCCGCTGCCCGGCCAGGCGAATCGGCGGCGGGGCAGGTGGCGGGCGGGCAGGGCGGAGAGGACGGCGCGCTTTTCCTCCGCGGGCATGGAGCCCCAGCGCGCGATCTCATCCAGGCTGCGCAGGCAGCCTTCGCACAGCTGGCTGTCCGGCTCGATCCGGCAGACTCGGATGCAGGGGCTTTTGACGTAATCCTCCGGATCGCTGGCGGCGGGGTCCCTCATCGATCGCCCCCCGCGCCCGGCACGTCCGCGACGGCACCGCCCAGCCCCAGCTCCGTCCGCAGATGTTCGCCCAAGGCGAGGCCGGAGAGATAGGCGCCCTCCCCCCGCCCTTCCAGGCACCAGTCACCGCAGGCGCCGATGCCCAGCGCCCTGTCCCATAAGGCGCCCCGGTTCAGCGGCAGGGTCGGCAAGGCGTAGCGCCAGCGGTGGGCCGCCGCCCAGATGGGCTGCACCTCCAGCCCCGTCACCTCCCGGAAGGCGGCCAGAAGCCGGTCGCGCACCGCATCGGCCCCTTCCTCCAGATGGCGGGCGGACCAGCCCCAGCCGCCATGCAGGACCCAGGTATCCAGGGTCCCGGTACGGCCGGGCTTGGACCCGTCCCGGGCGATCCAGGTCAGGGGCCGCGCCTCCGTCCCCCCGGCCTGCCCGCCTTCCCCGACGATGAAGGCCGCATCCCAGCCGCCCGTGTCACCACCGGTCGTCAGGGGCCGGTCGAAGGCCGCCATCACCGCCCAGCAGGGGGCTAGCACGGCCTTGCCCGCCGCCGCCGCCAAGGCGGGGGTCGGGGCCAGCAGGTCCACCGCCTGGGGGGCGGGGGCGGCGATCACCACGCGATCGAACCGACCCAGATCCTCCCCCGTTTCCGCCGCGGTCAGGCGCCAGGCCGTGCCCTCCCGCACGGGCGGGCCGACGCGCACGCCCCAGCGCACGGGATCGGGCAGGCCGTCGGCCATGTCCTTGATCAGGGAGTTCATGCCGGGCGTACCGACAAAGCGTTCGCCGGGGCTTTCCTCCACCCTTCCGTCGGCATGCAGGCGGACCATCCGCCCCTGCCACCGGGCGACGACGCCGTCTTCCAGCCATCGCCGCACCCGGGCGCGGAAGGCGGGGCTGCGCACCGTCAGGTACTGGCCGCCATGGTCGAAACGCAGGCTGGCCCCGCTGTCCAGGTCCAAACGGCGGGTGGACAGGCGTCCGCCCGGGCCCCGCCCCTTGTCGAACACCACCGGGGCGACCCCGGCGGCGGCCAGCACCTCTGCACAGGCTAGGCCGGCAAGGCCGGCACCGATGATGGCAAGGCGGTTTCCGGCGGCGGGCCGGTCGGGTCGGTCGGGCATGGGCGATGTCATCGGGTGGTGGACAGGACGGACCGGCAAGAACGTAGCAGTCATGTAGCAGACATTGGTGCCGGGTCCAGTCGCCGAACAGCGCACCGAAACGCCCTTTGCTTGATCGGCCGTTAAAATCCTGTTCATATCCGACCGGTTTCACTCCGACGATGACCATGATGGACACTCTGGCAGACGGTTTGGCGGTCAACGGGGGGGCCAACGGGGGGGCCAATGGGGGGGCCAGCGGGGTAGACGGCCCGGCGGACGGCACCGCGGATCACCGCGTCCCTGACCGGGCCGCCCCCCGGAACCATGACCGCGCGGCCCGGCCGGGTGCGCCGTATGCCGCCCTTATGGTCGGGGCGGTGGGGATCGTTTGTTCGCTGGCCCTGGGTGCGGTGGTACAGCGGGCGGCGACCAACCTGGATGCGGCCCGCCTGGCCACAAGCATGGAGCAGACGGTCGCCGGGGTGGACCAGCGGCTGCGCGCCCTGGAAAGCGCCCTGTCCGCCACTGCCGCCTATCTGGACACGGTTCCGGCCCATCCGGCCGGGTCCGTGCCCGGGGCGCTGCCCCCGGGCCTTCCCACCTTCATCGACCAGGCCGTGCTGCCCCTGACAGGGGCCCTGGCTGTCGCCCTGGGCGATGCGGCCGGACCCCGGCGCCCCCTGGCCGGTGACATGCCGGAAGCCCCGGGGGCAGGGGAAACGCTGGGGGCAGGGGAAGCGCCGGGGGTGGGGGAGCCGGTCCCCCTTCTGTCCGTGCCCGCCCCGGGCGGCGGCCGGTTGTGGCTGGCGGTGGATGTGGCCCCGATCCTGGCCGCGGCCGATGACGGGTCCGGGTTGTGGCGGTCGGTCCGGCTGCTGCCCACCGCGCCGCGGGAACCGGCCGGGACTCCTGCGGCCAGGGCCAGGGATGCGGCGGCCAGGGATGCGGCGGCCAGTGATGGGGTGGCCAGCGATGGGGTGGCCAGTGATGGGGTGGGCGGGCCTGTCCTGTCCCATGTCCTGTCCGCCGGGGGCAGGTCCTTCCTGCTTCAGGTGGTGCCGACGGCGGCCGCCCTGCCCGGCGGGGTGCGTATGGAGGCGCTGTCCGTCCTGTGCTTCGGCCTGGCCCTGACCCTGCTGACCGCCGCCCATGCCCAGACCGTGCAGCGCCGCGCCCGGCGCACGACGGAGTTGGCGGAGCGGCTGGAGGCGACCAACGGCGAACTGCGCCGCCGGGTGGCGGAGCGGGAGACCTTCGCCGTGGTGATGCGGGAGAGCGAGCAGCGCTACCGCGACATCTATGAGAACGCGATAGAGGGCATCTTCACCACCGCGCCGCGGGGCCACTTCCTGTCCGCCAACCCGTCCCTGGTGCGGATGCTGGGCTTCGGTGCGGAGGCCGAGCTGACGGCGGCGGTGGAGGATATCGGCCGGCAGCTTTATGTGGATCCGGCCCGGCGCGCCGCCTTCATCCGCTTGGTGGAGGTGAACGGAACGGTCCAGGATTTCGAGGCGGAGGTGCGGCGCCGCGACGGCAGTACCATCTGGCTGTCCCTGGCTGCCCGGGCGGTGCGCGACGGATCGGGTAACCTGATCGCCTTGCAGGGCACGGCCCAGGACATCACCGCCCGCCACGCCGCGGAGGAGGCGCAGCGCCAGGCGAAGAAGCAGGCCGACGTCGCCAACCGCGCCAAGACCGAGTTCCTGGCCAATATGAGCCATGAGCTGCGCACGCCCCTGAACGCCATCATCGGTTTCTCGGAGATCATCGGGGAACAGTCCCTGGGCCCCATCGGCAATGCCGCCTATGCCGACTATGCCCGCGACATCCATGAGGGCGGCCGGATGCTGCTTGACCTGATCAACGACATCCTGGACCTGTCCAAGATCGAGGCCGGGCGCAAGGAACTGACCGAGCGGACGGTGGATGTGCCCCGCCTGGTCCGCGCCAGCCTGCGCCTGGTGCGGGAACGGGCGCTGAAGGGCGGGGTGGAGCTGGCGACCGACCTGCCCGACGGGCTGCCCCCGGTCTGGGCGGATGAGATCGCGCTGAAGCAGATCCTGTCCAACCTGCTGAGCAACGCGGTGAAGTTCACCCCGGCCGGCGGCACGGTCACGGCCGGGGCGGGGATAGCCGCCGATGGCCGCCTGGAACTGCGCATCCGCGATACCGGCATCGGCATGCGGGCGGAGGATATCCCGAAGGCCCTGGAACCCTTCCGCCAGATCGAGGGATCGCTGGCCCGGTCCACCGGCGGGGTCGGCCTGGGCCTGCCCTTGGTCCAGGCCCTGATCAACCTGCATGGCGGTGGTCTGGAGCTGGACAGTGTGCCCGGGGCGGGAACGACGGCGCGGGTCTGGCTGCCGCCGGACCGGCTGCGCCTGGCCCCGGCCCTGGCAACGGTGTCTTCCCTGGCCACGGCGGCGGACCGCCAGCGGACGGGGACCTGACGGGCATCCGAGGGCGAAATTTGGCGGGGGGATTCGGCGGGGGGATTCGGCGGGAAAAAGCCCCGGGTCAGCCCGCGGCGGCCATGGCGCCGGGATCCCCGGGCAGGGCGGAATCCGGCCGGGCCGTGCTGTCGGCCCCGGCCATGGCAGGGCGCGGGGTTCGGCCGGTGACGGCCCGGTCCACACCCTGGGCCACCTGGCGCCAGCAGTGATCGGCCAGGGCCTTGCGGCTGCTGAACTGGTCCAGCGTCACCGCCGCATGGAATTCCACCACAACCCGCAGCCGCCCGGCCCGGATCATCCGCCACAGGTGCGGCGGCAGCTCCATGTCCCCGTACCAGGCATACAGCGCCCGCAGTCCGTGGCCCAGGGGCATGCCGTCCAGATGGGTGGCGGTGACGGAAACCGGCTGCACGGTCAGCGGCCCGTCCCCCACCCGGGTGGAGGCGACGGCGAACAGCGCCGTCTTGAAGGGCAGGGTGCGGTTGCCGTCGCTGCTGGTGCCTTCCGGGAACAGGATCAGGTTGTCCCCCGCCTGCAGCCGGCCGACCATGCTGTCGGCCTGGCGCTGGGCCTCCCGCTTGGCGGTGCGGTCGATGAAGACCGTCTGCTGCAGCTTCGCCAGCCAGGAGAAGAAGGGCCAGCGCTCCACCTCCGCCTTGGCGACGAAGGAGACGGGCAGGACCGACCCCAGGACCGGGATATCCAGGTAGGAGGAATGGTTGGAGACGAAAAGCGTGGGATGCAAGGCCGAGGGCCGGCCCAGCACCACCACATCCAGCCCCATCAGACGGCAGCAGATCGCATGGTACCAGCGGGGGAAGCGGCGGCGCAGCGGGGCACCCAACCGCACCAGCGCGTACTGCACCGGCATGCACAGCACCGTGAACAGAAGATAGACCGATAGGCGGCAGGCGCCGAGCAGGCTGGACCCCGGATCCGCCGACTTCCGATCGCGTGATCGGATGGTCTCGAATGCCATGTCCCTGGAACCCGTGCCCATGGTGCTGCCGCTTCCCTAAGACCCCGGCCCCGGTCCCGCGCTTACAGCAGGACCTGGGTGGTGCGCCGCTCATAATGACGCATGTATTTCTCGGTGATCAGGTCGGATTTGACCACGATCGCCACGTCGGTGGTGTTGAACTGGTGGTCCACCACCGCCCCGTCACCGATGAAGCCGCCCAGGCGCAGATAGCCCTTGATCAGGGGCGGCAGTTCCGCCACGGCCCGGCGGGCATCCACGTCATGCTGGTCCAGCATGCGCATGTCCACATAGCGGTGCGGCAGGGCCACCGGGCGCAGGGCCGGCGGCGCCAGGTGGT
Organism: Pseudomonadota bacterium; assembly: GCA_046045995.1. Taxonomy (GTDB): domain Bacteria; phylum Pseudomonadota; class Alphaproteobacteria; order Azospirillales; family Azospirillaceae; genus Indioceanicola. Next base: position 9,439 of record JBJOKR010000100.1, on the reverse strand, counting down.
GGTAGTACAGGTAGGACAGGGGCAGGGCCAGCTTCGCCGGGTCGGTCCCGGGCAGGCTGGCGCAGCCGAACATCAGCTGGATGTCGTACTGGAAGGCATAGGCGGCGATGCCGCGCCACAGCAGCTGCATCGCCTGGCGGGAGCGGTAGGCCGCATCCACGCAGGACCGGCCGAGTTCCAGAACTTCACCCGCGTATTCCTCGATCCGGGCGATGTCATACTCGTCGGAGGAATAGAAGGATCCGGCCTGGGCGGCGGCGTGACGCCGTATCAGGCGGTAGGTGCCCACCACCCCGGCCGCCCCGTGGCCCAGGGCATGGTCGATCACCAGCAGATGGTCGCAGACCTCGTCATACAGGTCGAAATCCCGCCGGACGGCCGCCATGTCCGCCGTAGGGCAGGCTGTCATCTCCTCGTAGAAGACCTTGTAACGCAAGGCCTGGGCCGCCTTGACCTCGGCAGCCGTCTCGGCGAGGCGGACCTCCAGCGTGCCCATGCGCAGGTCGGCGGAGGAAAGCGCGTCGGTGGTGATGTCAGCCATGCTCTCTTTCACGGTCGCGGGCGCCAGCGCCCGGGTCGCCGACGTCGGACAGGCGGACCCGCCGACGCATCTCATGACCATGGCATATCACAGAGCGCGGGCGGGCGGTCAACCGACTCCACGGTCGCGCCCGGGCCACTTCATGAAAGTTTCACGGGTACGGGCTCTGGACAAGGCCCGCCGCCCACTCCGCGGGGGGCGGGGTACGGCATGCCGGCCCAGCCACCGGGCCAACCGCCGACCTGACCGGTGCCGGTCGGCCGAAGCGGCCCCATGGCGGCGGGCAAGCCCCTTTCCTCGCCCCCGCACTTGCCTATACTCCCGGTCGGTACATACCAATAACGGTTCGGGGAGCCAGGACATGGGTGGCGGGATGCGCAAGGGGCTTCTGGCGGCGGTGGCCGCGTGTGCGGTGACGGCGGCGGGGATCGCCGGTCTGCCCGGGACCGCGGCGGCGGTGGAGGTGCGCTTCGATGCCGGGGCGGTTCCCACCGGCGGCCATGTGGTCCTGCCCATGGCCGGGGCTGCCCTTGCCGGTCCCGCCGCCGCGGTGGATGCCGCCACGGGCGGTGCCCTGGCCCGGGCAATGGCCGCCGCCGGGTACAAGGGGGATGAGGGGGCGGTGCTCTCCCTCTATGCCCTGGGCGGCTATGACCGCATCACCCTGATCGGCCTGGGCGACGGCCCGGTGACCACCGCCGACCTGCGCGACCTGGGTGCCCGCGCGGCCCAGAACCTGGGCGACGGCAAGGCCGGCCCCGCCCGGCTGCTGCTGGACGGGCTTCAGGGTGCGGGTGCGGGGGCGGAGGCGGCATCCGTCGGCTACGGCGCCGATCTGGGCGGTTACCGCTTCGACCGGCATCTGACCGGCAGGAAGGACACGGGCGCGGAGCCGGTGCTGGTGGTCCAGACCACGGCGGCGGAGGCGGCGCGGGACGCCTACACCCGCGACTGGGCGCCTGTGGCCGCGGGTGTGGCCTTCGCCCGCGATCTGGCGAACGAGCCGGCCAATATCCTTTATCCCGAATCCTTCGTGGAGCGTACCCGCGCCGCCTTCAAGGATGTGAAGGGGGTGACGATCGAGGTGATGGACGTGCCCGCCCTGGAGAAGGCGGGGATGGGCCTGATCCTGGGGGTGGGCCAGGGATCGGCCAAGCCGCCCCGGCTGCTGGTGGTGCGCTACCAGGGGGCGGGCAATGCCGCCCCGGTGGTCTTCGCCGGCAAGGGCGTCACCTTCGACACGGGCGGCATTTCCCTGAAGGAGCCGAACGGCATGTGGCGGATGAAATACGACATGTCCGGTGCCGCCGCCGCCACCGGCGCCGTGCTGGCCATCGCCAAGCGGGGGGCGCGGGTGAATGTGGTCGCCGTCGCCGCCCTGGTGGAGAACATGGCCGACGGCAACGCCATCCGCCCGGGCGACATCCTGACCAGCGCATCGGGCAAGACGGTGGAGGTGCTGAACACCGACGCGGAGGGGCGGCTTATCCTGGCCGATGCCATCTGGTACGCCCAGAAGACCTTCAACCCCACATTGATCGTCGATCTGGCCACGCTCACCGGGTCCATCCGCACGGCGCTGGGCGATGAATACGGCGGTCTGTTCACCCGCCAGGACGAGGTGGCGGCCATGGTCACGGAGGCGGGCAAGGCCGCGGGCGAGGAAGTATGGCGCATGCCGCTGCACCCCAGCTACGCCAAGGAGGTGAAATCCGATGTCGCCGACCTGAAGAACGTGATCGAGGGCAGCGGCCTGGCCGGGGCCGGCACCGCCGCCCAGTTCATCGCCACCTTCGTGGAGCCCGAAACCCGCTGGGCCCATCTGGACATGGCCAGCACCGGCTGGAGCGAAGGCCTGGGCCCCACCGTGTCCGGCAAGGGCCTCGCCTCCGGCTGGGGCGTGCGCCTGCTGGACCAGCTCGTCCGCGACCGGTTCGAGGGGCGGTGAGGGGGGCGGTGCGCCGTCGCAATCCGCTCCGCTCCTCGCGACTTACGGCCCCGGCAGGGTGCCGCCGATGTCGCCCCTCGCTTCGCTCGCAGCGACCTACGGTGTGGCGAGAAACCGTAGGTCGCATGAAGGGCGCAAGCCCGGGAATGCGACGGGACTTCGCGGCCCCCTATTGCTGGGCCGACTGCCTGGCGAAGGCTTCCAGAGCTTCCAGGTTGCGGCGGGCCTCGGCGGCGGCGCTGCTGTCCGGGGCGGCTTGAAGAAGGGCGAGCCAGTCGGCCCGGGCGCCGGTGTAATCCGCCCCGTCGGCACGCAACCGCCCGCGCAGCAGCAGGGCCTGGGCTTGGCCGGGATCGGCGGCCAGCACGGCGTTCAGGTCCTGCACCGCCTCGAACCGGCGGCCCAGCATGGCCTGCGCCTCCGCCCGCTGCAGCCGGGCTTCCCCGTTCTTGGGCGCCATCTCCACCGCCTTGTCCAGGTCCGCCACCGCATCCCACCAGGATTCGGCTGCCGCGCGGGTGGCGGCCCGGTCCAGCAGAAGCTGGGAATCGGCGGGGGAAAGGGCGATCGCCCGGCCGTGGGCCGCTTCCGCCTTGTCATAAGCCTCCGCCTCCCGCCAGGCGATGGCGGCGCGGGTCAGAAGATTGGCCTGAAGCGCCGGCCCCTCCCCCGCCAGCTCCCGGGCGGAAGCTTCCAGCGCCGGGGCGGCCGCGGCCCAGTCGCCGGCGATCAGGGCGGCCATGGCGGCGCAGAGCCGGGCATCGGCCCCACCGCCCTGGCTTTCCCAGACCTTGGCATTGGCGCGGGCGAAATCCGGCGCCTCCTCCGCCTTGGCCAGGCAGGCTTCCCGGTCCCGGAACAGCGCCGCCTGGGCGGGCAGAGTGGTCAGGGTCAGCACCACGGACAGGGCGGCCAGGGCCCGCCCGGTCGGGCTGAAAAGGGGGAGGAGGTTGAGCCTGCGCATCGTGCCGCCTAATGTCCCTGTCCGGTGCCACCGATACCAGCGGGATAGCGCATGTCCGACAGTTCCGACAGGATTTTCATCTTCGGCCTGGGCTACAGCGCCCAGGTGCTGGCCCGTGACCTTCTGGCCCGCGGCCTGCGGGTGGCGGGCACGACCCGCAACTCGGCCAAGGCGGCGGCCTTGCGCGCCCAGGGGATCGAGCCCTTCCTGTTCGACCGGGGCCGCCCCCTGGACCCGGGCGCGCTGACAGGCACCACCCATCTGCTCAGCTCCGTCCCGCCGGACGGGGCCCCCGGCGGTACCGGCGACCCGGTGCTGGACCATCACGGGGCCGATATCGCCGCCCTGGCGGGGGGTGGGCAGGGGTCCGGCGGGCTGCGCTGGGTCGGCTATCTGTCCACCACCGGCGTCTATGGCGATACGGCCGGGGCCTGGGTGGATGAGGACTCGGCCGTGAACCCCGCCTCCCCCCGCGGGCGGGCCCGGGCGGCGGCGGAGGCGGCGTGGCTGGACCTGAACCGGCGCCAGGGCGTGCCGGTCCACCTGTTCCGACTACCCGGGATCTACGGCCCCGGCCGCAGCAGCATCGACAGCCTGCGGGCGGGCACGGCGCGGCGGATCGACAAGCCGGGCCAAGTGTTCAGCCGCATTCACGCCGCCGACATCGCCCAGGTGCTGGCGGCCAGCATGGCCCGGCCGCGGGGTGGGGCGATCTACAATGTCTGCGACGACGAACCCGCCCCCGCCCATGAGGTGGTGCGCTTCGCCGCCGCCCTGATGGGGATCGATCCCCCCCCGCTGGAACCCTTCGACCCGGCCACCCTCAGCCCCATGGCCGCCAGCTTCTATGCGGAGACCAAGCGGGTGCGGAACGACCGGATGAAGGCGGAGCTAGGCATCCGCCTGCGCTACCCCACCTACCGCGATGGACTTGGCGCCCAATGGCGGGAGGAGACGGGGAGGTAGCGACCCGCCCGGTGCACGGGTCGGGTCAGCGCCTTGGAGGGGTCGGAACAAGCGTCGCCGGGCCTTGCCTAGGCGGGGGTCTTCGCAAGCCTGGCCTGACCTGTCAGGCGGCGGGCGTTGGCACGGGTGGCCCTGTGCAGGGGGGCGAGGCCGAGGCCGGCAAGACGGCTGGTGGCCATCGCCACATGGGATGCCGCCGTTTCCGCCGCGTCCAGGCTGCGGTCGGTGAAGCGGCTGACGGCGGTCGGGAACACCATCGGGTCGCGGGCGGTGGCCAGTTCCATCCCCAGCCGTTCCCAGGCCGTGGCCTGGATGGCGGCCCAGTCCCAGAGCCCGTCCTGCACCACGCGCACCCCTTCGGCCAGCGCGAAGGCCGCCTGGGAGGTGGCGATCACTTTTTCCTGGCCCATGCGGCGGAATTCCGGATCGGCCAGCCGGGCGGGGTTGGCCAGCGTTTCCCCCAGGCGCAGCATGCGGAGCGCGATCGTGGTCTGGGCCGCGGCCGACATCTCCACAAAGGTGACCGCCGTCGTCGCCAGCTCCGTCCCCACTTCCGCCATGCGCAGCGCCGTGCGCTGGATCTCCGTCCCCGGATTCGCCTGTGCCATTCATTGTCTCCTTCGCCGCTATCGCTGCCGGACCTGTCACCCTGGCACGGGGCCGGGGATCATCCATGGCCGCATGCTGCACTGCAACATGCGCAGTGTGCCAGAGTTCCACGGCCCTGTCCCGCGGCATGTCGGACAGGGCGCGGTCCCCTGGTGCGAGGCCGCAACGCGACGGCCGATCACCCCGGTTCAACGCTTCCGCTTGACGGTCAAGGCGGTGAATTCAGGGGGTTTGCGGGCTATCCAGCGGATGAAGTCGGCCAGGGGCGGATGAAGCCGCAGGGCAGCCATGTCATGCCAGCGATCCGCCAGTTCCTTTTCCGTGAACTCCGCATGGATGCGGCGGTGGCAGACCCGGTGCAGATCCACGGTCACCCGCCCACCGCGGGATTTCGGCACCGGATGGTGCGCCTCCACACTGGGGCCGGCGATCATCTCCCGCCCGCACAGGGGACAGGGTCCCAGGCTGCGCCCCGTCGGCATTCCCCGCCCCGTGCCGGGAAGGTCGGCAGGGGTATTGATGTGCAGGGGTGGCAGCGGCGGCAGGCGCATCGGGCCGGTTCCGGCAAAGGCGGTGGAAAGGGGTGACAGGGTGTCCTTCGCCGCTCATACCAGCGGCCATAAATCCTGACCTGTCAGGATTTCCGACCGTCGGTATCATTCCCCCCGGCGGGCTTCCAGCAAGGTGTGCAGGGCGGCGACGTCCGCGCGCAGGGCCCGGATCTCCGCCGCCATGTCGGCCCGTTCCGCATGGGCGGCCTGTTCGCGGGCCTGGGCCTCCACCTTGCTGTCGGCTTCATGCAGGGACTGCATGGAATTGACGATGATGGCGATGAACAGGTTCAGGACGGCGAAGGTCACCAGCATGATGAAGGGCACGAAGAACATCCAGGCAGCGGGATAAACCTCCATCACCGGACGGACGATGCCCATGGACCAGCTTTCCAGGGTCATGACCTGGAACAGGGTGTACATGCTGGCGCCGATGCTGCCGAACCAGTCCGGGAAGGCGCCGCCGAACAGCTTGGTCGCCAGCACCGCCGACACGTAATAGACCAGCACCAGAACGGCGATGATCGCCCCCATGCCGGGCAGGGCGCCGAACAGGGCCTGCACCACCCGGCGCATGGCGGGCACCACCGACAGCAGGCGCAGCACCCGCAGGATGCGCAGGGCCCGCAGGACCGACAGGTTGCTGCCCGCGGCCATGCCCAGCAAGGGGGCGATGCTGATCAGGACGATGGTGAAATCGAAGATGTTCCAACCTTCCCGGAAATAGCCGGCTCGGTACACGATCAGCTTCAGCACAAGCTCCACCACGAAGATGGCCAGCGCGATCTTGTCCAGCACCAGCAGCACCGATCCCGCCGCCGCCATCACGGTGGGGGAGGTTTCAAGCCCCAGGGTCATCGCGTTGAGAAGGATGACGGCGATGATGAAGCGCTGGAATGCGGTGGATTCCACGAATCGGCGCAGACCGCCCGGGGTGGCTGCGGGATCGCCGGTGGGGGACGCAGCAGGGGAAACGGTAGGGGCGGCAGTGTCGGCCATGGTTTTCAATCGGTCTTTCAACGGGGCGGGCGCTGGACAGCGCCATGGATGAAGGAAGCCACCCGCCCGGCGTCAAGACCACCGGCTAAACTTCATCATCACTCTGGGGGGCGCCTGCGGGTGAATCCTGGGGCGGCTGCCGGATTTCCGGTTGCCGCGGGTGCGGACGGGCGGGATAAAGCAGGGCCCAACGGGCTTGCCGCGGGCCGATCGCCGCCGGCCCCAATTCCGCCCCCTTTCCTGGTGTAAGGTCGGACCCATGACCCAGCGCATCCTGTCCACGGCCGCCACCGCCGCCCGCCTGATCGTGCCCTTGCTCGCCGCCCCCCTGGTTGCCATCCCCCTGGTCGCGACGCACGCACGGGCGGCCGAAGCAGCGGCACTGGCTGCGCCCGACCGGGCGGCCACCCTGGCGGCGGTGGAAAGCCACCTGAACGGCATCCGCTCCCTGGAGTCGGAGTTCATCCAGATCAACCCGGCGGGAGAGGCGATGAAGGGTACGCTGGCCATCCTGCGGCCGGGGCGGATGCGGATCGACTACGCCCCGCCGGTGGAGAACTTCGTCGTCGCCGACGGCAGCTTCGTCTATGTCTGGGACGGGGAGCTTCAGCAGCAGTCCAACGCCCCCATCGGCAGCACGCTCGCCGATTTCCTGCTGCGGGAGACGATCCGCCTGTCCGGCGACGTCACGGTCACCGGCGTGACCCGGGCGGCCGGGGTGCTGGAGGTGGCGTTGGTCCAGACCGATGATCCCGGCCTGGGCGAATTGACCCTGGTGTTCGAGGAAGGGATGTCGGGGGAAGTGCCGCTGCGCCTTCGCAAATGGCGGGTGCTGGACGGCACCGGCCAGATGACGGAGGTGGCGTTGCAGAACCCCCGCACCGGCGTGGAACTGGACCGCGACCGCTTCTTCTTCCGCGATCCCAGCCGCAAGCGGGAACGGGATTGACCGACGCGGCCCCCGGATCGGTGCGGGGGCGAGATTCGCGGAGGCAGGGGTGAAGGGACTTTCTCATCATCCCTGGCCCACCCCACCCCTGGCCCGACCCGTTCACGGAGTCCCGGGAATCCGTCAGCGGTCTGGGATTCCGATCGGGGTGGCGAAAGCCAGGTGCATCCGGCCCTCGCCCACGGCCATGACACGGGCGGGCAGGCGCGTGGCATGGGGCGGGGCGGTCACTTCCAGCATCCGGCCGGGGGCGGCGTCCAGGCTGGGCGGGAGGCTGACACAGGCGCCGCCGCGGGAAATGTTTTCCAGCCGGGCCAGATGGATGGTGTTGCCAAGGGTCAGCAGCACCCCGCCAGACGCCTTCACCCGCGGGAACAGGCGGCGGTCATTGGCAGGCTTCCGCCCGGTGGCGGCCCCGTCCGGATCGACCCGGGCGCCCAGGCGTTCAAACCAGGCACCGGCGCGCATCCAGGCCGCCGCCTCCTGCGGGCAGCCCGCCCGCGCCGCGTTGCGATAGCAGTCAAGCGCGCTACGGCTCACAGCCGCTTCATCCAGGGCCGTGGCAGAGCCATCCCGAACGCCGTCCTGATCGGTCGGCCAGCGACCCACCGATGTCGTTGTCATCGTCCAGATCCTCACATACGCGCCGCCGGGCCCGCCCGGGCGCTGGGGTTTCCCCGGCATTCCGGCCACCGCCAAACACCCCGGCCTTTTGGGTCCATGGATAAGGCGGCCAATGGCACGGGTCCCGGTCGGGGGACAACCTTACATGCCGGCCCGGTGGGGAGTGCCACTGTTTGTCCGGTCCAATAGATCGGGATCTGTAACAGCGCTGTCAAGAAACGGACATCCGCGCCAAGGCCCGCGGCGTCGCATGACGGGCGTGCGGATTCAGCCGGTCTCCACCATCCCCGATCCGGCGGGCGCCAAGCCCGCGGCCCGCATCTCCCCAGGGCTGAGCGCGGTGGTGAAGCGCAGGTGCAGCCGGTCGGGGGCGACGCGCGCGACCCGGGCCGGCCGGTTGATCCCCCGGTCAGGCGCGATCAGGGTGAGGTCGGTCCCGATATCGGCATCCAGTGCCGCCGGCGTGTCCACCGTGGCCCCGCCTGCGCACAGATCGTGCAGGCGGGTGATGAACAGGGTGCGCCCCAGGGAGAGCAGCGCCCCGTCGGAGGCTGGTTCCCGCGGCCACGCCCGGCGCTCGGCGAAATCCGGCAGGGTGATCTCCGTCGCCGCCATCTCCTGGAGAAGTGTGGCGGTACCCTCACCCCCGGCCAGGATGCGCTCGAACCAGTGGCCGGCCCGGATCCAGGCCCCGGCCTCCGCCTCATCCGTGGCGCTCAGGGCGTTGCGGTAGCAGTCCAGGGCGCTGCGCACGGCGGCTTCCACTGACAGGCCGCCGGCGGCGGGACTGTCCTGGCCCTCCCTCTCCGGGCGTTCCCATTCCTGCCCAGCCCGCTCCTGCCCGTCCCATTCCAACGCCATAGACCGCCCCGATCCGCCCTTCCGTCGTCGGGGGACATGCCCCGGTCTGGTTTCCCAGGGCGGAAGGATCGGGCCGGAACGGTTTCGCCGCTATACGAATTTGGGCCGGATCTGGCCCCATCGGGTAGTCCCTTCGGTCTAGTGCGATGACGCAGACAATCGGTACCGATTGCCTGCGTCTGAATCGCACTAGAATCAATGCGGTAGTGCAGCGATTCAGCCGACAAGAGAGGATCTCTTGTCGGCATCGCTGCCCTAGGGAGCCTCGATGCAGGCGCTCACTCCTCCCCGCCGCCGGCGGACCATTCGGCGATGCGGGCCAGATGGCCGTAATCGCTGTAGCGGGGGGCCCAGTCGGGGCGTGGCACGCTGGCATAGGGGGTGGCGGGATCGTCGAAGCGGCGGATCAGATCGCGCAGGCCCGCCT
>JBJOKR010000099.1:0-16856 GCA_046045995.1 Pseudomonadota bacterium | reverse complement strand
AAACACCTGCTTCGCCAAATCCACGCCGATCATGCCAACCTGTCCCACGGACGCCTCCCTCAGTAGCGGTTAAGACACCCACTACTCTGGCACACAGATGCCGTCAGGGGGGCGTCCACCCCATCGGTGCGAGCGCAAGCGAGGGCCGACATTCCCGGGCACCGAACCGCGACGGGACGGATCCGTTCCTGCGCCGCCCGGCCATGTCCGGATCCGGGTTGACGGCGGGGGGGTGGGGGGACCAGGGTCCGGGTCCGATCCCGGTCCGAAGGCCCGCGCCATGTCCCCCAGCCCCCCCAGCCAGAGCAGCGCCGAGGCCGCCACCCAGACCCGCAAGTCGTCACTCCCCCCATCCACAACCCAGGCCACGGCCCAGGCCATGGCCCCGGCCGACTGGCTGATGCTGGGGCTTCTGTCCATGCTGTGGGGCGGGTCGTTCCTGTTCATCGCCGTGGCGGTGGCGGAGGTGCCGCCGGTGACCCTGGTGATGGTCCGCACCGCCATCGGTGCCCTGATCCTGTTGGCGGTCGCGCGGGCGGGCGGGCACCGGCTGCCGCGGGACGGGGCGAGCTGGGCCGGGTTCTTCCTGCTGGGCTTCTTCGCCAACCTGCTGCCCTTCAGCCTGATCGCCTTCGGCCAGACGGTGGTTCCGGCGGGCCTGGCTTCCATCCTGAACGCGACGACGCCCCTGTTCACCGTGCTGGTGCTGTTCGCCGTGCGGGGGGAGCGGATCGGCTGGCTGAAGGGGGTGGGGCTGGGGCTGGGGGTGGCCGGGGTGGCCCTGCTGCTGGCGCCCAAGCTGGGCACGGGGCAGGAGGCGCGGCTGATCGGCGCCCTGGCCATCCTGGGAGGATCGCTGTCCTACGGCATCGGCGGCATGGTCGCCACCCGCTTCCGCCAGTTGCCCCCTGCCGTTACCTCTTCCGCATCCCTGGGTGCTGCGGCGATGATGGCGGCGCCGGTTTCCCTCTGGTTCGACCGGCCCTGGATACTGGATCCGTCCCTGCCCGCCATCGGGGCGGTTCTGGCGCTGGGCATCGTCAGTACGGGGCTGGCCTATCTGCTGTTCTACCGCATCCTGAACCGGGCGGGGCCGACCAATGCCACGACGGTGACCTTCCTGGTGCCGGTCAGCGCCATCCTGCTGGGCGCGCTGGTCCTGGGGGAACGGCTGGACTGGACCGCCTTCGCCGGCATGGCCGTGATCTTCACCGGTCTGGCCGCCCTGGACGGCCGGCCGGTGCGGTACCTGCTGGGCAAGAAGGCGGGAATGGCCGGCCGCGACTGAGGGCAAAAACTAAAGCGACGCGCGCAGCATCCAGGCCGCCTTTTCGTGATAGGCCATGCGCTGGTTCATCAGATCCTCTGTCACCGTGTCGCCGGCTTCCTGGGCGGTGTCCACCACCTGGCGGCAGGCACGGGTGATCAGTTCGTTGTCCCGCACCAATTGGCCCACCATGGCGATGGCATCTGGCACCCCGTGCTCATCCTCCACGTCGGTCAGCTTCAGGAACTGGGACAGGCTGCCGGGGGAAAAATGACCCAGCGCCCGGATACGCTCCGCCAGATCGTCCACCGCTTCCGTCAGGTCCTCGTACTGGTCCTGGAACATCTCATGCAGGCTGTGGAAATGCGGGCCGGTGACGTTCCAGTGGAACCCATGGGTCTTGCCCAGCAGGGTATAGGTATCGGCCAGCACCCGGGCCAGCCCTTCGGCCAGGGACTTGCGCGCCGCGTCCGGCAGGCCGGTCTGCACGGGCAGGGATTCGTTGGAGGGCGGCGTGCGTTCGGTATCGGTGTCGGGCAGGCCGGTCGCGCGGTCCATGGGCGGTCACTCCGCAAGAGGGGGAACTGGTGCCGTCAACAGCAGGGCGGCCGAACCATTGCGCCGACCCATGCGGCGACCCTGACGCCGACCCTTCCGGCCGCACATTTCCCGCCCCGGCGGGATTCCCCTGGCGGGCGGAAGCCGCTACCTTCATGCACAGCCGCCCCGCGATGCCCCCCGGACACACCCGCCCCATGTTCCCCGCCTTCCTGCTGAACAAGCCCCGCATCCGACCGCGGCCAGATCCGGCGCCGGGCCCGTCACCCGGCCCGGCCCCGGCGGGCGTGCGCGCCCTGACCGTGCGCGCCCTGACCATGGCGGAGGTGCCGGTGCCGGTGGAGGTGCGGGCATCGGCCCGGGCCCGGCGGATGAGCCTGCGGGTGGATGCGGCGCGCAACCTGGTGCAGGTGGTGGTGCCCCCGGGCATCGGCGACGGTGACGTGGTGCGCTTCGTCGGCCGGCACCTGGACTGGGTGCATAAGCGCCTGGGCGCCATTCCCACGCGCCAGCCCTTCATCGACGGGGCGGTGATCCCCGTTCTGGGCGTCGCCCACACCATCCGCCACGATCCCGCCCGCCGCGGGGCGCGGGTGGCCCGGGGGGAGGATGGGCGCTGGGAGATCCGCGTGGGCGGGGAGCTGGAATTCCTGGACCGACGGGTGGAAACCTATCTGAAGGATCAGGCCAAGCGGCTTCTGGCAGCCCGCGCGCGCGAGAAGGCGGCCCGCATCGGTGCGGTGGTCGCCGGGGTGACGGTGCGGGACACCCGCTCCCGCTGGGGAAGCTGTTCCTCCACCGGTCGGCTCAGCTTTTCCTGGCGGCTGATCTTCACGCCGGAGCCGGTGTTCGATTACGTGGTGGCCCATGAGGTGGCGCATCTGAAGGAGATGAACCATTCCGCCCGCTTCTGGTCCCTTTGCGCCCGCCTGACGGCGGAGGTGGAGGGGCCGCGCGACTGGCTGCGCGCCAACGGGGCGAAGCTGCACCGCTACGGCTGAGAGCGAGGGGGAGGACCGGGACCTGGGCGCGTGGGGCGGCGAACCGGCCCCCATCGGTGACCTTGTCACGGTTCCGTCACACTCCCGTCTGGCCCGGGGGACGGATCCGGTCTACATCGGTCGGGCCATGCCGCCATCCCCGCCCCAGCCCCCTTTGCCCGCCTTGCTTCCCCGCCGCTCCCTGGCGGCAGTGGGGGTGGTGCCGGTGCTGTGGGCGCTGGGACTGCTCTGGGGACTGCCCGTCGATCCCGGGGCCCTGGGCGGGCCGGGGCATCTGGCCCTGGCGGGGGAGGTGCTGGCTCTGGCCGCCCTGGCGGCCCTGGCCCTGGCGCGGGGCTGGCGGCCGGGGCGGGGGGTGATCGCCCTGGCGACCACGGCCGTGCTGGTGCTGGTGTTGCTGCGGTTGGCGGATCTGGTGGCGGGGACGGTGGCGGGCCGCCCGGCGGAACCGCTGTTCGACCCCCTGCTGCTGCCCGCCCTGGGGGATGTGGTGGCAAGCGGGGCGGGCGGGCCTGTCGGGGGATCGTCGCTGGTCCTGGCACTGGCGGCCGGGCTTGCGGGGCTGGCCTGGGCCATCCGCGCCGGGCTGGTCCTGCTGCTGGCCGGGCTGGCGGAGAGCGCGGGGCGGCGGGCACTGATCCTGCTGCTGGTGCTGGCCGGGCTGGTCCAGGGGGCGCATCTGGCCGGGCTGACCCCCTATCCCGCGGTGCAGCCGGGGGGGCGCGCAGCACTGGCCCTGGGGCCGGATCTGGCCGGGCGGGTGGCGCGGGCCCGGGTCCTGACCGCGGGCATCCAAGCCGCCCTGGCCGACGATCCCGTCGGGTCCCTGCCGCCGGGCCGGGCCCTGGCGGATCTTGCGGGGCGGGACATCATCATCGTCTGGGTGGAAAGCTACGGCCGGTCCGCCCTGACCGATCCGCGCCATGCACGGGTCGGGGATCGGCTGTCCACCTTGACGGCCCTGCTGGCGGCGGCGGGGTTCCAGTCCCGGTCCGGCTGGCTGGACAGCCCCGTCCTGGGTGGGCGGAGCTGGCTGGCCCATGGAACCTTCCGCGCCGGGATCGCCCAGGCGGAGGTGCCGGTGCAAACGGCGGTGCTGGCGGGGGGGCGGCGCGGGCTGGTCCATGCCGCGCGGGACGGGGGATGGCGCACCGTGGCCGCCATGCCCGGCCTGGCCCATCCCTGGCCGGAGGGGGCGCTGTGGGGTTTCGACCGGGTGGTGCGGCCGGTGGACCTGCCCTATGCCGGGCCCGCCCATGGCTGGTCCCCCGTGCCGGACCAGGCCCTTCTGGCGGGGGTGGAGGCGATGGACCTGCGCGGGCGCGACACCCCGGTCTATCTGGAGATCGTATTGACCAGCAGCCACGCCCCTTGGACACCCGTGCCGCCCTGGATCGATCCGCCGTCGGCGCAGGGGGCGGGACAGGCCGGCATGGCCAACGGCAGCGCCTATCCCCCGCCGCCCCCGCCAGACTATACCGCCCTGGCCGATGCCTATGCCGCCAGCCTGGATTACAGCCTGCGCGCCGTGGCCGACTGGCTGGTCGGCCATGTGGACGATGATGCGCTGGTGCTGGTGATCGGCGACCATCCCGCCGTCACCTGGATCGCCGAGCCGCCGCCCGGCGGCTCCCCCCGCGCGGTGCCGGTGCATGGGATCAGCCGGGACGGCGCCGTGATCGACCGGCTGCGCGACGCCCTGCCCGACACCGGGATGGTTCCCGCCGCGGATGCGCCCGTTCTGCCCATGGAACGCATGCTGCCCCTGATGATCGACCGTTTCGGCCGCCCGGGCCCGGCACTGGGGTGATTGAAAGGTGGGTGGGGCTCACCCATTCAGGGCGGGCAGGCGGACGCCGGGCAAGGTGGCGACAGGTTGGGAGGCGACAGGCGGGGCATTGCCGGGCGCACCGGTCTGGCCCGCCCCCTTCAGCGCGTGGGCCAGGGCGGCCTTGGCTTCCGCCAGCTCATGGGCCAGCTTGTCCGCCCGGCTCTGGTGTTGGCGTTCAGCCTTGCGGTGCCCGTGCTGGCCCAGCCAGACCACCAGCCCGCCCCCCAGGAACCCGATCACGAACGCCCCCAGCACCAGGACGAAGGCGGGCAGCGCCACCGTGAAGGGCAGGGGCCACAGGCCGAGCGCCACGCTGTCCCGGTTGCTGACCGCGAAGGACACGACCAGCAGGGCCAGCGGCAGGGTCAGCAGCCAGGACAAGGCACGGAGATGACGCATGGCACCGGTGCTCCCCAGGCGATAACGGGGCGGGATGGACGAAAGGAACGGCGGGACATGACAGGGCTGCGGGCAACCGATGGGGCCGCCCTGCGCCCCGACCGACGATACCTGCCGGATACCGGGGATGATACCACGGGAACTGGGGGGTGAAGCCCAAGACCGGGTTCAATCGGTGTTCAACCGTTCCCGCAGTTGCTTGCCGGTCTTGAAGAAGGGGATCACCTTCTCCTCCACCGACACGGATTCGCCGGTCCGGGGGTTGCGGCCCGTGCGCGCGTCCCGCCGCTTGACGGAGAAGGCGCCGAAGCCCCGAAGCTCCACCCGGTCCCCCCGGGCCAGGGCCTCCGTGATCTCATCGAAGACGGTGGTGACGATCTTTTCCACATCGCGCTGGTAGAGGTGCGGATTGCGTTCCGCGAGTTTCTGGATCAACTCGGATTTCGTCATGGGCACTGCCTCCCAGGGTGGGTGCCGCATGGTTCCGTCCGCAGCTCGCCCCCCTTTTCTTCAGAGTGCCGGAGAGGGGGCAACGTTGCAAGGTGTTAAGTCCTTCACCGGCAAGGTGTTTTCGGGGAAGCACGAGCGCATTCATCCGCCGCTTGATGACGGTGTTCGCGATGGGAGCACATGATTTACTGTCACGGAGCGGGATCGACGGATGGATGTCAGGTTCCTGCCGACCGCATTGAAAGATCTGAAGGGACTGGCCGCCACCGATCGGGCGCGCATCATTGCGAAGATCGAACAATATGTCGAACAGCTCACTGCTCTGCCTGCGCGTCGGTGACTACCGGGTCATTTTCAGCATTGAGGAGGGGGTTGTGACCATCATGTTTGTTCACAATGTCCGACACCGGAGGGAGGCTTATGGCTGAGCAGGTCGTCATCCCGAGGTCGGAATACGACGCAATGCTTGAGCGGATTGAAGACCTGGGGGACATCGCCGCCGCCTACAAGGCCCGGCTGTCCGGCCCCCCCTTCCGGCGCCCTTTGCCTACCGCATCATGGAGGGGGAGTCTCCCGTCCGGGTCTGGCGGGAGTATCGCGGGCTGTCTCCGCGCGATCTGGCCGGGGCCACCGGCATCGCCCCCGGCTTCCTGTCGGAGATCGAGAACGGCCACAAGACCGGCAGTGTCGACACCTTGAAGGCTCTGGCAAGGGCAATGGAGACGACGGTGGATTGGTTGGTGGTGTGAGCGGTGATGCGGCGCCGCTTGATGTTCGCGCCCCCGCCGTTGTCTCATCATGCTCCCCTCGCGCCCGCCGCGTCGGATTACGCTTCGCTAATCCGACCTACATCACGGCGTCCCCCACCCGACGTCCCCCACCCGACGTCCCCCACCCGACGGCCCCTACCGACGGCCCCGTCACCCCACCTCCCCGTCACCCCACCTCCCGGCCGTGCCGACCTTCCCGCGGCCATGAAAAAGGCCGCCCCGGGGGGCGGCCTTTTCCGTGCTGTGCCGGGAAGCGGCGGGGGCTGGATCAGCCCTCGCTGCCCTGGCGCTTCTTGAGGGCGGCGCCCAGGATGTCGCCGAGGGAGGCGCCGCTGTCGGACGAACCGAACTCGGCCATGGCCTGCTTCTCCTCCTCCACTTCCTTCGCCTTGATGGACAGGCCGATCTTCCGGGTGGAGCGATCGATCTGGGTCACCTTGGCATCGACCTTCTCGCCGACGGCGAAACGGTCGGGGCGCTGCTCGGAACGCTCGCGGGACAGGTCGGACTTGCGGATGAAGCCGGTGAAGCCCTCACCCACCTCGACCTCGATGCCGCCTTCGGTCACCTGGGTCACGGTGCAGGTGACGACATCGCCCTTCTTGATGCCGGCAACGGCGGTCTCGAACGGATCACCGGCGAGCTGCTTGATGCCCAGCGAGATGCGCTCCTTCTCCACGTCCACGTCCAGGACCTTGACCTTGACGTGATCGCCCTTCTTGTACTCCTGGATCGCCTGCTCGCCCGGGGTGTTCCAATCCAGGTCGGACAGGTGGACCATGCCGTCGATATCGCCCGGCAGGCCGACGAACAGACCGAATTCGGTGATGTTCTTGACCTCGCCTTCCAGCTCGGTGCCGCCCGGATACTTCTCGACGAACTGCTCCCAGGGGTTCTGCATGGTCTGCTTCAGACCAAGGCTGATGCGGCGCTTCACCGGATCCACGTCCAGCACCATCACCTCGACCTCCTGGGAGGTGGAGACGATCTTGCCCGGATGGACGTTCTTCTTGGTCCAGCTCATCTCGGAGACGTGCACCAGACCCTCGATCCCCGGCTCCAGCTCCACGAAGGCGCCATAGTCGGTGATGTTGGTGACGCGGCCCTTGAACTTGGCCTGGGCCGGGTACTTGGCCTCCACGCCCTCCCACGGATCGGCTTCCAGCTGCTTCATGCCGAGGCTGATGCGCTGGGTCTCCGGGTTGAAGCGGATGACCTGGACCGTGACGGTCTGGCCGATCTGCAGGGCTTCCGACGGGTGGTTGATGCGGCGCCAGGCGATGTCGGTGACGTGCAGCAGGCCGTCAACACCGCCCAGATCCACGAACGCACCGTAATCGGTGATGTTCTTGACCACGCCCTGGAGGATCTGGCCTTCCTTGAGGTTGGCGACCAGCTCGGAGCGGGCCTCGGCCCGGCTCTCTTCCAGCACGGCGCGGCGGGAAACGACGATGTTGCCGCGGCTGCGGTCCATCTTCAGGATCTGGAAGGGCTGCGGCGTGCCCATCAGGGGGCTGATGTCGCGGACCGGGCGGATGTCCACCTGGCTGCCCGGCAGGAAGGCGACGGCGCCGTTCAGGTCGACCGTGAAGCCACCCTTGACGCGGCCGAAGATGATGCCGGTGACGCGGGCCTGGTCGTTGAACGACTTCTCCAGCAGGGTCCAGGCCTCTTCGCGCTTGGCCTTCTCACGGGACAGAACGGCTTCGCCGTCCTTGTTCTCCATGCGCTCCAGATAGACTTCGACCGTGTCACCCGCCTTCAGCTCGACCGGCTGGCCGGGGATGACGAATTCCTTGAGCTGGACCCGGCCTTCGGACTTCAGGCCGACATCGATCAGCACCATGTCGTTCTCGATGTGAAGGACCTTGCCCTTCACAACGGTGCCTTCCAGGCTGTCGGCGGTCCCCAGGGACTCCTCCAGAAGGGCGGCGAAGCTTTCCTTCTCGGCGACCGGGGCTTTGGTGGACAATTGGGCCATTGTAACTCCTAGGTTGATCCTTCAGCGGCCCTGCCGCGCCGTTTGCCGGACGCCCTTCCGGCACGCACGCGTTCGACCCGCCGCGCCGGGCACCCTGCCCGACGGCTTGGTTGTCCCGCCGCCGGGCCAGTCCCTGCGGATCGGGTGTGTTCAGGGGGAATCCGGGGCTCAGCCGAAGCCGAGACGCAACCGGATGAAGGAGAGGGCTGCGGCGAACGCCTCCTCGGCGCCCAGCGCGGACGTATCAAGCAAAAACGCGTCGTCAGCCGGCCTGAGCGGGGCTACCGCCCTCTGGCTGTCGCGCGCGTCACGATCCTTCATGTCCTCCAGAACGACCGCGTATATAGCCGGGACTCCCCGCCCCTGCAACTCATTGAGTCGCCGCATCGCCCGCACTTCCGCGCTGGCGGTGACGAACAGCTTTGCGCCCGCGTCGGGGCAGATGACGGTACCGATATCCCGCCCGTCCAACACGGCCCCTCGGGCCGGGCGCCCATCGGCCAGGGCCGGGGGCCGGGCGGCGAAGGCGCGCTGGAAATCCAGCAGGGCGGTCCGCACCGCGGGTACCGCCGAGGCCTTGCTGGCGGCCACCGCCGTACCATCGGTGCGCAGGTCCGGATCGGCAAGGCGATCGGCAAGGATGGCGGGGGTCAAGGCCCGCGCCTCCGCCGCTGCCGCCTCTGTCATTGCCGGGTCAAGTCCCGCCCGCAGCAGCCCCAGCCCCACCGCCCGGTAGAGCGCGCCTGTGTCCAGATGGGCAAAACCCAGCGCCGCCGCCACCCGCCGGGCCAGGGTGCCCTTGCCGCTGGCGGCGGGCCCGTCGATGGCGATCACGGGCAGGGCGGGGGCGGCAGGGTCGACGGGCATGGATCGGGGGAACCGGATGAGAGGGGGAGATGGGGGCCAAGACACCCCTCTCCGCCGATGCACAACCCCCTCTCCCTCAAGGGGAGAGGGGTTTTCCCCATGGGGAGAGGGGTTTTCCCTTGCGGGAAGAGGGGGGGATAGGTTGCCCCTCCCCGCAGCGGGACTTACTCCGCCGCTTCGGTGGCGGGGGTGGGGTCGACGGGGGCGGGGTCGGGCTTCGGCGCGTGACCAAGGGCCGGAGTAGGCTCGATCCGGCGGGGTTCACCCTTGGCGGCCACCAGCGGCACCTCACCCAGCACTTCGATCGTGCCGGACAGCTGGCCACCCTGCTCCACCTCCAGGGTGCCGTAGCGGATGGTGCCCTGGATGCGGCCGCCGGAGCGGACGCGCAGGGTGCCGCGGACGGTGATGTCCCCCTCGAACCGGCCGCCGATATCGGCCTCATCGATCTCGACCGAGCCCTTGAACAGGCCGCTGTCGGCGATCTCGATGACCTTGCCTTCGCGCAGCTTGGCCTCGACCTTGCCTTCCACCACCAGCACGTCGCAGGCGGCGATCTCACCGGAGAGCGAGATGTCGCGGCCGACGATCAGCTTGCGCATCTCCGCCGCGGAGGGGGCGGGATTGCCCTCCGTCCCGGTGGGGGTCACGCGCTTGGGCGCCTGGCCCGGGGCGTCCAGGGTGCGGCGCGGGATGGCGCCGACGCCCGGCTGGGCGCTGCCCAGGCCGACGGAACCGGAACCGATGCTGCCACCGCCGAGGGAACCGGCGGATTGGGGGGACGCGGTGGTGTTCATGGACGGCCTCGTGGTCGTGTCGGGTGCCGGGGCCCGGTCGGGCGGGGCCGCGGCTGCGGGCTCCGCCGGGCGGGGCGGGGTGGAAGCGGGTGCGGAATCGGACGAGCCGGTGCCGGCGGGACCCGTGGGCGAGTTACGACGAAACAGCATGACGGTCAGCCCCCAGTATAATCATGACCCGGTAGTCGTGACCGGACCCCATGACAAGGGAAGGGAGACCTGCCCCCACCCTGGTCCCGGGACGGCGAAGCAGCGGGTCGTCGCTCCAGCCGGCACCCCGGTCCCCGGTTATCATGCGGTGCCCGGCGGCGGCAAGCCTTGGCGCATCTCCTCGAAGACATGAACCATGAAGGCGGCCGCGACGATCGGAACCAGAAGATTCACGAACGGCAATGTGGAAAGAAAGGCAATAATGGCGCCGACTACAAAAAGTCTCAATGACGCTTCCGACCGCAGATACCGCATCCGATCAGGATCCAGTCTCCGCGCTGCCACAAGTTCGTAGTACTCTCGCCCGATCAGGTAGCCGTTGACCGAGTAGAATGCGGCCTGACCCAGGATCGGGAAAAAGTAAAGCGGCAGGGCTATCAGGTTCAACAGCACCACCGTGGCAAAGAACTTGGCGGCATTCAGGATGCCTTCCACAACGGGCTGGGGCCGGGCTGGGCCCAGGCCGGGATACCAGCGGCGTTCCACCGCCGTCACCACACGTTCCAGCAGCAAGGAGGAGATGGTGAGAACCACGGCCGGGAACATCACCCAGGCCAGAGCCATCGCCAGCAATCCCCCGGCGATGTCCGCCACCCATTCCATCCAACCGATCTGGAACAGGTCGGTTGCGCCGATCAGCCAGAAACACCCGGCCAGCAGGGCCAGGAACAAGCCAATGGTCATCAGCACGGACCGCAGCACCGTCCCCGCCACGGCGGGGTCCGATAACTGTTCGGCAGCCCGGATCAGGTGTTTCAGCATGGGGGGAAGCGCCCGCTCCTTGTCGATTTCCGACATGTGGGCACACCGGGGCGCTTGCCGCAAGGCCGCACCTGCCGGTAAAAGGCGGCCCAATCCCCGAAAAGCGATCACCGGCGAAAAGGAGTATCCCCCCGTGACGGCAAAGTATGACGTGGTCGGCATCGGCAATGCCATCGTGGACGTGATCTCCCAGACCACGGACGTGTTCCTGGCCGAGAACGGGCTGGTGAAAAGCGGCATGGCCCTGATCGATACCGATCAGGCCGAGGCCCTGTATGCCAAGATGGGCCCTGGGCTGGAGATGTCCGGCGGGTCGGCCGGCAACACGATGGCCGGGCTAGCCGCGCTGGGCGGGCGCGGCGCCTTCATCGGCAAGGTGGCGGACGACCAGCTGGGCAAGGTCTACCGCCATGACATCCGCGCCGTCGGCGTCACCTTCGACACGCCGGACCTGACCGACGGCACGCCCACGGGCCGCTGCCTGATCCTGGTCACCCCCGACGGGCACCGGACGATGAACACCTTCCTGGGTGCGTGCAACATGCTGACGCCGGACGACATCGACGACGCCACGATCCGCGGCGCCCAGGTGACCTATCTGGAAGGCTATCTGTGGGACCGCCCGGCCGCGAAGGAGGCCTTCCTGAAGGCCGCCCGCATCGCCCATGGCGCCGGGCGCAAGGTGTCGCTTTCCCTGTCCGACGCCTTCTGCGTCAACCGCCACCATGACAGCTTCCTGGACCTGGTGTCAGGGCATGTGGACATCCTGTTCGCCAATGAGAGCGAGATCGGCGCCCTGTACACGGGCGATTTCGACCAGGCGGTGGCGGCGGTGCGCGGCCATTGCGAGATCGCGGTGCTGACCCGCGGGGAGAAGGGTGCGGTTGTCATCACCAAGGACGCCACCGTCGCCGTCCCGGCCGAGCCGGTGGATCGGGTGGTGGACACTACCGGTGCCGGCGACCTGTTCGCCGCCGGATTCCTGCACGGCTATACCACCGGCCGGGACATGACCACCTGCGCCCGCCTGGGCGCCATCGCCGCGGCGGAGATCATCAGCCATTACGGCGCCCGCTCCCAGGTGAACCTGAAGGATCTGGCCGCCGCCAAGCTGGGGTGACCGGCGAAGGCTGCCGCGACCGCGCCGCCGGTGTCGATATCGATGCCGGCGTCGGGGTGCGGGCATTGGCCTGAACCGGCCTACGGGGTCCGCGGTGTCAATCCCGCGATGTCATGGCGGTGTTGATGCCGGCGACGGCGCCAAGGGTGCCGCTATCACGCTCCTGCTCGGCAGCGTGCTTGTTGGCCTGGGCCTGCTCCACCTCCCGCCGTTTGGCGGCGTCGCCGCCCAGGACACGGTCGGCATCCCGGGCATTGGCATGGGGATCGCTGTGCAGGGCGCCCGTGGCGGGATTGGGGGCCAGATCCGGGGCCGGGTTGGGAGCCGGGGCCGCAGTGTCCAAAGCCGGCGGGGCGGATTGACCACTGCCGCCGTCACGGCGGCTGTCCGGGGGAATGCTCATCGGGAAACTCCATCGCGCGCGGCCGGAAGATGCGGCCGTCTGGCGATGGTGAAACAGGGGGGCGGGGCGGGCGGTTCCGGCTGGACCGGTCCCCACCTGCCCGGTCCCCGCCCGCCCTGTCAGCGCCCGCCCGGTCCCCGCCCCCCGTTCAGCGCAGCATCTTGCGCATCAGTGCCTCCGTATCCTCCGCCAGGCCGAATTTGCGGCACATCTCCATGGCGGGGGCGATCAACGGGGCCATGGCGCGCCGGGTCTGGGGCGCCAATTGGGCGTTGCGCAGGTAGCGATCGACCGTGTCCAGAATGGCGCTGACCAGCCGGAATCGGGCCTTCGCCGCCCGGTTCGCCTTGTCGCCCGTGTCAACCTGTCCCAGCAGAACCGGCAGCGCGACGGAGAATTGGGGCAGCAGGCGCTGGGCCCGGCCCATCTTGTCCGGCGGGCCCATCATGGCGTCGTGCAGATCGTCCAGATAGGCATCCACCGACCGCTCCACCGCTTCTGGCGGAACCCGGCGGATCACCGCGTCCAGCAGGCCCCGGGCCAGCGGATCCACCCGGGACACGCCGCGCAGCATGGGCAGCCGCATCAGCCGTTCGCTCAGCCGCGCCAGTTCGTGCACCGCGTCGAACAGGCCGGCCAACCGTTCGGGGGACTGGCTGCGCAGCGGACGGCCCAGATGGTCGGCGATGACGGCGGCCAGCCCGTCGCAGCGATAGGCCAGCCAGTCCATGGCCAACCCTTCCGGCGCCTTCAGCGTATCGAAATAGAAGGGGAAGGCGTCGATGACGTCGATGGGGGACGGCGTCATCTCGAACAGGTACAGGACATACAGGTCGAACTGCTCCTCCAGCAGCTCATAGACCGTGTACCAGTTCGTGTGCAGCCGCAGGGACTGGACCGTATTCTCCGCCGCCGCCCGCGCGACCTGTTGGTAATAGCGGACATTGGGCATGATCAGCCGGTGCCATTTCAGCACCCGGGCGATCACGGTGACGATCGGTGCATCGGCGGGCGTGATGCCGGGAATGCTTTCCGCCCGGGTGTTGTTCAGGACGAAGGCGGCCAGATCGCCGATGCGGATGGCCACCTGCTGCACCGCCGCTTCATCCCGGTCGAACAGGGCCACCAGAAGCCGGCGGCGCAACTGGTCCACCAGATCGGGATTGCGCGCCTCCACCAACGCCCAAAGGGGGGCGAGCAGGCGCCGGGGCACGATCCAGGGCGCCTTCGGCACCCCCTGTTCCCGATCGGTCAGGAAATGCTGGACCGGGGCCCAACACATCCGCTCGACCGAGGCCACACGCGGCGGGCCGATCTGGCGCAGCCGCGGGCGCAGGGCAGGCAGAAGCTCCGGCGGTTGTCCTTCCAGGATCGCTTCGAATTCCAGCGACCGGGCCAGCGCCACCACATCCCCGTCGGTCAGCGCGCGCAGGGCGATGGCCAGTTGCGGCGGTGCGGCCGTCCGCGCCGACTCGATCCGGGCGAAGGAGACATCCGTGGCGGATGGGGCGGTGCCCAGGGCCTGGGAGAGTGGAGCCTGGGAGAGTGGAGCCTTGGGCGCAGGGTCCGAGGTGGCGGCCGGCCGGCCTTCCAACAGGGGCTGGCGCTGGGTTCCCAGGGCCGGGCGCAAGGCCGGGCGTGGGGCAGCGGCGGTTGATCGGGTCGGGACCGTCCGGGCCGTTTCACCGGCAGATGCGACCGGCACGGCAGTGGCGTTTTCGTCCTGCGGCATGGTTTCCAGGGTGGCCGATTGCGTCCGCCACTATAGCCACTGCCGGCCCCCCCGACTACCGACAAGCGAAACTGTCACCCCCGAAACCAGTTTGTGCCGGTCCGGCCCGCCTTGCGGGGCTGGAACGGTCAACCGGATTGAACCGGGGGCAAGTCCGATGCCCCGGGGGCGTGATGGCTGCGACGATATCAATCGCCTTCGGCACCACGGCGAAACGGCGGGATGAAGGTGGACGAGGCGGGAGATCGAGCCGGAGCCCCCCCACCGGCGATAAAGGTGCGGGTCGGCTGGTCCTTTGGGGGGAAAGGGGATGAAGGGGTGCTGAGCGGATGTGGCGATTGCCCGTCCGGTGGCGGCAATTCCCCTTTCCGATCAAAGGCGGGACCGGTAGACTCATGGTCCAGCCTCCGCCCGCCGCGCCCGGACCGCCCATGCAGGTCTACCTCCCCATCGCCGAGATTTCGGTCAATGCCCTGCTCATCCTGGGCCTCGGGGGGCTGGTGGGGTTCCTGTCCGGCCTGTTCGGGGTGGGGGGCGGGTTTCTGATGACGCCGCTGCTGATCTTCATCGGCGTACCCCCCGCGGTCGCGGTCGGCACCCAGGCGAACCAGCTTGTCGGGGCCAGTGTCTCCGGCGTGATGGCCCATTGGCGCCGTCGCAATGTGGATTTCAAGCTGGGCTTCGTCATGCTGGCGGGCGGCGGGGTCGGCACGGTGCTGGGCGTCTGGCTGTTCGGCTATCTCCAGCGGCTGGGCCATATCGATCTGGTGATCAGCCTGTCCTATGTGCTGTTCCTGGGCGTGATCAGCAGCCTGATGCTGCTGGAAAGCGTGCGGACCATCCTGCGCGGCCGCGGGGCGGCGGCGACCCGGTCGAAGTTGCACCACCACACCTGGCTGCACGGGCTTCCCTTCAAGGTGCGGTTCCCCCGCTCCCGCCTGTACATCTCCGCCCTGCTGCCGGGGTTCATCGGCTTCGTCGGCGGGGTGCTGGTGGCGATCATGGGCATTGGCGGCGGCTTCCTGCTGGTGCCGGCGATGATCTACCTGCTGGGCATGCCGACCGTGCTGGTGGCAGGAACCAGCCTGTTCCAGATCATCTTCACCACCGGCATCGCCGCCTTCATGCAGGCCAGCCTGAACCAGACGGTGGATGTGGTCCTGGCCCTTCTGCTGCTGGTCGGCGGGGTGATCGGGGCGCAATTCGGGACCAAGGCGGGCACCCGGCTGCGCGGTGAACAGGCCCGCGCCTTGCTGGCCATGGTGGTGCTGGCGGTGGCGGTGAAGCTGGCGGTGGACCTGGTCCTGACGCCGGAGGATCTGTTCTCCATCACCATGCCGACGGACGGGTGAGGGCGATGGTGCCGGCCCCGCCCCTGACGGCTGTGGTCACCCTGGTCCTGACCGTGGCGGCAGCGATGCTGCTGAATGCGGGCCTGTCGCGCCCGGCGGCGGCCCAGGCCCTGGCGGCCGACCTGTCCAACCACCTGATCGCCATCACCACCGGGTTTACCGGGACGGAGCTTCTGGTCTTCGGCACGGTGGACGGGCCGGGGGACGTGGCCATCGTCGTCCAGGGCCCGGAGGGGGAGGTGGTGGTCCGCCGGAAGGAGCGCGTGGCCGGCATCTGGATGAACACCGACAGCATGGTCTTCGACCGGGTCCCCGCCTATTACGCCGTCGCCACCACCGCCGACCTGGAGGGATCGGTCCAGCCGACCGTGCTGCAGCGGCATGAGATCGGGCTGGACCATGTGCGCCTGGTGCCCCGGGGGGCGGCACCCGCGGCCCAGGTGGCGGAATTCCGTGCCGCCCTGATCCGCAACAAGCAGAAGATCGGGCTTTATTCCACCCGCCCGCAGGAGGTTCCCTTCCTGGGGCAGCGGCTGTTCCGCACGACATTCTATTTCCCCAGCAACGTGCCGACCGGCATCTATACCGCCAGTGTCTACCTGATCCGGGACGGGGATGTGGTCAGCGCCCAGACCATGCCGCTTTCCGTGTCCAAGATCGGATTTTCCGCCACCATGTTCGATTTCGCCCAGCGGCAGTCCATCCTTTACGCCCTGGTCGGCATCCTGCTGGCCGTGCTGTTGGGATGGCTGGCCGGGGTGGTCTTCCGCAAATCCTGACGACCCTTCACCTGATGGCCGGGAGGGCCAGCCATGACCCAGCCGATCGGCAAGGAAATCCACCAGCGCATCTTCCTGGTCGTCGTGGACGAAACAGAGGAGATGACCGTGGCCCTGCATTACGCCGCCCTGCGCGCCCGCAATTCCGGCGGCCGGGTCGCCCTGCTGCATGTGATGGAGATGGGCGAGCTACAGCAATGGGGCGCGGTGGAGGCCCTGATGCGGGAGGAGGCGCGGGAGGAGGCGGAGCATTTGCTCCAGCGCCTGGCGAAGGAGGTGGTGGACATCGCCGGCTCCCTGCCCTGCCTGTACATCCGGGAGGGGACGCGCAAGGATGAGCTTCTGAAGCTGATCGAGGAGGAACCGGGGATCAGCATCCTGGTCCTGGCCGCCGGGGCCGGGCGCGGCGGCCCGGGCCCCCTGGTCAGCTATATCGTCGGCCAGATGAGCGGATCGCTGCGCATCCCCGTCACCATCGTCCCCGGCAGCCTGTCCGACGCCCGCCTGGATGCGATCACCTGACGGGGGGCAGGTGGCGCTTGTGGCATGTCGGGCCGCGCTGCGCTTGCCCGACCTA
>JBJOKR010000098.1:0-17013 GCA_046045995.1 Pseudomonadota bacterium | reverse complement strand
GGGGCCACCCCGCCGCCCGGGGGGCGGGGGTAGAAGGGATCCGGCAGATGCCTTCCGGATGCCCCGGGAGGTGCCGCGACAGTCTCCCGCGCCGATGTCCCGACACGCCCAATGCCGACCAGCCAGGTTCCCCACAGCCCATGACCGACCAGATCCGCACCAACTCCGCCCCGGGCCCCGCCCCGGGCCCTACACCGGGCACCACTCCCGGTCCCGCCGCCGCGGATGCCCGGCGGGCGACGGCTGTGGGGGGAATCGCCATCCTGATGTGGTCGACCCTGGCGCTGTTGACCGATCTGGCGGGGCCGGTGCCGCCCTTCCTGCTGGTGGGCCTGTCCTTCGGCATCGGTGGGGTGACGGCGCTGGGCATCCTGCTGGCCCGCGGGGTGCGCCCCCTGACGGTACTGCGCCAGCCGCCGCCGGTCTGGCTGCTGGGGGTGGGGGGGCTGTTCGGTTACCACTCCCTGTATTTTCTGGCGCTCCAGACCGCCCCGGCGGTGGAAGCGAACCTGATCAATTACCTCTGGCCGCTGCTGATCGTGCTGTTCGCCGGGCTGCTCCCGGGGGAGCGGCTGGGGCGGTCGGCCCTGGCGGGGGCCGCCTGCGGGCTGGCCGGGACGCTGCTGCTGGTGACCGGGGGCCAGGGGTTGCAAGTGCGGGCGGAATACCTGCCGGGGTATCTGGCCGCCCTGGCCTGCGCCGTCACCTGGGCCGGCTATTCCGTCCTGTCCCGCCGCTTCGGCCAGGTCCCGACCGAGGCGGTGACCGGCTTCATCCTCGCCACCTCCCTCCTCGCCCTGGTGTGCCATGCCCTGTTCGAAGCTCCGGTGTGGCCGGATGCAGGGGCCTGGCTGGTGATGGCGGCGATGGGGGTGGGGCCGGTGGGCATCGCCTTCTTCGTCTGGGACCACGGCGTGAAGCGGGGGGATATCCAGACCCTGGGCGCCCTCAGCTATGCCACGCCGCTGCTGTCCACCGCTGTTCTGATCATCGCCGGGCGGGGGGAGTTGACGGCGGCCGTCGCCGGGGCGGGAGTGCTGATCGTCGGGGGGGCAGTGCTGGCCGGGCGTGGGTTGGTCAGGTCCCGTCGCTCCGCCCCTGGGGCAACCCCCGGGGAAACGTCTCCCGGTTGAAGGCCGGCTGTACCTGGGGGGCCAGAAGGCGGCGCCGCATCCGCACCCGTTGGGTTCCAGCGCTGGCATAGATTTGCTTCGATGCCTCCACGATATGCACACCGGCGAAGGTGCGGAACCAGCGGGCACCCACCTCCTCCCACGCGCCCGCCCCCGCGGTGAAGAAGCGGGAGCGGAAGGGCGGGATGAACAGGGCGCAGCTTTCGCGTTCCGGCACGAACATGTTCGCCTTCAGCGCCCGCCGCAACTGGGAGGGGGAGAAGGGGCTGCCATGGCCGAAGGGGGTGCGGTCGGACCGGGCCCAGATGCCCCGCCGGTTCGGCACTACGGCGATCAGCCGCCCGCCACCCGCCAGCACCCGCCAGCACTCCCGCATCATCGGGCGGAGCTGTTCGGTGCATTCCAGGCTGTGGACCAGCAGGATCCGATCCACCGACATGTCGGGCAGGGGCAACTCCGCCTCATCCCCCAGGGCGGTCAGGCACGGTCCCTCCTGCGGCCAGAAGACGACGCCCTGGCCCGCGGGCATCACCGCCATCACCCGCTCCGCCTCATCCCGGAAGGGGCGCAGATAGGGGGTGGCATAGCCCAGGCCCAGCACACGCTGGCCCGTCACATCCGGCCAGATCTGGCGGATGCGGCGGCGCACCAGGCGGCGGACCAGCTGGCCCAGGCTGCTGTCATAGAATTCGCGGAGGTCGAGGACATCGCTGTACATGGCGGAAGCCTAGCACAGTCGCGCGAGCGGTGGGGCGAAAGGCAGTGGGGAGAATGCCGGGCCAGGCATTGTCCTTGCCGGGCTGGGCTGGGCCAGGCCGCCCGATCGCCAGCTCCGGAAAAGAAAATGGCCGGCAGGCGCCAAGGGCACCGCCGGCCAGTGGATCATCCCCGGATCGGCGAGACACGTCCGGGGTTGGAAGTCGTGGAATGGGGTACCAGCGGTTTCACCTGTCCGGCGGCAGCCTTTCCGTGGCGCGCACCATAGGCGAAGTGCCGTCCCCCCGCATCATCGCAGGCGGGTATGGCCGCTGTTTCGTGCCGGACGTCACATTTGTGCAACAAGGGGTGTGGCCTCGGCTTGCCGAACCCGCTTGGCAGGCGCGGCGTGATCTGTAACGCTCCCGATCGCGTTACCACCACGGGACCCGATCACCATGGACGTTGCCGCCGATCCATCGAAGAAGACCGCCCCCGACCAGCACCCGGCACCCGTTCCCCCCGCCCGCCGGTTCGATTCCCGGCACAGCGGCACCTTCAACGGTACGGCGGTCGCCTACCGCGCCATCGCGGAGGAAACGCACCTGACGGGGGAGGATGGGAAGCCGCGCGCCGCGCTCTGGTCTGTCAGCTATCTGGCGGATCGGGGGGAGGGGGCGGACCCCGCCGACCGGCCGGTGACCTTCCTGTTCAACGGCGGCCCGGGCTCCGCCTCCCTGTGGTTGCACATGGGCACGCTGGGGCCGCGGCGGGTGGCGGTGCCGGGGGACGGAACGTCGGCCGGGGCCCCGCCCTATCCGGTGGTGGACAACACCGCCTGCCCCCTGGATGTGACGGATCTGGTCTTCATCGATCCCGTTGGTACCGGCTACAGCCGCGCCCTGGGGGAGACGAAGGAGGAGGAGTTCTGGGGCTGCGACAGCGATGCCGCCAGCATCGCCCAGTTCATCCAGACCTGGCTGACCCGGCACCGGCGCTGGGCCAGCCCGCGCTATGTCGGCGGGGAAAGCTACGGCACCACCCGGGCCGTGCTGGTGGCGGACAAGCTGATGGGCGGGTTCGGCGGCTGTGCCTTGAACGGCTTGATCCTGATATCCGCCGTGCTGGATTTCCACACCGCCCGCTTCAACCGCGGCAACCTGCTGCCGGAGGTGGCGTACCTGCCCACCTACACGGCCGCCGCCCTGTACCACGGCAAGATCCGCCCGGCCCCCCGGGATGAGGCGGGGTTCCTGGACCAGGCCCGGGATTTCGCGCTGGAGGAACTGTCCGTCGCCCTGCTGAAGGGCCCGCGTCTTGCCCCGGCGAAGCGGCGGGCGGTGGCCAGGCGGCTGGCACGCTTCACCGGCCTGTCGGAAGGCTACCTGGACCGGGTGCGGCTGCGGCTGGACCCGTCGCGATTCCGCAAGGAATTGCTGCGGGACGATGGGCTGACCATCGGCCGCTTCGATGCCCGCTACACCGGCCGCGACCTGGACGATGCCGGCGATGTGCCGGACAACGATGCCTCCGCCTATGGCATCGACGGTGCCTATGTCGCTGCCATCAACGACCATCTGGGCCGGGTTCTGGGGGTGGAGATGGACCGCCCCTACCGCATCCTGCATCGCCCGATCCTGGAGAAATGGGATTGGCTGGGCACCCGGCCGGAGCCGAACCCCAAGGCCGGCTGGCCCACAGCGGTCAATGTGGCCCCGGCCTTGTCCCGGCTGCTGCGCGAACAGCCCCTCATGCGGGTGCTGATCGCCAATGGCCTGTACGATCTGGCCACCCCGTTCTTCGCGGTGGAGAACACATTGGCCGCCAACGACATTCCGGAGGAACGGGTGGAGATGACCTATTACGGGGCCGGCCACATGATGTATGTGCACGAACCCTCCCTCGACGCCTTCAACGCCGATATCCACAGGTTCATCAGCCCGGCGGGGTGAAGGAGGCCGTAGGTCGCATGGAGGGCGAAGCCCGGGAATGCGATCGGCGCAGCTGGCTGGGAGCGGCGCGGTCAGTCGTAGGGCCACACCGCAGCGGATAGGAGGGCCTGGGCCTTCACCCGCAACTCGTCATGCAGCCCGCGGGCCCGGTCCAGCATCCCCTCCTCCAGCTTGGCATGGGGAAGACCGCGATGGGCATCCAGCAGGTCCTTCAACGCCCGGGCCGTCCGGGCCAGCGGCGGAAACGCCGCCCCCAGCCCCCGCACCTCCTCCCGGTAATCCGCCTCCATCACATGGGGATAGAGCCGGTCCATCCGGTCGAGCGACTGGGAAAGCTGGGTCTTGTTCATGGCGGCGGGCCCTGGTCTGCGGTCGCTGCCAGGAATACAGGAGGGGGCGCCCCCGGCGCCACCCCGGCATTGGACGCCACCCCGGCATTGGCGGGGGTTGCGCCGGGGCGGCCCTTTTAACGGTGCGCGGGCCCGGCTCTAGAACCGCCCCCCCCGGCTCACGTCTCCTCGCTCTCCGTCTCCGTGTCGGTCAGGCCGAAGCGGCGGAGTTTGACGTAGAGGCTCTGGCGGGAAAGGCCGAGGATTTCGGCGGCCGAGGCGCGGTTGTCACCGGTCAGTTCCAATGCTGCCTCGATGCAGAGCTGTTCGACCACGTCGGTCGTCTCCCGCACCAGATCCTTCAGCGGCACGCGACCGACCAGTTCCTTCAGCTGTTCCACCGACCGGGGCAGGTCCGGCAGCTTCTTCTCCGCCGCAGGCAGGCGGCGGCCGACATTGCGGATGGAGAAGCCGAATCCCCCCGATCCGGCATCGGCCAGGGACACGGCCGATACCTCGATATCCACCGTGGCGCCGTATTCCCCGCGCAGGGTGGTGGCGTACAGGCGGACGGACCCGTGCTGGCGCAGGTTGGCGACCAGGACGGACAGGTCCACCCCCGGCCGACCAAGCCAGCGTTCCAGCGATTCGCCCCGCGCCTGCTCGACGGAGGCAAGCTGGGACAGATCCAGGAAGGCGGCATTCGATTCCGCGATCCGGCCGTCACTGTCGGTCAGGACGATGGCGTCGGGCAGATGTTCCATCAGGTGGACCAGCTCCCCGCGCGGCTTCGCGCCTGCGGGATAGCCCTGCTCCACCTCCGCCAGGCGGACCAGGAACAGGGACGATCCCTCCTGCCGGAACAGGGACGCGGAAACCCGGAACCCGTGCTCCGATCCCGGGACGCGGGCCGGGGCCTCATCGCTGCGACCGGTCGCCCGAACCGCTGCCAGAAGTCCCTGCACCGCCTCCGCCCCCGGTTCATCGAACAGGTCCAGCAGGGACCGGCCCACAAACCTATCCCCCTTCTCCCCCGCCAGCGCCAGGGCGGCGGGGTTGGCTTCCACCACCTTCAGGCTTGCCGCCTCCACGATCATCACGGGATCGGGTGTTGCCTGGAACAGAAGGCGGTAGCGCATTTCCATCTGGCGCAGGCGGGAATAATCCCGCTCGATCGCCTGCTGGGCGGCGACCAGGCGCTGCTGTAAGGCGGCGATGCCGCGCAGGTCTCGGCCGATGGCGACGATCGGCCCGTCCGCCGCGACGCGGATGGCCGTGTACTGGATCGGGATATCGGTGCCGTCCTGGCCCGACGGATGGTTCAAGTGGCGCCAGCGGGCGACAGGATCGCCCGTGGAATCCCGCAACAGCAGATCGACCTTGTTCCGGCTGTCCACCGCGACGGTATCGATCAAGGCCCGACCGATCCACGAACTGCCCCAGAACTGCGACAGCTCCGCATTGCCGAAGGCTACATCCAGAACGATGCCCGATCCGTCCAGCACCAGGGCGACATCGCCGGATGCCACGACCAGGGCGGCGGCCGCCTGGGGGGTCAACGTGCCAAGGGAGGATTCCGGGGCAACGAACTGCGTCACAGCTGCCTCGCGCACATGCGGTTCAGTGATCGGGGCCGACGCGTCGGTAACTGCCATATGCATGGTCGGGACACGGCCTGTCAAGTCTTGTTGACGTACACTTTGATTTACATGAAATGCCTGTCCGCCACGCGGTCAGTATCCCTGAAATGGTGTGGTATCCAAACCATTATCCCAATGATGTCATAATCGGGCATTCCCTGAATGGCGGCCTGACCACGAAAAAAGCCGGCCGCGGCGTAAGCGCAAATCCGCTTACGTCGCGCCGGCTGGCACGGTCAATCGAACCGCAGGCCCGGCACCTTCAGGTGCGGTCGGGCATTTCCGCAAGGAGTTTTTCGGCAACCACCGGGGCTTCACGACCATCGGTCGCATAACCATCGGCCCCTACCTGCCCCGCAAGTGACGGCTGCACCACAAAGGCCGGTCCGCCCACCATAATCCCGACGGCGCGGTTGCGCGATACCTGGCGAACGGTGCGGACACAGGACTCGACCATATCGAGTCGCGTGGCGCAGGAGGCGGAGACACCGACGACCGCATACCAGTCGCGGCGGGCCAGGGCGGCCAGATCCTGCCGCGTTCCGGGGGCGGCCGCCGTCACGTCCCAGCCAGCGCGGCGGAAGAACTCCGCCACCATGAACAGGCCGAAACTGTGCTGTTCCCCCGGAACGGTGGTCAGCAGGGCACGGCGGCGGGGTTCCGTCCGTTCCGCCCCGTCCAGGAAGGTGGGGCTGAAATCCCGCATCACCTGCCGCAGATGGCACAGGCCGACCGTCACATCCCCGAATTCACACAGGTCCTGGGCCCACAGATCGCCCAGATACCGGGCCGCAGGCGCCAACAGGTCCAGGTACAGCGCATCGGCGGCCACACCCTGCCGGTGGCGCAAGTCCAGCAGGGCGGATGCCCCGCCCGGGTCCGACCCCAGCAGCAGTTCCGCCATGTCCGCCACGTCCTGGCTGTGCAGCACCGGCGTGGTCGGCGCTGCCAGGCAGGGATTTTCCCCCGGCGGGCGGTGGGTGCGCAGCAGATGGGGCACCACGTTCCGCTGGACCGCATCCAGCACCCCGGCCTGGACCCTCTGTCCGCTGTCCAGGGCCATGACCGGGCGCAGGGAGCCGCCCGCCCGTGCGGATGTGCGCGTCTGGCCGGGCGCGCCTGCGGGGCCCTGGGCGGTGGCGGGCAGAGGCGCGGCTGCGGGCAGAGGCGCGGGGGCGTGCGGTCGCGCGTGCGACCCGGCAGCGGGGCTTTGATGGGCGACCACCGGGGACGCCATCATCGGTGAGACACCCATCGGGCCGGCATTCATCGGCGATGGGCCCCCGTCGCCCGGTGCCTGGGCACCGAAAGGCCGCGCACCGAAGGGGGGCGCATCGAAGGTTTGCGCTGTGAAGGGAGATGCACTGAAGGAGGTTGCACCGTCCGGTGACGTGCCCGATGCGGGTGTGTCGAACATGATGCCCCTGACCCCCGTGCCCGGCGGCTTTTGGGCGGCGTGTATGCCACCGGTACGGTCGCGCGTCTGCGACATGGTCGATCCCCACAGGTAAGGGGTTATTAACCCTACGCTCGCCCCGGATACAGGGGCAACGACTTCTTTTGCATGGAGTGAACCGGCTGACGGCTCAATATTAGATTTCGCTAACGCAACAAGCTTGCGCTGCATTGCAGCAACGGGTCATAAGCAGCATGTGTCAATCACGCTTTACGTCGTGCCATATTGACGCCCGTGTGTCGAGCGTCTACTCTTCCTGACAGTGGAAAGCGTCAGTCCCGGTAACGATGCCAATCGCGGCTCCCGTACCGTGACAGCTGCGCAGGGCGGGGGCCGGTCAACCGGGCCCCCCGGCCGGCACGGCCCAAGGACGCACCGACACGGGGGAGCGCAGGAATGACCCAGCGCGTGCGACAGCGGACCCTCTCCACGCCGACCCTCTATACATCGGAGGAGCGGCGGCGCCGGGATGCCACGCCCTGGACCCTGGTCCAGGGAATCCTGGCCCCGGTGCAGTTCCTGGTCTTCCTGGTAAGCCTGGCCCTTGTGCTCCGCTACCTGGTGACCGGGGATGGATTCGGGGCGGCCGCCTGGTCGATCGTGGTGAAGACGCTGGTCCTCTACACGATCATGGTGACCGGGGCCGTGTGGGAGAAGGTGGTGTTCGGGCAGTATCTCTTCGCCCGCCCCTTCTTCTGGGAGGACGTGGTGAGCATGCTCGTGCTCGCCCTCCACACCGCCTATCTCTGGGCCTTCTGGACCGGCGGGCTGCCCGCGGCGGAACAGATGTACCTCGCACTTGCCGCCTATGCCGCCTACGTCGTCAACGCCGCCCAGTTCGTGCTGAAGCTGCGCGCCGCCCGCCGGGAGGGGACACCCGTCTCCGGCCTTGGCGCCGCCGGCTCCGCCTCCGCCGGCCGTCCGCGGCCCCTTCCCCTTGAAGATGCCGCGAGGGCCGTATCATGAGCCCGCATTCCCCCCTGGATCACGGAACCCCCGCCGATCTGGCCGCCGGTGGCACCGGCTGCGCCGAACCGGAGATCCTGCGCGAACGGGGCCAGCATGAGGTGTTCTGCGGCCTGACCGGCATCATCTGGCTGCACCGCAAGATCCAGGACGCCTTCTTCCTGGTGGTGGGGTCGCGCACCTGCGCCCACCTGATCCAGTCCGCCGCCGGGGTGATGATCTTCGCCGAGCCCCGCTTCGCCACCGCGGTGATGGAGGAACGGGATCTGGCCGGCATGGCCGACATGAACGATGAGCTGGACCGGGTGGTGGACCGGCTGCTGGAACGGCGGCCCGATATCCGGATGCTGTTCCTGGTCGGCTCCTGCCCGTCGGAGGTGATCAAGCTGGACCTGACCCGGGCGGCCCATCGCCTGTCCCTGCGCCATGCGCCGGATGTGCGCATCCTGGCTTACTCCGGCAGCGGGATCGAGACCACCTTCACCCAGGGGGAGGATGCGTGCCTGGCCGCCCTGGTGCCCCAGATGCCGGTGGAACGGCCCGATGCCGGGCGCAGCCTGATCGTGGCGGGCTGCCTGCCCGATGTGGTGGAGGACCAGTTCCGCCGCATCTTCACCGATCTGGGCATCGGTGCCGTGTCGTTCTTCCCGCCCCGGTCGTCTGGCGATCTGCCGGCGGTCGGGCCGAACACCTTCGTCCTGCTGGCCCAGCCCTTCCTGGCGGAAACCGCACGCCTGCTGGAGAACCGGGGTGCTCGGCGGCTGGTGGCGCCCTTCCCCTTCGGGGCGGAGGGGACGAGCGAGTGGCTGGCCGTGGCGGCCCGTGCCTTCGGCGTGGATCCCTTGCGTTTCCAACGGGTCACCGGGCCGCTGGAGGAGCGGGCGCGCCGCGCCATGGCCCGCTACCGCGACCGGCTGGAGGGGCGGCGGATCTTCTTCTTCCCCGACAGCCAGCTGGAAATCCCGCTCGCCCGCTTCCTGGCGCGGGAGATGGGGATGCAACCGGTGGAGATCGGCACCCCCTATCTGCACCGGGCGCACATGGCCCCCGAACTCCAGCAACTGCCCCGCGGCGTTCTGGTCGCCCAGGGCCAGGATGTGGACCGGCAGTTGGACCGCTGCCGGGCGGCCCGGCCGGATCTGGTCGTCTGCGGCCTCGGCCTTGCCAACCCGCTGGAGGCGGAAGGGATGACCACCAAATGGTCGATCGAGCTGCTGTTCA
The DNA here is from genome assembly GCA_046045995.1 of Pseudomonadota bacterium. Classification (GTDB taxonomy): domain Bacteria; phylum Pseudomonadota; class Alphaproteobacteria; order Azospirillales; family Azospirillaceae; genus Indioceanicola. The sequence goes on along the minus strand of JBJOKR010000098.1, from coordinate 7,620 downwards.
GCCCGGTCCACGGCTATGAGCAGGCGGGCGACCTGGCGGAGTTGTTCGCCCGGCCCCTGAACCGTCGCGGCCGCTTGGCGTTGGACATGCCCGCCGGACGGGACGTGACCGCGCGCGATCCGGTGGCCCGCGACCCCGCCCCCAGGGCCGAAGCCGTGGCGGGAGGTGTGTGATGCAGCTTACCCTCTGGACCTATGAAGGACCGCCCCATGTGGGGGCCATGCGGGTCGCCACCGGCCTTGCCGATGTGCATTACGTGCTGCACGCGCCCCAGGGCGATACCTATGCAGACCTGCTGTTCACCATGATCGAGCGGCGGGACCGGCGCCCGCCCGTCACCTATACCACCTTCCAGGCCCGCGATCTGGGCGGCGACACGGCGGAGCTGTTCAAGCGCGCCGTGGCCGATGCCTATGAGCGGTTCCGCCCCGCCGCCCTGCTGGTCGGGGCAAGCTGCACCGGCGAGTTGATCCAGGATGATCCGGGCGGGCTTGCCCGGACCATGGGCCTGCCGGTGCCGGTGGTACCGCTGGAGCTTCCCAGCTATTCCAAGAAGGAGAATTGGGGGGCGGCGGAAACCTTCTACCAGCTTGTCCGCACCCTGGCCGGCCCCCATGCCCCGGCCCCGGGGATGGAGCGGCCGGCGACCCCCGTGGAGGGGCGGCGCCCGCGGGCCAATCTGCTGGGCCCCACGGCCCTGGGCTTCCGCCACCGGGACGATGTGCGGGAGGTGACGCGCCTGCTGGCCCTGCTGGGCGTGGATGTGGCGGTGGCGGCCCCCATGGGTGCCTGCGCCGCCGACATCGCCCGCCTGGGGGACGCGGATCTGAATGTGGTCCTGTATCCGGAGGTGGCGGGGCCGACGGCCCAGTGGCTGCACCGCACCTTCCGCCAGCCCTTCACCCGCACCGTGCCCATCGGGGTCGGCGCTACCCGCGACTTCCTGCGGGAAGTGGCGGCGATCCTGGGCCTGTCCGCGGATGAGGCGGTCGCCGCGGTGGAGCGGGAAGTGCGACTGCCCTGGTACTCCCGCTCGGTCGACTCGACCTACCTGACCGGCAAGCGGGTCTTCATCTTCGGGGATGCCACCCATGCCATCGCCGCGTCCCGCATCGCCGCGGATGAGATGGGGTTCGAGGTGGTGGGGATCGGCACCTATTCCCGCGAACTGGCCCGTGACGTGCGCGATGCGGCCAAGCGCTTCGGGCTGGAGGCGCTGATCACCGACGATTACCTGGCGGTGGAGTCCGCGGTGGCGGAGCTGCAGCCCGAACTGGTGCTGGGCACCCAGATGGAACGCCACATCGCCAAGAAGCTGGGCATCCCCTGCGCCGTCATCTCCGCGCCAGTCCATGTCCAGGATTTCCCCGCCCGCTACGCCCCCCAGATGGGGGCGGAAGGGGCGAATGTGATCTTCGACACCTGGGTCCATCCCCTGATGATGGGGCTGGAGGAACACCTGATCACCATGTTCCGGGATGATTTCGAGTTCCACGACGGGGCCGGGTCCTCCCATCTCGGCCATCCGGCGGCTGCCGCTGCCGTCGTGGCATCCCCGGCCGCCCCGTCGTCCCTGCCGGTGGTGGAACCGGTCCCGGTCCTGGTGGCGGTTCCGGCCGCCGCCCCCGTAGCCGCTCCCCCCACCCCGGCCCCCACCCAGGCACCCGCCGCCGCCCCGGCCCCCATCCCCGCCTCTGCTTCGGCCACGCTGGCGGTGGTGGACACGGTCGGCTGGACGGCGGAGGCCGAGCGGGAACTTCAGAAGATCCCCTTCTTCGTGCGCGGCAAGGCGCGTCGCAACACCGAACGCTTCGCCCGGGACACCGGCGTTGCGCTCATCACGGTGGAGACATTGTACGATGCCAAAGCCCATTTCGGCCGCTGACGCTCCGCCCGTCCGCGTCGTTATCGTGACGATGGACAACCACGTCTCCAGTGCGGTGGACCGGGCGCGGTCCGACCTGACCCGCAGCATCCCCGGCCTGCGCCTCAGCCTGCACGCTGCCTCCGACTGGGCGACGGATCGGGGCGCCCTGTCCCGCTGCCTGGCCGACATCGCCACGGGCGACATCATCCTTGTCACCATGCTGTTCCTGGAGGATCACATCCAGGCGGTACTGCCGGCACTCCAGGCCCGGCGCGACTCCTGCGATGCCATGGTCTGCTGCATGTCCGCTGGCGAGGTGATGCGCCTGACCCGCATGGGCCGGTTCAGCATGGCGGGGGAGGCAAAGGGGCCGCTTGCCCTGCTGAAGCGGCTGCGCGGGTCGAAGAAGCCGGGAGCCGGTGGCGGGGCAGGGAACAGCGGGGCCGGCCAGATGGCCATGCTGCGCCGCCTTCCCCAGATCCTGCGCTTCATCCCCGGCCCGGCCCAGGATGTGCGCGCTTATTTCCTGACCCTGCAATACTGGCTGGCCGGGTCGGAAGAGAATATGGCTGCCCTGGTCCGTTTCCTGGTGGATCGGTTCGCCGGCGGGGAGAGGGCGGTCTATCGCGGCAGCTGCAAGGCCGCCGCCCCGGCCGAGTATCCGGAGGTCGGGGTCTACCACCCGGACCTGCCCGGCCGGATATCCGACCGGGACGACCGGCTGCCCGGACCCCGGGGCCCGATGGCAACGCCTGTGCGCGGCACGGTCGGCCTGCTGCTGATGCGGGCCTATGTCCTGCCCGGCAATGCCGGCCATTACGACGGGGTGATCCGCGCGCTGGAGGCCAAGGGGCTGAAGGTTGTGCCCGCTTTCGCCGCCGGGCTGGACAGCCGGCCGCCGGTGGAACGCTTCTTCCTGCGCAATGGCCGTCCGGTGGTGGATGCGGTCGTGTCCCTGACCGGGTTCTCCCTGGTCGGCGGGCCGGCCTACAACGATGCCGCCGCGGCGGAGGAGATGCTGGCCACGCTGGATGTGCCCTATCTGGCCGCCCACGCCGCGGAGTTCCAGACCATCGCCGATTGGGCCGCCGCCGACCGGGGCCTGACCCCGGTGGAAGCGACGATGATGGTCGCCATCCCCGAACTGGACGGGGCGACCGGGCCGATGCTGTTCGGCGGCCGCCCAGGCGCGCCCGGTGGCACCTGCACCGGTTGCGACCGGCGCTGCACCTTCCCGGCCGACCGCCCCGCCAACGACATGGTGCCCTGCCCCGACCGGGCGGAGATGCTGGCCGCCCGCGTGGCGAAGCTGGTCGCCCTGCGGCGCGCCCGGGTGGCGGAGCGCAAGGTCGCAATGGTGCTGTTCAACTTCCCGCCCAATGCGGGGGGCACCGGCACCGCCGCCTTCCTGTCGGTCTTCGCCTCCCTGTTCAATACGCTGAAGGCGATGCGGGCGGAAGGTTACCAGGTGGACCTGCCCGCGGACGTGGACGCCCTGAAGGACCGGATCCTGAAAGGCAACGCGGCTCGTTTCGGAACCGATGCGAATGTGCATGTGCGGATACCGGTCGATGACCATGTCCGTCGGGAGCGGCACCTGGCCCAGATCGAGGCGCAATGGGGCCCGGCCCCCGGTCGCCAGCTGGCCGACGGCCGGTCCCTGCTGGTGCTGGGCGCGCAGTTCGGCAATGTCTTCGTCGGGATCCAGCCCGGCTTCGGGTATGAAGGCGATCCCATGCGCCTTCTGTTCGAGAAGGGCTTCGCCCCCACCCATGCCTTCAGCGCCTTCTACCGCTGGCTGCGGGAGGATTTCGGTGCCCATGCGGTGGTCCATTTCGGGACGCACGGTGCCCTGGAATTCATGCCGGGCAAGCAGACGGCCCTGTCCGGCGCCTGCTGGCCGGACCGGCTGATCGGTGATGTGCCCAACATCTACCTGTACAGCGCCAATAACCCGTCGGAAGGGGCCCTGGCCAAGCGCCGGTCGGCGGCGACCCTGGTCAGCTATCTGACGCCGTCGGTCGCCCAGGCCGGGCTGTACCGCGGCCTGCTGGAGCTGAAATCCACCCTCGACACCTGCCGTGGCCTGCCCCCCGACGCCGACGGCACGCGCGCCGACCTGGCCGACCTGATCCAGGCCCAGGCCGCGACCCTGGACCTGGCCACGGCCGAACCCGCCTGGACGGCGGCGGAGGCGGTGGAGCGGATCGGTGCCCTGTCGCGCCAGATCCTGGAACTGGAATACACCCTGATCCCCCATGGCCTGCATGTGATCGGGGAGCCGCCGGATCCGTCGGAACGGGCGGATATCCTGGCCGCCGTCGCCGAAAGCAGCCATGGCGTGCGCCTGCCCGCCGCCGCCTTGCGCGCCCTGGCCGACGGCGCAACCCCCGCCCGTGCCCTGGCGATGGCCCAGGCCGCCGGTACCTCCGTGGCGGAAGAAGCGGACCTGCTGCCGGTGCTGGAGGCGCTGGCGCAAACCGACCGGCTGCTGGCCACAGATCACGAGATCCCGGCCCTGCTGCGGGCGCTGGAAGGGCGGTTCATCCGCCCGGCGGTGGGCGGGGACCTGATCCGCACCCCGGCCATCCTGCCCACGGGCCGCAACCTGCACGGTTTCGATCCCTTCCGCATCCCCAGCGCCTTCGCCGTGGCCGACGGGGCGCGCCAGGCCCAGCGCCTGCTGGACCGGCACATCGCCGCCGGGGCCCCGCTGCCGGAAAGTGTGGCCCTGGTCCTGTGGGGCACGGACAACATCAAGAACGAGGGTGGGCCCCTGGCCCAGGCCCTGGCGCTGATGGGGGCGAAGCCGCGCTTCGACAGTTACGGCCGCCTGACCGGGGCCGCCCTGATCCCGCTGGAAGAACTGGGGCGCCCCCGGATCGACGTGGTGTTCAGCCTGTCCGGCATCTTCCGCGATCTGCTGCCGCTGCAGACCCGCATGCTGGCGGAGGCCGCCTGGCTGGCGGCCTCGGCGGACGAACCCTTGGCCCTGAACGCCATCCGCCGCCATGCCCTGGCCCATATGGCGGCCACGGGCTGCGATCTGGAAACGGCCAGCCTGCGCGTCTTCTCCAACGCCGACGGGGCCTATGGCGCCAATGTGAACCAGATGATCGATACCGGTCTCTGGCAGGAGGAGGATGAACTGGCGGAGGTCTTCGCCAAGCGCAAATCCTTCGCCTATGGCCGTGACGGCCGGCCCCAGAACCGGCCCGATGTGCTGGCCGCGGCCCTGGCCGATGTGGATCTGGCCTATCAGAACCTGGAATCGGTCGAGCTGGGGGTCACCACCATCGACCATTACTTCGATACCCTGGGCGGCATCACCCGGGCGGTGGCCAAGGCCAAGGGCGTGCGCGCCGGCATCCCCGCCACCCCGGCCCAGATCCCCGTCTATATCGGCGACCAGACCCGGGGGGAGGGCACGGTCCGCACCCTGGCCGAACAGGTGGCGCTGGAGACCCGGACCCGCACCCTGAACCCCAAATGGTACGAGGCCATGCTGAAGCACGGCTATGAGGGGGTGCGCCAGATCGAGGCGCAGGTGACCAATACGCTGGGCTGGTCCGCCACCACGGGGCAGGTGCAGCCCTGGGTGTACCAGCAGATGACCCAGACCTTCATGCTGGACCCGGAAATGCGGGAACGGCTGGCGGCGCTGAATCCCAAGGCGTCTGCCCGGGTGGCCGGCCGCCTGCTGGAGGCGCACCGCCGCAACTACTGGACCCCGGATGAGGCCACACTGGCCGCGCTCCGGGATGCCAGCGACGACATCGAAGACCGTCTTGAAGGCATCCATGAAAGGGCCGTGGCATGAACAGTGTGATCGACCGCCCGCGGGCGACACCGACTCCCGTCGCGGACGGACCCCGCCGCGCAGACGGGGAGGGAAGCGTGCAGGTGCGCCTGGACCCGGCCATGACCATCGGCACGGCGCGCGTCTTCTCCATCTACGGCAAGGGCGGCATCGGCAAGAGCACGACCAGCTCCAACCTTTCCGTCGCCTTTGCCAAGCAGGGCAAGCGGGTGCTGCAGATCGGCTGCGATCCCAAGCATGACAGCACCTTCACCCTGACCAAGCGGCTGGTCCCCACCGTGATCGACGCGCTGGAGGCCGTGAACTTCCATTCGGAGGAGCTGCGGACGGAGGATTTCGTCTACGAGGGCTATGCCGGGGTGATGTGCGTGGAAGCCGGCGGACCGCCCGCGGGCACCGGCTGTGGTGGCTATGTCGTCGGCCAGACGGTGAAGCTGCTGAAGGAACACCACCTGCTGGATGACACCGATGTGGTCATCTTCGACGTCCTTGGCGACGTGGTCTGCGGCGGTTTCGCCGCCCCGCTTCAGCATGCGGACCGGGCCCTGATCGTCGCCGCCAACGATTTCGACAGCATCTTCGCCATGAACCGCATCGTCGCCGCCATCCGGGCCAAGGCGAAGAACTATGACGTCCGCCTGGGCGGGGTCATCTGCAACCGGTCCAAGGACACCGACCAGATCGACAAGTACACGGCCGCGGTGGGCATGCGCAAACTGGCCCATCTGCCCGATCTGGACGTGATCCGGCGGTCACGGCTGAAGAAATCCACCCTGTTCGAGATGGAGCCGACGCCGGAGGTGGAGGCGGTGCAGCAGGAATACCTGAATCTCGCCGCCACGCTTTGGGCGGGGACGGAGCCGACGGCCCCCGCCCCGCTGAAGGACCGGGATATCTTCGACCTGCTGGGGTTCGACTGATGAACAGCGCGATCGACCATTCCGGCACCTATGTCCGCCGCCGCGGCCAGCTGGAGACCTATTTCGACCGCACGGCGGTGGAAGCCTGGGCCCGGCTGACCAGCGATGCGCCGGTCAGCGGCATCCGCGCCACAGTGCGCGCCGGGCGGGACCGCATGCGGGCCCTGCTGCTGTCGTGGCTGCCCGATGCCATGGCCGGCCGCACCTTGCTGGATGCCGGCTGCGGTACAGGCATGCTGTCGGTGGCTGCGGCCCGGCGCGGGGCCGGGGTGACGGCGGTGGACCTGTCACCCAACCTGGTCACCCTCGCCGGTGAGCGGATCGGCCAGGACGTGGCGCCAGGGCGCATCGAATTCCGCGTGGGCGACATGCTGAGCCCGGCCCATGGCCGCTTCGACCATGTGGTCGCCATGGACAGCCTGATCCATTACCGGGCGGGGGACATCACCGATGCCCTGGCCGGGCTGGCGGCGCGGACGACGGGCAGCATCCTGTTCACCTTCGCCCCGCGTACACCGGCCCTCTCCCTCATGCATGCGGTGGGCAAGCTGTTTCCCCGCGGGGACCGGGCCCCGGCCATCGAACCGGTGGGGGAGGCGCATCTGCGCCGCCTGATCGCCGCCCATCCCGGGCTGAGTGGTTGGCGCGTCGGCCGGACGGAACGGGTGGCCAGCGGCTTCTACACCTCCCAGGCGATGGAGTTGCTGCCGCGATGACCGACACCGCCGCCCTCCCGCCGGACAGCGACACCGCCCCGCGCAAGATCCGCAACCCCCTGGTCAAGGCCTTGATGCGGGTCGGCCCGGGGATGCTGCCCTTCGCCGATGCGGCCACGCCGGAGCTGCCGCTGGCCCGGCTGCTGCGGCTTGCCCTGTTCCAGGTGGCTGTGGGCATGGCGGTGGTGCTGCTGAACGGCACGCTGAACCGGGTGATGATCGTGGAACTGGGGGTGCCGGCCTGGCTGGTGGCCCTGATGGTGTCGCTGCCCCTGGTCTTCGCGCCCTTGCGCGCCC
>JBJOKR010000097.1:0-17144 GCA_046045995.1 Pseudomonadota bacterium | reverse complement strand
GTCAGCAGCAGTGTTTCCCCCATCCGGCCCTGGGCCGCGGCATCACCCAGGCGGGCGGCCACCAGCGGATCGATCCGCCCCGCAGCCCCCCCGGCATCAGCCCCCCCGCCCTGGCCCCCCCCGCCCAGTGTCGGAGCCGTGCCCATGGAGCGAAGGAGAAGGCTATCCGCCACCGCCGGGTCCACCGGCTGGCCCGCCGCGGCCAGCAGGGCCAGCACGGAACCGGCACGCGCCGTGGCATCCGCATCCTCCGGCACCGCGCCGACCCCGGCCAGCCACTCCTCCATCGGCATGTCGCCCGGCCGGGCCAGGCCGTTCAGCAGGGCGATGGGCCACAGGCGCTGATACGGGACGGGATCGGCATTGCCGCTCACCGCGTCGGCCCGGGCGATCTCCACCCAGGCCCGGGCCAGATCCACCCGCCCTTGCAGAAGGCTGACACGGGCCGCGAAGGGCGCCAGGAAGCCATAGGCGATACCCGGCGGCACCTGCCCGATCTCCTGCATCAGCACGGCACCATAGCTGCCGGACAGAAGGGCGGCATCGCCCGCATCCACGGCGGCGCGCAGCAGTTCCGCCTTCACACCGATGCTGTCGGCATTGCGCAGGGCCTGGACCAGCAGGGCCCGGGCCTGGGCGCCGCTGCGCTTCTGCACCGCGGTCAGCGGGTCCTTCAGGTCGGCGGCGGGGATGGAAACGGACTGGTAGACCGCACCCAGATCGGCAGGGGCCAACAGGCCCAGCATCGCCGCCTGTTCCGCCGCAGCCAGGCGCAGGGGCATCGGTGCCTCCGCCGCCCTGGCCAGGGCGACAAGGGAGGCGGGGGCGGTCACCCGCGTTTCCGCATCCGGGCTGCGCTTGCTGGCCAGGATCAGGGCAAGCTGGGTCGGTGTGGGCCGGGCCACGCCCTTCACCGCGGCGGTGCGACCGGCGGCGGCGGATTCGGCCAGCAGCAGGAAGGGTTCGTCCAGGTTCCCCTGCTCCCGCAGCATGTCCACGCCCAGGGTGGCGGCCGCCGTCTCCCCGTTGCGGACCTGGCAGGCGATCATCAGCTTCTGGAAGGCGGGATCGGCGAAGCGTTTCACATAATCCGGCCCGTCCAGGCAGGCGGTATCCGTATCACCCGCCAGCACCCGGCCCTGGAACAGGGCCAGGGCCGCCGGCCCGTCATCCAGGGACGGGGGCACGGCCACGGCCAGATCGCGGGCGGCGTCCAGAAGGCCGGTGCGGGCCAGCGCCTCCAGCCGGCGGCCGGCGAAGCCGCGGTCACCACCGCTGCCCGCTGGCGGCACCAGATCAGACAGGAACAGCCGCACCAGCGCCCGGCGCAGGGCGGCGGAGCGCACCTGCTCCGGCAGGGTGGCGATCAGCCCGTCGGCGAGCGGCCGGGCGGTTCCCGCCCAGGCTTCCGCCGGAAGGCCGCCATTGGCCGGGGTCAGCGGCCCGCCCGTATCGGCGGACAGGGCACCCAGTGCTTCCACCTGGATTCCGGCGGGGGCGGTGGGGGCCGGGGTCTGGGTGAAAGGCGGCGTCTGACCGAAGGGCACAAGGCGCGTCGGCGCCCCCGCAGGCGCCTGCTGGGCAGGGGACTGCTGGGGCGGCGGCGTCAGTTGCACCGGCTGGGCGGCGGCGGTGGATGCCAGCAGCAGGGCTGTCAGCACGGCGCCGGCCGCTAGCGGGGCCTTGGCGCGGTCAGTCGCGGAAGCGTTCATCGGGGATGGTCCGTTCGACCGGGGCGGAGGGCGGGGGCATGTCCCAGGTTGCCAGGAAGATGCCCAGGCCCACAACGGCCCCCAGCACCAGCAGGAGAAGGATCTTCGACACTGTGTTCATCGCGACCGGCCAAGGTGACGGAAGGACGGCCCGGCCCGGGTGGCGGGTTTGGACCGGCGGAAGGCTTGTGCTATGGGTCGGGCCGGGTCCAGAATGACCGGAATTGACGATATCCCGGGCACCGGCCCGCCCCGACGGCGCGCACTCTAACGCCCGGCCCCCCACCTGGCAATCACGACCGGGGGCCGGGGAGCGGGGCCAGGGGGCGGGCCGGGGGGCGGGCCGGAGCGGAGAGGCGCCCGCTCAGGAACGGCGCCCAGCCCGGAACGCCTGGAAGGAATGCAGAGCAATGGCGCATCCGCGCAACCCGACCATCCCCCCACTCTCTGTGGATCGGATCCCGCGCACCATCGTGCTGGTCGGGCTGATGGGGGCGGGCAAGACCAGTATCGGCAAGCGCCTGGCCGCCCGGCTGGGCCTGCCCTTCCGCGACGCCGACCAGGAGATCGAGGAGGCGGCGGGATGCACGATCCCGGAGATCTTCGACCGCTTCGGGGAGGCGGGGTTCCGCGATGGGGAGCGCAAGGTGATCGCCCGCCTGCTGGACGGGCCGGTACATATCCTGTCCACCGGCGGCGGCGCCTTCATGGATGCAGGGACCCGGGCGGTGATCCGGGACCGCGGGATTTCCGTCTGGCTGCGGGCGGAACTGGACCTGCTGGTCCAGCGCACGGCCCGGCGCGATACCCGCCCCCTGCTGAAATCCGGCGACCCGCGGGAAATACTGAAGCGGCTGATGGACCTGCGCTATCCCGTCTATGCGGAGGCGGACCTGACCGTGGAAAGCGACGAGCGCCCGCCGGAGGAAACGACGGAGCGGGTGATCCACGCCCTGGACACCTGGCTCCCGCCCCACCCGACCACCCGGGTCCAGGGCCTGTCCCTGGCGGGGGATTGAGGGCGGGGGCGCACCTCCCCATTCCCCCGGATGCGCATTCCCCGGACAACCCTGAACAGGCTGCATGATGACCATTGCTTCTCCCACCAATGTCCGTGTCGATCTGGGCGACCGGGGGTATGACATCCTGATCGGGCCGGGCCTGGTGGCGGCGGCGGGGCGTCATATCGCCCATCGGGTGCCGGGTGCGCGGGTGGTGGTGCTGACCGATGGGACCGTGGCCGGGCTGCAACTGCCGTCCCTGGCGGACAGCCTTTCCGCCGCCGGGCTGACCATGGCGGAACCGGTGGTGGTCCCGGCGGGGGAGGCGTCCAAGGACTGGACCACCCTGGGCGGGGTGATGGACGCGCTGCTGTCCCGCGGGATCGAGCGGCGGACCCTGCTGCTGGCCCTGGGCGGCGGGGTGGTGGGCGATCTGGGCGGATTCGCCGCCGCCATCGCCCTGCGCGGGATCGATTTCATCCAGGTGCCCACGACCCTGCTGGCCCAGGTGGACAGTTCCGTCGGCGGCAAGACCGGCATCAATTCCAGCCACGGCAAGAACCTGATCGGTGCCTTCCACCAGCCGCTTCTGGTCCTGGCCGATACGGGCGTGCTGGACACACTGCCCCGGCGGGAGCTGCTGGCCGGCTATGCGGAGGTGGTGAAATACGGGCTGATCGGCGACCGCACCTTCTTCGACTGGCTGGAGGGGCACGGTGCTGCCGTCATCGCCGGGACCGGGGAGGCGCGGGCCACCGCCATCCGCATCAGCTGCGAGGCCAAGGCCGACATCGTCGCCCGGGATGAACGGGAAGGCGGCCTGCGGGAGTTGCTGAACCTGGGCCACACCTTCGGCCACGCGCTGGAGGCGGAGGCCGGCTACGGCAGCGCCCTGCTGCATGGGGAGGCGGTGGCCATCGGCATGGTCATGGCCTTCGACCTGTCGGTCGCCATGGGCCTGTGCCCCGCGGCGGATGCCGCCCTGGTGCGCCGCCACCTGGCCGGGGTGGGTCTGCCGGTGGACGCGGCCTTCCTGAAACAGGCGGTGCCGGGCGGCGACTGGCGGGCGGAAACCCTGCTGGCCCATACGGCCAAGGACAAGAAGGTGAAGGACGGCAAGGTCACCTTCATCCTGGCCCGCGGCATCGGCCAGGCCTTCCGCTGCCGTGACGTGGCCGTGGGGGACGTGCTGCGCATCTTCGCCGACAGCTTGGGTTGAGGGCGGGACCGAACACGGTTCCCCGCCGGTCGAATGTTTGGACGCCAAGGTCACCGGGATGTAGGTCGGGCAAGCGACAGCGCGGCCCGACAGGTTTCCTTGTCGGCATGATGATTGGACACCAAGGTCACCAGGATCACCAAGGGGCCGGCGATGGCGGTGGTGCGGTCTTCGGGGCTACCGCCCTTTTCAGAAATACGTGTTCACCACGGGGACATGGGGTCCATGGGGTTTCACAGGGGGACGGGCGCAGCCTTGGTGACCTTCGTGCCCTTGGTGTCCACCTCGCGCGAAGCGCAACAACCCTTGTTGCCTGCGGCGCTGGGCGGCGAAGGCCAAACCCCCGCCCCACCGCCCCCCCGCCCCACCGCCCCACCGCCCCATCGCGCTGTGAACACCGGCCTGTCCCCCGGCACGGAAATCCCCGTGAAACACCGTGCCCCCTGTGCCCCCGTGGTGAAAGGGGATCCCGCCCCCCTACTGTCCGCGCAGGCGGCGGAGGAGATCGCCCAACGGGTCGCTTTCCGGTGGCCTTGCAGCGGGGTCGGCAGCAGGGTCGGCAGGCGGTGCCGGATCCGACCCCTCCCCAGCCCCCTCCTGCCCCGGCATGGGCGGGTACAGGGCGGCGGCGGGGTTTTCGGCCATCAAGGGCACCGGGGCGCCGCCCAGGCCGGGCAGGTCGCGGGGGGGCAGGGTCTGGTGGGCTTCGGCCATGATCGCCTGCCACAGCCGGGCGGGCAGCCCGCCGCCGGTGACCCGCTTCATCGGCGCGCCGTCATCATTGCCCAGCCAGACGCCTGCCACCAGATCGGCGGTGAAGCCGATGAACCAGGCATCCTTGTAGTCCAGGGTGGTGCCGGTCTTGCCCACGGCCATGCGGCCGGGCAGGGCGGCGGCCTTGCCGGTACCATAGGCGATGGGGGCCAGCAGCAGCCGGTTCATGGCGGCCACATCCGGCCCCGCCACGGCATAGCCGGCGCCCGACCCGCGGCGCTGGTACAGCAGGCGGCCTTGCTTGTCCCGGATCTCCAGGATGCCATAGGGGATGACGGCCCGCCCTTCGTTCGCCAGGGCGGCATAGGCGCCCGTGATTTCCAACAGCGTCGTCTCGCTGGTGCCCAGCGCCAGGGACAAATCCGCCCGCAGGGGGGAGGTGATGCCCAGGCGCTTGGAAATGGCGATGGTGCGGTTCACGCCCGTCTCCTCCATCAGGCGGATGGTGGCGGTGTTGACCGAATGGGCCATGGCATCGCGCAAGCTGATCTCCCCCCGGAAGCGGCCGTCGTAATTGCCGGGCTGCCAGTTCCGCTTGCGATAGGGCGCGTCCAGGACCAGGCTGTCCTCCCGCCATCCCGCCTCCAGTGCCGCCAGGAAAACCAAGGGCTTGAAGGCCGATCCCGGCTGGCGCAGGGCCTGGGTTGCGCGGTTGAACTGGCTGCGGTCCCAACCGGCGCCGCCGACCAGGGCGCGCACCCCGCCATCCGGCGTCATGACCACGGCCGCCGCCTGGGACACCGCAGCCTCCTTCCCGTCCGTCCGCAGCATCTGGGCGATCTGCCCCTCCGCCGCGCGCTGGGCGGCGGCATCGAAGGTGGTATAGACCAGCAGGTCCCCGTGGTCGGGCCCGACGAAGGCGGCCACCTGATCCGCCACCCAGGCGGCGAAATAGCGCCCGTCCCCTTCTTCTCCCGGCTTGCGCTTCGGAGCGGCGGGGCCGTCGGCCAGGGCGGCCTGGGCCTGCTCCGGCGTCAGGTAGCCCGCATCCACCATGGCGGCCAGCACCACCTCTGCCCGGGCCAGTGCCCGGTCCGGATTAGCGGTGGGGGCGAAGCGTGACGGCGCCTTCAGCAGCCCGGCGATGATGGCGCTCTCCCTAAGGTTCAGTTCCGTCGCCGGCTTGTTGAAATAGGTGCGGGCGGCGGCATCCACACCGAAGGTCCCGGCCCCCAGATAGACCCGGTTCAGATAGGCGGTCAGGATCTGGTCCTTGGTGTACTGGCTCTCCAGCCAGACGGCCAGGATCGCCTCCTGTGCCTTGCGCTTCATCGTCTGGTCGGGCGTCAGGAACAGGTTCTTGGCCAGCTGCTGGGTCAGGGTGGACCCGCCCTGGACCACGCGGCCCGCCTGCCAGTTGACATAGGCCGCCCGCGCGATGCCGATCGGATCGATACCGAAATGATAATGGAACCGCCGATCCTCCGTGGCGATGACGGCATCGATCAGGTGGGGGGGCAGATCCTCGATCCGCACGGTGGCGCCGCGCAGGTCACCGAAGCGGTGGAAGGGCGTGCCGTCGGCGGCGATCAGGGTCACCGCCGGGCGGCGTTCGAACTGGGTCGCATCGGCCACGTCGGGCATGTCGTAGACGAACCAGGCGACAGCGAACAGCGTGCCCAGGAAGCCCCAGATAGCGGCCACCGCCGTCCAGGTCGCCAGCCGCCGGCCCCAGCCGGACCCGCCCGCCCGCCCGCCCACCTGCCCGCCCTTGCGGCCCCCGCCGCTCCCCTTGCCGCTGCCACCGCCGCCCCGGGAGGAACCACCCTTGCCCGCCCCGCTCCGCCCGGGCCGATGGGGATCGGTTGGGGGGGGCGGCGGCGGTGGGGGCGGGGGAGGTGGCGGACCGGGGCGGGCACCGGCCCGCAGCTCGATCACCGGTCTTCTGCGCTCTCTACTCACGATTCGGCCGAATCCGCTGCCTGGACGCCGGGTTGGCATGGTGCGGGCAGGATACAGGGGATCGGCGCCGGGTGACAGGGCGCACGGGGCACCTTCCGCCGATGCCGTTCCGTCATGCTTCCCCCTCCCGCCCCGCCTGCGTCTGCAAGACCGACATCGTCGCGCGTGAATCAGGCGAATCCGGGGCGAGGGGCTCGCACACAGACGTGTGCAAGCAATGACCACAATCCTTTCCAGGTTGCGCCCTGCCCCGCGCCTGTTGCACCTTTGGGCCGATCCCCTTCGACCGAAAGGGGGATGACGAAACGGGGGTGCAGAAATGGGCCGATACGGTTTGGTCGGGGGAATGGGCCGCATGGCGGCGGGGGCCTTGCTGGCCCTGGCGGGTCTGGTCCCCGGGATGACACCCGGGGTGGCGCTGGCGGTGGGAACGGCGGCACCGCCGCCGGTGGAGGCCTATGCCGGGCCGGCGCTGGCCGCCGATCTGGCCCTGTCCCCGGACGGGACGCATGTGGCTTTCCTGGCCCCGCACCAGGGCAAGCATCACATGGTGATCCGCCCCCTGGCACCGGATGCCGCGGCGCAGCCGGTCCTGATCCCGCCGGGGGAGTTCCGGTTCGCCGGCCTGTCCTGGGTGAACGACCGCACCCTGATCTTCACCCTGATCGGGACGGAGGAGGTGTTCGTTTCGGGTCCGAACCGGAAGATCCCCGTCCGCTATTCCCGCATCCTGGCGGTGGAACGGGACGGCAGCAACCTGCGCCTCCTGTATGAGCCGAAATACGCGCCCGGTTTCTACAACGTAACCTCCGGCCAGATCCTGCAATACATCGACGACGACCATATCCTGATGCAGGTCCCCCATGAGCGCGGGCAGCGGATCATCAGGCTGAATGTGAATACGGGCAAGGCGGAAACCCAGGACCGCACCGGGCGGATGGACCTGTCCTACATGCCCGATCCGACCGGTCAGGTCCGCATCGCCAGCCGCCTGGACGACCGGTCGGGCAAACAGATCTTCCTGTTCCGCAAGGGCCCGGATGAGCCGTTCGAGGAGTTGAAGCGGCTGGACGCCTTGAAGGATCCCGCCTTCGAGCCTCTGGGCTTCGGCGCGGACGGTACGCTTTATGTCGCGTCCAACCACGAATCCGACAAGATCGCCATCTACACCTACGACATCGCCACCCAGACCTTCGGGCAGAAGGTCCTGTCCGATCCCCAGGTCGATGTGGGCGGCGCGGTGATGGAGCGGGGGACCGTCATCGGCTTCACCTACTTGCAGGACATGCCGGTGCGGGTCTTCCTGGATCCGCAGATCCAGCGCCTGCAGGAGGTGCTGGACAAGGCGATCCCCGACAGCCGGGAAATCCTTCTGGAGCAGACACGGGACGGGCGGTTCACCCTACTGGCCAGTTTCCACCCCGCGCTGCCCACCATCTTCCGCCTGTTCGACAGCCAGACCAAGCAGCTGATGCCCTTCGCGGATACCTTCCCGAACATCCCCGAATCGGCCCTGGCGACCCGCCAGGCGATCAGCTACCAGGCGCGGGACGGCCTGACCATTCCCGGCTACCTGACCCTTCCGCCGGGGCGGGAGCCGAAGAACCTGCCCTTCATCGTGCTGCCGCATGGCGGGCCGATCGCCCGCGACACCCAGACCTTCGACACCTTGTCCCAGTTCCTGGCCAGCCGCGGCTATGCCGTGCTGCAGCCGAATTTCCGTGGGTCCTCCGGTTATGGCACGGCGTTCCTGACCGCGGGCTTCGGCCAATGGGGGCTGTCCATGCAGACGGATGTGACGGACGGGGTGAAATGGGCCATCGCCCAGGGCATCGCCGATCCGGCGCGCATCTGCATCGTCGGCTGGTCCTATGGCGGCTATGCCGCCCTGATGGGGGCGGTTCAGGACAGCGGGCTGTACCGCTGTGCCATCGCCACGGCACCGGTGGCGAACCTGGAGCGGCTGTGGCGTGAGCTGCGCTGGAGCACAAACTATACCGAATTCAATCGCAGCCTGTTCTTCAAGGATGACCGGGCCTCGCTGCGGCCCGTCTCCCCCGTCCAGCAGGCCGAGCGGATCGGCATCCCGGTCATGCTGATCCATGGTGACCTGGACGTTCAGGCCTTCATCCAGCACAGCCGCGACATGGTCGATGCGCTGGAGGATGCGAACAAGCCCCATGAATTCATCGAAATCAAGGGCATGGACCACAGCGCCGAGACGACGCAGCAGATGGTGACGGTCCTCACCGCCTGGGAACGGTTCCTGAAACAGCATATCGGGAATTGAGATCGGGGGCCGGATCGTCGCAATCCGGGCTTCGCCCTTCTTGCGACCTACGGATCGCGCCGTAGGTCGCATGGAGCGGAGCGGAATGCGACGATACCACCGCCCACTCCCCTCAACCCTCCATCGCCTCCCCGTCCGAGCAAGGGTCTAGGGTGGGGTCGCCGCCGCCGCGGCGGCGGTCCAGCAGGTCGTATTTGCGCAGGTAGCCGCGGAACTGGTGGTAGTTCAGGCCCAGATCCGCGGCGGCGCGCTTCTGGTGGTACTGGTTGCGCTCCAATGCGGCGCGCAGCAATGCCTTCTCGAAATCCGCCACCTGGCCCAGGAACTCACACGGGCCGCCGTCCTTGGGCCAGAGATGCACCACCGTGTCGGCGGGCAGCACCGGCGACGGGGGCAGCGCAACACCCGTCCCGTCCCCGCCGGACCGCCCGGTCCCCGAAGGTGCCGATCCGGCCGGCGCCGGAGATGCGGCCGGGGCGTACGCGGAAGCACCGGCCCCGGCACCAGCACTGTCTGCATAGATCGCCATCTGCTTCGGGCGCCAGGGGCTTTCGAACGGGTCGAACTGCACCTCATCGATCGGGTCGGTGGGGTCCGCCTGTTTGTAGACCGCCCGTTCCACCACGTTCTTCAGCTCGCGCACATTGCCCGGCCAGTCAAAGGACAGCAGCGCCTCCATCGCCCCCTGGGTGAAGCCGCCGAAGAACGGGCGCTCCAACTCCCGGGCCATGGCCACGGCGAAATGCTCGGCCAGGACGGGGATATCCTCCGGCCGGGCGCGCAGCGGCGGGATGGTCAGCACATCGAAGGACAGCCGGTCCAGCAGATCCGCCCGGAACCGCCCCTGATCGGCCAGCCGCGGCAGATCGGCGTTGGTGGCGCCGACGACGCGCACATCCACCTCGATCGTCGTGGTGCCGCCCACCCGCTCGAACTCCCCATATTCGATGACGCGCAGGATCTTCTCCTGCACCCGCTGGCTGGCGGTCGCGATCTCATCCAGGAACAGGGTGCCGCCATCGGCCAGTTCGAACCGGCCCACATGCTTCTTGGAAGCACCGGTGAAGGCCCCGGCCTCATGCCCGAACAGCTCCGTCTCCAGCAGGGTTTCGGACAGGGCCGCGCAGTTCAGCTTCACATAGGGCTTGTCCCAGCGGGAGGACAGGTAATGCAGCCGCGCCCCCACCAGCTCCTTGCCGGTCCCCCGCTCCCCGATCACCAGGGTCGGGCGGTTCAGGGGGGCGGCCTTGGACACATGGTCCATCAGCTCCAGGAAGCTGGGCGCCTGACCGATCAGGGAGGGCGGGTTGCCGGCGACGGACATGGGTCTGCCTTTCTTGCGCGCAGGGGCCAGGAGGGTAAGGCCGGGGCTAAGTAGCGGGATCAGCCACCCAGTGGCGGGAATCGCGACTTCTTGGGCGGAAGGCTAGGCCCAAGCCCCGGGCCGGTCAAGGGTCATCCGCCCGGAAGGCTTGATTCCACAGGGATTTGGGGCGGGTGGGGGCGCTTGGCACGGCGCTTGCTGATATCCGATGCGACAACACCCGTGAACCGAAGCCTGAGGATCCGCGCCATGACCGACCACACGTTCGATCACCGCTACGGCCGTGCCGCAGAAGACGATCGCACCGATGGCCGGACCATCCTTCGCCGTGCCGGTGGTTCCACCGGCTTCGGCGGGGGGCTGATGCGGGACCTCTACGAGGATTTCCGGTCCGTGCCGGTCGAGGCGTGGATCATCCTTGCGGTCGCGACCGTGATGAGCAACCTTTTCATCGCTCTTGCCTGAAGGAGACCCCGACATGGGCATCTTTTCCCGTCTCGGCGACATCATCAATTCCAACCTGAACTCCATCCTGGACCGTGCGGAGGATCCTGAGAAGCTGATCCGCCTGATGATCCAGGAAATGGAGGACACGCTGGTCGAGGTCCGCTCCAGCGCCGTGAAGACGGTGGCGGAGAAGAAGGAGATCGAGCGCAAGCTGGCCGACCGCCGCCGTGAGGTGGAGGAATGGGAGCGCAAGGCGGAATTCGCCCTGTCCAAGGAGCGTGAGGACCTGGCCAAGGGTGCGCTTGTCGCCCGCGCCCAGCTGATGGACGCGATCGAGGCCATGACCCGCGATCTCGCCAAGCTGGACGATGTCCTGTCCAAGACGAACGAGGATATCGGCAAGCTCCAGGCCAAGCTGGCGGATGCCAAGGCGCGGGAGAAGGCGCTTATCGCCCGCCACAAGACCGCGACCAACCAGATCAAGGTCCGCACCCAGCTGTATGATGAGCGCATCAACGATGCGTTCAGCCGGTTCGAGCAGGTGGAGCGGAACCTGGACGTGCTGGAAGGCAAGGCCGAGGTCCTGGACATGGGCCGGGGCAAGAAGAGCGTGGCCGAGGAGATCGCCGATCTGGAAGCGGAGGCGAAGGTCCAGGCCGATCTGGATGCGCTGAAGGCCCGCATGGCCAAGCGCGACCAGCACGGCTGACGACAGGTCTGATGACAGGGCTGATGACAGGGCTGATGACAGGGCTGATGACAATGGGGGCTGGGCGCCCGGCTGAACGGTCAACCGACCGGGCGCCCGTCCGCACCCTCAGCCGACCGGGGGGTTCTCATGGACGACGTGTTTTTCGTGCCGGTCATCGTGTTCATGGTGATCGTGGCACCCATCTGGATCATCTTCCACTACGTGACCAAATGGCGGATCGCTAAAACGCTGTCGGCCGATGACGAGCGCATGATGGCCGACCTGTACCACAGCGCCGGCCAGATGGAGGACCGCATCCGCCACCTGGAGAAGATCCTGGATGCCGAGGCGCCGGGCTGGAGGGCCAGGTCATGAATGACGGATACGGGTCCCAACCCCCGCCCTTCCCCAACGACCGGTGGGATCGCCCGCGCAAGGACGGCTGCGGCCCCCGCGGGGGGAAGCGGCGGTACCGGGCGGGACGCTACAACGCCGATGATTTCGCCGAGGAATACCTGGGCAAGCCCCGGGACATGAGCTGGAGCGACTATCTGGGCTTGGGCAGCCTGGGCGGCCCGCGCCGGCGGAACCGGGATGCGGGTTGGGACCGCGACTGGTCCGGCGGACCCGGGGAAACGGGCATGGGGTCCGGCGGCAGGGATGCCGACCGGCCCGGGGCGGATAGGATGGGGGCCGGGATGGCGGCGGGGGCCGCATCCCAGCGCCCGGCCCACTCGTCCCCCTCTGGCGCTTCCCCCTCTGGCGCTCCCCCCTCGGGCCCTTCCCGTTCTGGAACGGAGGATGCTGGCATGCCACGGATGGATCCCTTCTACCGGTCCCCTAACCCGAACCGGCTGTTCCGCAACACGGCGGAAGGCAAGATCGGCGGTGTCTGCGCCGGTATCGCCGACTACACCAACACGGACAGCTGGATCATCCGCCTGGGCTTCATCGCCGGCTTCTTCATGTTCACGCCGGTCTTCCTGTTCGGCTATCCCCTGCTGTGGTGGATCCTGAAGCCACGGCCGCAGCAATTGTTCGAAAGCTCCGACGAGGAGAAGTTCTGGCGTTCGGTCACCACCCGGCCGGAACAGACACTGGCGGGGCTGCGGGCGAAGTTCCGCACGCTGGACCGGCAGCTTTCCAGCATCGAAGGCTATGTCACCTCCCAGGAATATGCCTTGAACCGGCAGTTCAAGGACCTGGAGAAGCGGTGATCGCGATGAACGGCGGAATCCTCATCGCGACCATCGCGCTCTGCATCCCCATCCTCTCGATCATCGCCCACCATCTGCGGCGCTGGACGGCGCTGGACCTGGAGGCGGCCCGGCGGGAGGTGGATATCCGCCGCCGCTTCCGCGCCTTCGACCTGATCGAAAGCCGGGTGGCCGATATCGAAGCCCATGTCACCAGCCGCGAGTACCGCCTGAACCGCGAACTCGGCGAACTCGCCCGCAAGACCTGAGGACTGACAGCCATGAACGGTGGGTTCCTGATCGCCATCGTCGCCCTGCTGATCCCCATCACCGCCATCGTCATGAGCCACATGACCCGCTGGCGGGCCATGCGGGCCCAGGGCCTTTCCTCCCAGGTGGAGCAGGACCTGCTGGCCCGGGCGGAGAAGCTGGACGAACGTGTCCGCCAGCTTGAAACGATCCTGGACGCCGAAAGCCCCGGCTGGCGCTCTCGCCGCCCGTGAGGGGGCGGGGTGTCGGATTACGCTTCGCTAATCCGACCTACGGCAGACATACGGCAGACCCGCCTCCCGCCCCCGTGACGATTTCCCCGCTCGACCCGGCGGTGATCCGTGCCAATATGGCCGCCTTCCGGTTCCGTGGTTCAGGCGTTGGGAATGGCACAGCAGGAAACTCCGCTCGAAACCTTCAAGCGTGCGACGGGAGCGTGCGTCCGCGCCATTTCGGAAAAGCGGGAGGTAACGGTCGGCTTCGCGCCCGATGCGCCGACGGCCCCCGCCACCACCCTGCTGGGCGCCCGGGTGCGCGTTCCCCTGCCGCCGCGGGACCTGAACCCGAAGGAGGTGGCGGGGGTGCGCGGTGCCGCCGATGCCGCCGCCCTGCGCCTGAAGCACCATGACGCCGCCCTGCACGCCCTGCGCCTGCCGACGGGGGAGACGGCGCGCCAGGCCTATGACGCCCTGGAACAGGCAAGGTGCGAGGCCATCGGCGCCCGCGACATGGCGGGCGTGGCCCTGAACCTGGGCGCAGCACTGGAGGACCGGTACCGCAAGCAGGGCTATGACCGCTTCACCGCCCGCGATCAGGTCCCCATGGCCGAAGCCCTGCGCCTGCTGGCCCGGGAGGCCATGACGGGGGAGGCACCGCCCCCGTCGGCCGGGACGGCGGTGGACCTGTGGCGCCCCTGGGTGGCGGACAAGCTGGGGGATGGCTTGGCCGGGCTGGCGGGTGTCCTGGACGACCAGGAAAGCTATGCCCGCACCGTGCGCCGCCTTCTGACTGACCTGGACATGGAGGTGGGAGCCGAGCCGGAGACGGAGGACGGGCAGCAGGACGACCAGAGCGACAGCCAGAACCAGGACGGGGAGCAGGACCAGCCCCCGGATGAGGGCGGGGACCAGCAGCAGGACAGCGGCAACCAGCAGCAGGTTCAGAGCGACCAGACCGGGGAGGCCCAGGTCGAGGAGCAGGGTGCGGGGGAGGAGATCCGCGACGATACCGCGGAGATGGGGGAGGGCACCGGCGACGATGATTCCGGCGCCCCGCCCGAACCCTACCGTCCGGACCGCTGGCGCAACGAGCCGGAAACCGGGGGCTACAAGGCCTTCACCACCGACTTCGATGAGGTGGTGGACGCGGCCGACCTGTGCGACCCGGATGAGCTGTCGCGCCTGCGCCTGATGCTGGACCACCAGCTTCAGCATCTGCATGGCATGATCGCCAAACTGGCCAACCGCCTGCAACGCCGCCTGATGGCCAAGCAGACCCGGAGCTGGGAATTCGACCTGGAGGAAGGCATCCTGGATGCCGCCCGGCTGGCCCGGGTCGTCGCCAACCCCGTGGTGCCCCTTTCCTTCAAGCGGGAGAACGAGGCGGAGTTCCGGGACACGATCGTCACCCTGCTGATCGACAATTCCGGGTCCATGCGCGGCCGCCCCATCTCCATCGCCGCCATGAGCGCCGACATCCTGGCCCGCACCCTGGAGCGCTGCGGCGTGAAGGTGGAGATCCTGGGCTTCACCACCCGCGCCTGGAAAGGCGGGCAGAGCCGGGAGCGTTGGATCCAGGCGGGCAAGCCGGTGCAGCCGGGCCGCCTGAACGACCTGCGCCACATCGTCTACAAGGGCGGGGACGCGCCCTGGCGCCGGGCCCGCAAGAACCTGGGCCTGATGCTGCGCGAGGGCATCCTGAAGGAGAACATCGACGGGGAGGCGCTGATGTGGGCCCACAGCCGCCTGCTGGCCCGCACCGAACAGCGCCGCATCCTGATGGTGATCAGCGATGGCGCGCCGGTGGATGACAGCACCCTGTCCGTCAATTCCGGCAGCTACCTGGAAAAGCACCTGCGCGCCGTGATCGACTGGATCGAAACGAAAAGCCCGGTGCAGCTGGTCGCCATCGGCATCGGCCATGACGTGACCCGCTATTACCGCCGGGCCGTCACCATCGTGGATGCCGAACAGCTGGGTGGCACGATGATGGAGAAGCTGGCCGAATTGTTCGAGGAGGGGGGGCGCCCCGGCTCCTGGGCCGCCAAATCCCCGCCGGTTCCAGCAGCGAAGGCCCCGGCCCCCCGCCCCGCCATGCCCACCGGCCCCAGTGCAGGCGGCCCCAGCGTCGGCACCGGCACCCGCAGCACCGGTGCGGCCGCCCTGGCCACGCTTCCCCGCGCCTCCAGAACGGCCATGGCCGTGCGCAAGAGCCTGGGCTGAGCGTCAATAATCCCCTCTCCCCCTTGAGGGAGAGGAGGGTGGCAGGGTGAGGGGTCCGGCGGCACCGGCCCTGGAACCCCCTTGACACAACCGCCCCGGAATACCCCTCACCCTCCCATTGCATGCGCAATGGGACCCGCCCGGCATCACATGTGGATGGGGCGGCCGTCCACGGCGAGGCAGGCTTCCTTGATCGCCTCGGTCAGGGTGGGGTGGGCGTGGCTGGTGCGGGCCACATCCTCCGCCGATGCGCCGAATTCCATGGCCAGGCCCAACTCCTCGATCATGTCGCCGGCATTGGCGCCGATGATGTGGGCACCCAGGATGCGATCGTTCTTGGCATCGGCCAGGACCTTGACGAAGCCTTCGGTCGCCTGCATGGCGCGGGCGCGGCCATTGGCGGTGAAGGGGAACTTGCCGACCTTGTAGGCGATACCGGCTTCCTTCAACTGCTCCTCCGTCTTGCCGACGGCGGCCACTTCCGGCCAAGTGTAGACCACGCCCGGGATGGCGTCATAGTTGATATGGCCGGACTGGCCGGCCATGATCTCAGCCGCGACCACCCCTTCCTCCTCCGCCTTGTGGGCCAGCATGGGGCCGGCGATGACATCGCCGATGGCCCAGATGCCGGGGACATTGGTGCGGAAATGGTCGTCCACCTTGATCCGGCGGCGGTCGTCCAGGGCCACCCCCACCTGCTCCAGCCCCAGCCCCTCGGTAAAGGGGCGGCGGCCGATGGCGACCAGGACGACATCGGCGGTGATCGTCTCCGCCGCCCCGCCCTTCGCCGGCTCCACCGTCAGGGTGACGCCGTCCGCTCCAGCGACGGCCCCGGTGACCTTGGTGGACAGCTTGAAGCCCAGCCCCTGCTTGGACAGGATGCGCTGCATCTGCTTCGATACCTCCCCGTCCATGCCGGGCAGGATACGGTCCAGGTATTCCACTACCAGCACCTCAGCGCCCAGGCGCTGCCACACGCAGCCCATCTCCAGCCCGATATAGCCGCCGCCGATCACCACCATCTTCTTCGGAACGGTGTCCAGGGCGATGGCGCCGGTGGAACTGACGATCCGCTTTTCATCGATGGTGACGCCCGGCAGGGGCATGACGTCCGACCCGGTGGCGATCAGGATGTTCTTCGCCCCGATGGTTTCCGTGCCGCCATCGGCCTTGGTCACCAGGACCTGGCCCGGGGCGGGGATGGAGCCGCGGCCGGTGAAGCGGGTGATCTTGTTCTTCTTGAACAGGAATTCCACGCCGCTGGTGTTGGCCTTCACCACGTCGTCCTTGTGCTTCATGACGCCGGGCAGGTCCAGTTCCACCCCCGTCACCTTCACCCCGAAGGAAGCAAGGCCGTGCGCCGCCTCATGATACTTCTCACTGGCGGTCAGCAGCGCCTTGGACGGGATGCAGCCGACATTCAGGCAGGTACCGCCCAGCGTCTCCCGCATCTCCACACACGCGGTCCGCATGCCCAACTGGGCCGCGCGCACCGCCGCAACATAGCCGCCGGGGCCGCTGCCGATGACGACCAGGTCGAAATTCGTGTCAGCCATGGGGAAACCGCTTCTTCTGGAGGGGGGGGAGACAGCTGGGGAACCAGGGGCCGGGGATCCGGCGCGGCTTCTTATCGCAAGGCTTCGGGCCGCCTGCAACATCCGCGCGCCGCGGGGCCAGCCCCCGTTTGCGTCAGGACCCCCGGTTCCCATCGCCGTCCGGGACTGTCCCGGATGGTCTATGGCGAAGGGGCCGGGCCCGGATCCCTTAAAGGCGATGGGATGCCACCGGGTCTTGCGCCATTATTTTTATATGAAACTTAACCATTGGGGCGTCGAATACCCAAAACGATGGGAGGAGCGGGCCATGGCGGACGGGGG
>JBJOKR010000096.1:0-17230 GCA_046045995.1 Pseudomonadota bacterium | reverse complement strand
CCAGCCAGGAGGAACTGCGCATGCTGGAACTGCTGCGCCACGGCCTGGATGTGGACCGCCTGACCGCCGCCGCCCTGGAACGGGGCGCGCGTGCCCGTTACACGATCGCATGACGGTCGTGCGCGAGAGGCGATGGGGGCGTGTCGGACCGCGGTCCGACGGGTCATCGCAGCGCTGTTCCCCGCCGATCTATACCAGCCGCCTTTCCTCGTGACCGATCAAAGGCGGCTTTGTATCCCTCCGTGGCCGGGCGCCCCCTCCGTGGCCTTGGGCGCCGCCGCACAGGCGGTGCAGCACCGGTCGACGCCGTACCAGGGGTCGGGATTCCTGGCCGTTGGATTTACAGCCACCCCTTGCGGCGGAAGTACCAGAGGGGCAGGACCGCGCTCAACACCATCAGGACCAGGGCGACGGGATAGCCCCAGACCTCCCCCAATTCGGGCATGTGGGTGAAGTTCATGCCGTAGATGCTGGCGATCAGGGTCGGCGGCAGGAAGGCGGCGGCGGCGACGGAGAAGATCTTGATGATGTTGGTCTGCTGGATGTTGATCACGCCCAGGGTCGCATCCAGCAGGAAATTGGTCTGCATCGCCTGGAAGGCCGCGTGTTCCACCAGGGAATGCACGTCGCGGGCGATGGTCTTCAGCCGCAGCTTCTGATCCTTGCCCAGGCGCGGCCCCGCCACCGCCGTGGCGAAGGCGGTCAGCCGTTCCAGTCCGGCCAGGCTGTCCCGCACCTTGTGGGTCAGGTCCCCCGCCCGGCCGATGGCCGCGATGACCAGACGCAGATCCTCATCGGATTTGGCCTTGCGCTGGTCCCGCCGCTGGCGGGCGAGCTGTCGCTTGCGGCTTTCCTTGGCGGGGCTGCCCTTCGCCGGCGGACCCGCGCCGTGCGTCCCGCCCTGGGAAGCGCCATGGGAAGCGCCATGCGCACCGCCATGGGCCGGGCCGTGGCCACCCCCTCCCTGACCGGACCCGTGGCTGCTTGCATGTCCCGCTCCGTGGCGGTGGTTGCCGGTGGGGTGGTCGGCCACGCTGAAGATCTGGCGGGACAGGGTATCCAACTCCCCCGCCACCATCTCCAGCACATCGGCGGCCCGGTCCACCACCGCCTCCAGGATGCCCAGCATCACATCCATGCTGCTGCCCGCCAGACCGGCATGGCGCATGGCCCGGGCGGCGAAGATGGCCAGCCACAGGGGTTCGGTATGCCGGACGGTGATCAGGCAGGTGGGTGTCAGCACCAGGGTCAGCACGCCCAGGGCCGGCTTCCCATCCTCCCCCCGCGACATGACGCTGGTGGTCAGGAAGGCGGCATTCTCCTCCGTGTACAGGCGGGAGGAGGCTTCGATCTCGCTCATGTCCTCCCGCGTCGGCAGGTCGACCCCCAGCTTTGCGGAGATCTCCTCCCGCTCCTGCTCGTCGGGGCGCAGCACGTCCAGCCAGACGATGCCGTCGGGAAGGGAGGCGCCAGGTTCCAGCGGCAGGGCGCGCAGGCGTTCATCGATCCGAACATAGGCCGTGATCACCGTTCCCTCCCTCCATCCGCCCGCGCGCCGTGCGTGTCCGCGGCGACTATCCGGATTTTCCGTGACGGCTGCAAGCCGGAGCGGCCCGGCCTTGCAGCCGGGCTGGGGGCGGAGCGGCCCGGCCTTGCAGCCGGGCTGGGGGCGAAGCGGCCCGGCCTTGCAGCCCATGTCGGGCAAGGATACCGTGCGGGGCATGACCGACCACACGCCCCTTCCCCCTTCCGCCGGTGCCCTGACTGTCACCACCCGCGACCGTGCCACCCGGCCCCGGGTCGCCGTGACGGTGCGCGCCGCAAGGGTGGAGGATGTGGAGGCATTGACCATCCTGTGCAACCTGCCAGGATTCCGCCACGGAACCCTGCAGATCCCCTTCAAGCGAGCGGCCGAGGGCCGGCGCTGGATCGAGGGGTTGGACGAGTATGAGACCGCCGTGGTGGCGGAGGTCGAGGGCCGGATCGTCGGCTCCGCCGGCCTGCATCGGCAAAAGGGCCGGCGCCTGCACGCGGCCGGGCTGGGCATGGGGGTGCATGACGATTTCACCGGCCGCGGGGTGGGCACGGCCCTGCTGGCCGCCCTACTGGATGCGGCCGACAACTGGCTGGACATCCGCCGGGTGGAACTGTCGGTCTTTACCGACAACGCCCCGGCCATCGCGCTCTACCGCCGTTTCGGCTTCGAAACGGAAGGCGTGGCCCGGGCCTATGCCTTCCGCGATGGCGCCTATGCCGACACCATGATGATGGCCCGCCTGCGCCGGGTGTAGGGGCATCGTCCGGGCGATGGTCCATGCACTGGCCGCCGTTCCGGGCGGCACCCTCCTCTCCCCGATGGCTGGCGCGGCCACCCATCGCGGACGGGGGTGGCCGGTGTCCGCGTACTTCGGCAGCCATGGTCCATCACGGCGATCCGCGTGGGAACCTGGGGGGGCCTTGGGGGGGCTTGGGGGGATATCTGGGGGGGGGCGGGGGGCGGCACAGGATCTTGGGCATCGCCGTCGGCCGCCCTTCCGCGCCCGGTCAGGCGTCGTGGCGGGGGACCCAGGGGATGCGGGCGACCTGGACACCTTCCTCCCGAAGGTCGGCCACCTGGTCCGGCGTGGCGTCGCCATAGATGGCGCGGTGTTCAACCTCCCCGTAATGGATCTTCCGCGCCTCCTCCGCGAAGCGGTCGCCCACATGCTCAGCCGTGCCTTCAACCGCCTGGCGCAGGGCGCGGAGCTGTTGCATGAGAGCGGCCGGATCGGGGCTGTCGCCCGCCGCCGCCACGGCGCGGGAGCCGGACCGGGCGATGGCCGGGGCCATGGGTGCCTTGGCGACGCGCGTGCCGCCGCAGACGGGGCAGGGGATGGCGTTGGCCGCCGCCTGCTCCTCATAAGCGTCGCCGTTGCGGAACCAACCCTCGAAGGTGTGGCCCGCCTGGCATTTCAGGGCAAACTTGATCATGTCGACTGCGGGGGGGGTGGAAGGGGCGGGGCGGGGTATCGGTCTCGCGGTGCGGCCCGTGGTCCGGTACAAGCCTGTTCATAAAGGTCGTCCCCCGCCGCGGCAATGGCAAGTCTGGAAGGTCCCTGTTTCCATGATCGACCCGTCCCTTCCACCCTGGATGCCCACCTTCCAGCCGCCCTCCCCCTGGGTGGTGCGCTTCGCGCCGCTGGTGCCCCGGGGTGGGGCGGTGTTGGATCTGGCTTGCGGGTCGGGGCGACATCTGCGCCTGTTCCATGGGCGGGGGCATCCGGTGACGGGGGTTGATATCGACCTGCGCGGGGTGGCGGATCTGACCGGGTGCCCCGGTGTCACCCTGGTGGCGGCGGACCTGGAGAACGGCAATCCCTGGCCCCTGGGCAGCACCCGCTTCACCGCCATCGTCGTGACCAACTATCTGTACCGGCCGCTGCTGCCCGTTCTGGTGGAGGCGTTGGAGCCCGGCGGAGTGCTTCTGTATGAGACCTTCGCCATGGGCAATGCCCGATTCGGCCGCCCGTCCAGCCCCGCCTTCCTGCTGCGCAGCGGGGAACTGCCGGCCTTGGTTCAGGGGCGGATGCAGGTGGTAGCCTATGAGCATGGGGAGGTGGCAAGCCCCAAGGCGGCGGTGGTCCAGCGCCTGTGCGCCGTTGCCGACCTGACGCCCGGGGCCGATCTGGGCGGCGATCCGGAGCCGCGGCCGCTTCCGGCATAAGCGATTACCCATCCTGGACCTGCCCCGCGGAGTGGCGGCCATCGGGCGTACCCAACCCGGGTCGGGCACGGGCGCGGCGGGCCTATCCACTAAGGCCTAAGGACACCGGCCCGCCGGATCACCATCATACCCCTACCAGGAGAAGGGTGGTCGCCGGGCGCGGCGCAGCGCTGACAACGCCACCGGTACCGGCCCTTCGGTTTCCCCCTGCCGGGAGGACAGGCCGGATGGATATCGGTGAGGTTCTGCGCGATCCGGCGCCCTTCATGCCCCATGGCATGTGCCTGCTGTGGGACCCGGGCCTGATCTGGCTGCACCTGTCGTCCGACGTATTGACGGCGCTGGCCTATTATTCAATCCCCGTCACCCTGTTCACCTTTGTGCGGCGACGCCAGGATCTGGCCTTCGGTTGGATCTTCGTGCTGTTCGGCCTTTTCATCGCCGCCTGCGGCACCACCCATGCCCTGGGCGCGTGGACCCTTTGGAACCCCGATTACACGACGCAAGGCATCGTCAAGGCGGTCACGGCGGTGGTGTCCGTCGCGACGGCGACGGTGTTGTGGCCGCTGATGCCGCGGGCGCTCGCCCTGCCCAGCCCGGGGCAGTTGCGCCTGGCCAATGCCGCCCTGCAGCAGGAGGTGCAGGACCGGGTCCGCGCCGAACAGCAGGTGCGGGAGGCGAATGCCGAACTGGAGCGGCGGGTGGCCGAGCGCACGGCCGAACTGGCCGCCGCCAACACCGCCCTGGCCGCGGCCAATGCCGATCTGGAACGGCGGGTGGCGGAACGCACGGCCGAACTGGCCCAGGCGGCGAAGCTGGCCACCCTGGGCAGCATGGCCGCTGGTGTCGCCCATGAGGTGAGCCAGCCCCTGAACGCCATCCGCATCACCGCCGCCGATTGTGTGGACATCCTTGGCCCCGCCCCGGCGGCACCCACCCCGCCCCCGCCTGCCGAACTGGCCTATGTCCGCGACGGGCTGGAGACGATCCGCGATCAGGCGGCCCGCATGGGCGGGATCGTCGACCAGCTCCGCGCTTTCGGCCGGCGCGATGGGGATGCCGCCCTGTTCGATCCCGTGCCCCCCCTGCGTCGCGCGGCCACCCTGCTGGACCGGCATTTCGCCAGTGCCGGCATCCGCATCGACACGACCCTTCCCCCCACCCTGCCGCCCGTGGCCGGGCGGGCGGCGCAGTTGGAACAGGTGGCGCTGAACCTGCTGTCCAACGCCCGCGACGCCATCGAGGAGGCGCGGGCCGCCGGCATGGCCCCGGCCGGGCATATCACCCTGACCGCGGGGGTGGAGGGGGACCATGGGGCGGGAGAAAGACCGGACGATCCGGCCGCGGGGGCTGTGGTGGTCACCGTGGCCGACGACGGAATCGGACTTGCCCCGGAGGTGGCGGAACACATTTTCGAACCCTTCTTCACCACCAAGACGGAACAGAAGGGCATGGGACTGGGTCTTTCCATCTGTTCCACCATCGTCAATTCCATGGGTGGCCGGATCGAGGCGCGGGCCCTGGGCCGGGGAGTGCGGTTCACGGTACGCCTGCCGCTGGTGCCGGCGGCAGGGTCCGAGGAGGTTCCGGTGGCGGCGACCCAACTGGAGCGGATGGCGGGGAGACGGGAATGAGCGGCGCCTCACGGACCTATCATCTGATCATCGCCGATGACGAAGTGCTGACCGGCCTGGCGCTGGAACGGTTCCTATCGCGCAAGGGCTTCCGGGTCAGCGCGGTCCAGGACGGGCAGCGCGCCCTGGACCTGCATGGACGGGACCCGGCCGACCTGCTGATCACCGACCTGCGCATGCCCCGGCTGCCGGGGCTGGAACTGGTCAGCCGTATCCGCAGCGCCAATCCCGACCTGCCCGTGGTCATCTCCACCGGCTATGTCGCCAATGAAGCGGATGTGCGGGAGGACGCGCGGACCATCCTGATGACCAAGCCGGTCGATCCCCTGCACCTCCTGGCGGCAGTGCAGCGGCTGCTGGCGGTCAAGCCGGAGGCGGCGTGACGGGTGGGGCGCTGGCAGGGCGTGGTGGGAAGGGGTGGTGGGCCGATTGGAAAAAAGCGAACGTTCGTACAGCTTGACCCCATGCCATGCCGGGTTGATACTGCGCCGCAGCAACGGTGCGGGCGGCAGCCCCGCTTGTCCCGCGTACCGCTGGTCCCGCTTCCAGCGTGTGCGGCGGCTAGCGTCCATGGCGGCCGGCCGGCGCCTCCCGGCCTGACCGCCGGGGGCCTGTGGGGCGCCCCGTTCCTGGTTCCTGTCCTGAAAGCCTGTTCGGAGTATCCGTCCCATGCCCCTGTCGCCGCCCGCCGCGCGTCGGCACATCCATACCCGCAAGGTCACCTGCACCGGCTATCGCCGGGAGGACGGGATGTGGGACATCGAAGGGCATATCACGGATGAAAAGACCTATGCCTTCGAAAATGCCTGGCGCGGCAGCATCGCCCCGGGCGAATTCATCCATCAGATGTGGGTACGGCTGACCGTGGATGACAGCTTCACCGTCCGCGCGGTTGAGGCGGTGACCGACCATTCGCCCTTCCCGGTCTGCCCGGCCATCACCCCGGCCTTCCAGAAGCTGATCGGGCTGAAGATCGTCAGCGGCTGGACCGCGGCGGTGAAGGAACGTCTGGGTGGGGTGCAGGGCTGCACCCATCTGGTGGAACTGCTGGGCCCGGTGGCCACCACCGCCTTCCAGACCATCGGCCCCATGCTGGCCAAGGAACGGGAGGCCGCCCGCAAGGCGGAGGAGGCGGCGGCAAAGGCGGAGGGCCGACCCCCGCCGCCGACCAGCCGGCCGGTCCTGCTGAACACTTGCCATGCCTTCCGCAGTGACGGCCCGATCGTGAAGAAGGCGTGGCCCACCCATTACACCGGCCCGGCGGAGGGGGAAGCGGAAACCGCGCCGGACGAGGCCGGGCACAGCCGCTGAGCCCCCGCCGGTTGGCGTTCCGAGGTGGAAGAAGCGGCTGGTCGGAACCCCCGCTCCCTCAGGGGGGGAGTGAATCGGCGGGGAGTGAACGGCGGAGAGGGGATCGGCGGAGAGGGGATCGGCGCCCTTGCGCGGTTAATGTGCCGCCGATGCGGCGCAGACCCCTCGCCCCCCCGGCAGCATGGGCATCAGCCTTGCGGGGCGGGCGTGCTGCCGGGGTCCGACGCGGCTGCTTCCGCCGCTGCGGTGGCGCGCTCATGGATCTGGGCAACCGCCCGGCTTTGTGCCGCGACCGCCCGGGTCCGCCGTCCCGACCGGGCGTTGACGGGGTTGAACAGTTCTTCCAGCGCGGTCAGCCGCCCCGACCCGTGACCGGCGCGCATGTGTCCGTCCTCCGTTGCGGCCGCCCGGAAGTAGGACATCAGGAAAACCCGCAGCGCCCCGGTGAGAGAGGCTTCGCCGCCCTTCTTCTCCGCCACGATGTTGCAGACCTGATGGATGGTCAGGCCCTCCCGGGCGGATACATCGCCCAAGGCGTCCCACATCTCCGGCTCCATGCGCAGGCTGGTGCGCTTGTTCAGCACGGTGACATTCCGAATCACCAGGTTCGATTCCCCGGGGACGGCATCTGCGGACAGGCGTTTCGAACGCGGCGGCAACGGGGCCTCCCTCGGTCAAGCGCGTCCGCCGTCGCAGGTGCAGAGGGGCGGACACGAGCTGTGGTGTCTCTGCATAATTAATTATGCCACAGCATATGACCCGTGCAACCCCTTAATCGCTGAGCGTGTTACATCACAAGACGCGTGCAACCCACAGCCATGGAAACCGTCGTAGAACAGGCGTAGGACCACCGACAGGTGTCAACTACTGGCTCCCGTCGCCTCCGCCCCGGCGCGGGCTGCTTCGGCCGGGGTCAGGGTGCGCAGTTGCAGGGCATGGACGCGCTCCCGCAGCTCATCCGCCAGAACCTCATAGACGCGCCGCTGCCGGGCGACTCGGGACTGCCCCTCGAAAGCGGCGGCGACGATGGTGACGGTGAAATGGGTTTCCCCCGCCGGGTCCGCCCCGGCATGGCCCGCATGCAGATGCGACATGTCCTTGACGCGGAGCGTGTCCGGCGCCAGGGCGGCGGTCAGCTTCTGTTCGATGCGGCTGCGGTAACTGGTCACGGGTTGGTTCGTCAGGGGTTGGTTCGTCACGGGGCTGGCCTCCGGTTCCGGGGGATGGTCTGGTGCCAAGGTGGGCCGGTCGGCATCGGCGATCAACGGTTCCCGTTGCCGCGCACCCATGCGGCGCGCCGCCGCGCCTTGCCAGCCTTGGCGCCGCCACCCATACTCCCCCGATGCACAAGCCGACCCGCCCCGACCTGTCCTTCGATTTCCGTGAGCCGCCCCGCGCCCGCGTGCGCGGCTGCGACCATCCCGGCTGCGCGGAAATCGGGGAGCACCGGGCGCCGAAGGGCCGCGACCGCCTGAACGAATACTGGTGGTTCTGCCTGGACCATGTGCGGGAGTACAACAAGGCCTGGGACTTCTACGCCGGCATGTCGGAGAAGGAGATCGAGTCCCACTTGCGCGACGACACCACCTGGCAGCGCCCGACATGGCCCATGGGCAACTGGCGCGCCCGGGAGGAGGCGCTGCGGCGCCAGGCCTTCGAAGGCAGCTTCGCCTTCGGCGGCTCCTGGACCGGGGAGGAGGCGCCGGAAGCCGCGGCCGAAACCCGCCGTCGGCGCGCCCGCACGCCGGAGGAAAAGGCCCTGGCCGAGCTGGACCTGGATCCCCCCGCCGACATGGCCAAGGTGAAGGCCCGCTACCGCGAACTGGTCAAGCTCCACCACCCGGACGCCAATGGCGGCGACAAGGGGGCGGAGGAACGGTTGAAGCGGATCAATCAGGCCTATAACACTCTGAAAGCGGCCCTGGCCGCCGGCTGACGCCCGGCGCAGGACCCGCCCCCCCTCCATCGTTCCCGTCCCCGATCCTATGGCAGTCCAGATGGCCCCCACTTCCGCCGCCGCCCCCGCGATCACCCCCGCCGATCTGCCCGATACCCGGGTCTCCGTGCGGGAGGCCTTCGGCATCGACAGCGACATGACGGTGCCCGGCTTCTCCCACCCGGGCGAGCATGTGCCGGAGATCGACGATTCTTATCGTTTCGATCGCGAAACCACCCTGGCGATCCTGGCGGGATTCGCCTACAATCGGCGTGTGATGATCCAGGGCTACCACGGCACCGGCAAATCCACCCATATCGAACAGGTGGCGGCCCGGCTGAACTGGCCCTGCATCCGGGTGAACCTGGACAGCCATATCAGCCGCATCGACCTGATCGGCAAGGACGCCATCACCATCCGCGACGGCAAGCAGGTGACCGAATACCGGGAGGGCATCCTGCCCTGGGCGTTGCAGCACGCCTGCGCCATCGTCTTCGACGAATACGATGCCGGCCGGCCGGATGTGATGTTCGTGATCCAGCGCGTGCTGGAGGTGGAGGGCAAGCTGACCCTGCTGGACCAGAACAAGGTGATCCGGCCCCATGCCGCCTTCCGCCTGTTCGCCACGGCCAACACGGTCGGCCTGGGCGACACGACGGGCCTGTACCACGGCACCCAGCAGATCAACCAGGGCCAGATGGACCGCTGGTCCATCGTCACCACCCTGAACTACCTGCCCCATGACCAGGAGGTGGAGATCATCCTGGCCAAGGTCCCGGAATACCGGACGGAGGAGGGGCGGCGCCAGGTGGCCGCCATGGTCCGCCTTGCCGACCTGACCCGGGCCGGGTTCATGGCCGGTGACATCTCCACCGTGATGAGCCCGCGCACGGTCATCACCTGGGCCCAGAACGCCCGCATGTTCGGCGGCGATATCGGCTTCGCCTTCCGCCTGAGCTTCCTCAACAAGTGCGACGAGATGGAGCGGCCGACGGTGGGCGAGTACTACCAGCGCTGCTTCGGCAAGGAACTGCCGGCCAATGCCGGGGCGGTGATGCTGGTGTGAGGGTAGCAGCGGAACAGCCGCTGTTCACCACGGCGGCACGGCGATCACGGCGGTCCACGGCGGCTGCGGGATCGGTGGTCGGATCGCCGATTTCACCCTCTCCGACCCGCGCCGCAGGCGATAAGCCCAGTGCCGCAGGCAATAGGGGCTGATGCGCGTTGCGCGGGGTTTGACACCAAGGGCACCAAGATGCCTGGCCGGAAACGCCGTGGACCGCCGTGGTCGCCGTGGTAAACCCCGGGGCCCTGGTTGCGGCACCGGCCCAACCGCGCCCCCACTTGGTGGCGTTGGTGACCTTGGTGCCCTTGGTGTCCCCCACATGATCATATGCAGTCGTGCCGGGCCCACCACCGGCACCGAACAATCATGGAAAAGGGGCGGGCCCGGTGGGGTCCGCCCCTGGTGGTTTGGGAGTCCGGCGGATCAGAAGCGGATGCGGGCACCGGTCAGGATGGCCAGCACATCGTCGTAATTGGTGCCCGGGGCCGACAGCTCATGGTTCCGGATGCCGAAATAGACCTCCGAGTTGATGGGGGTGAGTTGCTGGGCGATGGTGAAGCCATAGGCCGTGCCCTCGCTGCCATTCGCCACGGTGTCGCTGTTGTCGTAGTAGTCGACGGCGAAGGCGGTGTCGCCGATGGGGGTCAGCTTGGCAATATAGCCGACCTTGCCGTAGATGAAGCTGCCCGTATCGCGGTTGGCGGCGCGGAAGCCCTGGCGCCCCGCCGCCACGGTGGCGGTGAAGCCACTGGCGAAGCGGGCGGAGATGGACCCGGCCAGCAGATCGTCATTGGCGGCGTTCACCCGCGTCGCCCAATCACCATAGCCGACAGCGGCGGCCAGGTTGGTGTCCCCGACCTTGCCCGTGTAGCGCAGCGCCAGATCCGAGTTCCCGTCATGGGACACGGAGGTGGAGAGGACGAAGC
Organism: Pseudomonadota bacterium; assembly: GCA_046045995.1. GTDB lineage: Bacteria > Pseudomonadota > Alphaproteobacteria > Azospirillales > Azospirillaceae > Indioceanicola. The sequence goes on along the minus strand of JBJOKR010000096.1, from coordinate 6,654 downwards.
CGTTCAGGTTGGTGGTGTCCAGCCGGATCCGGTCGTCGCGGGCATTGCCGAAGCCGTCGTAATGGGGCATGGCGGCATTGATGTTGGCCTGGGGCCCGGTACCGCGGGTGCGGTTGAAGGCCAGACCGCCGAAGGTGGCGCCCAGGTCGGAATAAAGGCCCAGGTTGCCGGTGCCGGACAGGTCGACCTCCGCGATCGCCTGGGTCGCCATGTCGCCCTGGCCGACCCAGAGGCGACCGACACCCTTCATCTCCGCCCAGACCTCCATCTTCCGCTCGTTGAAGGACATGGCCGAGCTGGACTGCTTGATGTTGGTGGTGCGGGAGTTGTTCGAGATCGCCTCCATCTCCAGCACCGAGCCGAAGCTCAACCGCTCCGTCACCTGGCCGGACGCGGTCAGGGTCAGGCGGGAGGAGGCGCCGTTGTTGTCCACGAACAGCACATCGCTGTCGGCCCCGTTGTCCCCATAGACCAGGGCCCGGTTCAGCCAGCCGCCCAGGGTCACCTTCACCTTCTGGTTCCCCTGGGTGATCATGGCCACCGGGGCCACGGTCGGGGTCGGCGCCGGTGCGGGCGCCGCCGCAGTCGGGGCGGCGGGTGCGGGGGCCGGGGCCGCCGCCTGGGCCTTTTCCAGGGTTTCGATGCGGGACAGGAGCTGCTGCACCTGCTGGCGCAGTTCCTGAACTTCCGACGCGGCGCCCCCCGCGGCGGAGGATTGGGCCATGGCCGGGGACGCGGTGCCCAGGCTGACACCGATGGTCAAGGCAAGCATGGCGGTGCCGGCCGCAAGGCCTGCCCGCAGACTGCGCGCATCCATATGCGTGTTCTCCCTGATCGTGGGGCTTTCGCCCGTCTTGTTGCAATAATTTTTCAGTTTGATTGTGTTTTTGTGAATCGCAAGCCATCCAAACGAACAGAACCACCTATTCCCGCCGGGTTGTTGCCCAGGCGGCACACAGGGACCCGGCACACCGGGGCCTGGGCCACAGGGACCCAGTCCACAGGGGACACGGCCCGTTGGGGCATCTATCCGACGGGGTTGCGGCCCGTGGCGGCATGCCGGGCATGCTTGCCGGTTGTCGGCCAAGGCTTGGAGCGGCGGCGCCGGGGCCTTACCTTCCGCCCGCCGTACACAAACCCCTAGCCCTGCCACCCCCCTGCCACCCCCCTGCCGCACCCCTGCCGCACCCCTGCCGCCCTGCCCCCCAGAATGGATGCCTGCCCATGACCCCGCCCATCCTGGACGGATTGTCCGCTGTCGCCGACCGTTACGATGGGTTCATCCTGGACCTGTGGGGGGTGGTGCATGATGGCACCCGCCCCTATCCCGGCGTGCCGCAGTGTCTGCAGACCCTGCGCCGACTGGGCAAGCGGGTCTGCCTGCTGTCCAACGCGCCGCGGCGCGTCGCCTCCAGCCGGGCGAAACTGGACGGCATGGGCCTGACAGCGGAATTCTACGACGCGCTCCATACGTCGGGGGAGGCCAGCTGGGAGGCCCTGCGCGACCCGCCCGACGCCTGGCACGCTGCCCTGGGCCCCCGGCTGTACCATATCGGCCCGGAGCGGGATGAGGATGTCTATGCCGGGCTGCCCGGTCGCGTGCGGGTGGATGACCCCGCGGATGCGGATTTCGTCGTCAACACCGGCATCGACGATTTCGAGGAGACCCTGGCCGATTACGAGCCGGTGCTGCGCGCCTGTGCCGCCCGGAACCTGCCCATGCTGTGCGCCAACCCGGACCTGATCGTCTATGTGGGCGACAAGCCGGTGATCTGCGCCGGGGAGCTGGCCCGCCGGTATGGGGAACTGGGCGGCGGCGTCGCCTGGCACGGCAAGCCCTTCGCCCCTGTCTACCGTCGCTGTTTCGATCTGCTGGGCGGGATCGACCCGTCGCGCCTGTGCATGGTGGGGGATAGCCTGCGCACCGATATCGCCGGCGCCCATGCCGCCGGGATCGATGGCATCCTGGTGGCAGGCGGCATCCACCGGGATGAGCTGGGGGTGGCGGGCGGCAGCCGGCCGGATCCGGTGCGGGTGGAACACTTCCTGCGCGACGCCCCCCACCGCCCCAGCGCCATCCTGCCGGCGCTGGTCTGGTAGGCTGGCCCGTCAGTCCTCCACCCCCATCGGCGGGGTGGGGGGTGTCTGGTCGAAGATGTCGAGGGCGCGGGCGAAGACGTCGCTCACCTGCATCGGGCCGTCGAACCGGGACTGGCCCTCCTCCAGCCCGGTCAGACGCTCCGTCGCCTCCCGGAAATAGCTCAGGATGAAGACGCGCAGGGCCGCCGTCAGCGAACTGTCGCCGCGGCGCCGGTCCACCAGGGTGGCGATCTCATGGATCGTGCGCTGTTCCCGCCGCACAATGTCGGTCAGACTGTCCCACAGCAGGGGTTCCATGCGCACGCTGGTCCGCCGTCCCGAAACGGTGACGTTCCTGCATACCGACTGCATCACCTCCGGTGCCGTGGCATTCGGATCCACCGCGGGGCGCCGTCTTGCGGCCATCATCCAAACCTTCTGCTCGGTTCACATCCAATCCGTTGGTCATGAAGATATGACCTTCACTAGTATGACACAACGCTTCATGTACGGAACCTTGCCCCCGGTGACAGCGGGTGCCGGCGGGGCTATAGTGGCGCCGACCCAGGCCTAGACATGGTTTTTCCAGCCAATCCAATAACTTAGCAAGGAGAGGACATATGACCGCGTTTCCGAAGAAGACCCGTGCGGACTGGGACGCCCTGGCGGCCAAGGACTTGCGCGGAGCCTCGCCGGAGACCCTGGTCTGGACGACTCCAGAAGGATTGCCTGTCAAACCCCTCTACACCGCCGCCGATCTGGATGGGTTGGACACGGGCACCCTGCCCGGTTTCGCCCCCTTCACCCGCGGCCCGCGGGCAACAATGTATGCCGCCAAGCCCTGGACCATACGGCAATATGCCGGGTTCAGCACGGCGGAGGAATCGAACGCTTTCTACAAGGCGAATCTGAAGGCGGGGCAGATGGGCCTGTCCGTTGCCTTTGATCTTGCCACGCATCGTGGATACGACAGTGATCATCCCCGGGTTGTGGGTGACGTCGGCAAGGCCGGCGTCGCCATCGACAGTGTGGAGGACATGAAGATCCTGTTCGATGGCATCCCGCTGGACCGGATGTCCGTCAGCATGACCATGAACGGTGCCGTCCTGCCGGTGCTGGCCATGTACATCGTCGCGGCGGAGGAACAGGGGGTGGCCCAGGCCGACCTGTCCGGCACCATCCAGAACGACATCCTGAAGGAGTTCATGGTCCGCAACACCTATATCTATCCGCCGGAACCATCCATGCGGATCGTCGCGGACATCATCGAGTACACGGCCCTGAGCATGCCGAAGTACAACTCGATCTCCATCTCCGGCTACCACATGCAGGAGGCGGGGGCGACGGCGGTTCAGGAACTGGCCTTCACCCTGGCCGACGGTCTGGAATATGTCCGCGCCGCCCAGGCCAAGGGCTTGCAAGTGGACCAGTTCGCCCCGCGCCTGTCCTTCTTCTTCGCCATCGGCATGAACTTCTTCATGGAGGTGGCGAAGCTGCGCGCCGCCCGCCTGTTGTGGGCGGAGCTGATGCAGGCGCATTTCCAGCCGAAGGATGCGCGCTCCCTGGCCCTGCGCACCCATTGCCAGACCTCCGGCGTCTCCCTGACCGAGCAGGACCCCTACAACAACATTGTCCGCACGACGATCGAGGCCATGGCCGCGGTGCTGGGCGGGACACAGAGCCTGCACACCAACAGCTTCGATGAGGCGCTGGGCCTGCCCACCCCCTTCTCCGCCCGGATCGCCCGCAACACCCAGCTGATCCTCGCGGAGGAGACGGGCATTCCCCATGTGGTCGATCCCCTGGGCGGCAGCTATTACGTGGAAAGCCTGACCCATGCCCTGGCCGATGCCGCCCGCGACCTGATCGCACAGGTCGAGGAGATGGGGGGGATGACCAAGGCCGTGGATTCCGGCCTGCCCAAGCTGATGATCGAGGAGGCGGCGGCCCGCCGCCAGGCCCGCATCGACAAGGGGGAGGAGGTGATCGTCGGCGTCAACCGCTACCGGCCGGAGAATCCGGAACGGGTGGAGGTGCTGGACATCGACAACACCGCCGTGCGGGAGGCCCAGATCGCCCGTCTGAAACGGGTGCGGGACAGCCGCGACGATCGCGCCGTCCGTGCGGCCCTGTCGGACCTGACCGCGGCGGCGAAGGATGGCAGCGGCAATCTGCTGGACCTGGCGGTGAAGGCCGCCCGGGCCCGCGCCACGGTGGGGGAGATCTCCGACGCGCTGGAACAGGTCTTCACCCGCCACCGCGCCGTGATCCGCAGCGTTTCCGGCGTCTATGGCGCGGCGTACGAGGGGGATGAGGGCTTCCAGCGCATCCAGCAGGAAGTGGCCGCCTTCGCCGAGGAGGAGGGGCGCCGCCCGCGCATGCTGGTGGTGAAGATGGGCCAGGACGGGCACGACCGCGGGGCCAAGGTGATCGCCACCGCCTTCGCCGATATCGGCTTCGACGTGGATGTGGGCCCCCTGTTTCAGACGCCGGAGGAAGCGGCCCGCCAGGCCGTGGAAAACGATGTCCATGTCGTCGGCGTCAGCTCCCAGGCCGCCGGCCACAAGACCCTGGTCCCGGCCATGATCACGGCCCTGGCGGCGGAGGGGGCGGGCGACATCATCACCGTCTGCGGCGGCGTCATCCCGCCCCAGGACTACGCCTTCCTGCAGGAGGCGGGCGTGGCCGCCATCTACGGCCCCGGCACCAACATCCCCCAGGCCGCCGCGGAAATCCTGTCCATCATCCGCTCCCGCCGCGCCGCGTAGCAACTGTGATCTCGGCTTTTGGTCAGTTGTTCCGTGGTGTCCGATCCTTGTTGTTCTGGACCATGGCGTTGAGGGCGACGGGGAGGCGCGCATGGTTGCGGCGAGGGCGAGTTTGTGGGGTCACGGCGAGGGCCGGCGGCCCGAGGGGCGACAAGTCGTTGCGGTTCATGCTTGGGACAGTCGGATTACGCTTCGCTAATCCGACATACGGGGCGTTGCCGGAGGTCGCAAGGAGGGCGGAGCCCGGATTGCGACGGGGGTAAGGCTGGGAAGGGCAGACCAGGCCGCACCGGCCCGGTCGCTATTCCCCGTTCCCGTCCCCGGTCAGGCGCAGACGCAGAGGAATGCTGTCCGCGGCGGGTCCGCAGATGCCGTTCCGTTTCTGTCGGCAGGTTTAGCTAGAGGCCGACCCGATATCCTTATGATCTGAAGTATCAAGGTCAACACTCACGCAGCCATTCTCGCCCTCGTTGTCAGCGGGGCCGGAAGTGGTGCAGTGTTGATGGTCGCAGGCGGGGTCCGACCTTTGTAAGGTACTCGCCGGGTGAGGCTCCAGGGGATGACCGCGCATCGCTGAGTAGAAAGTAAGGCCCGACGCTAAACCATCAAGAAATGCATATGCCGCTTCGTGCGGCGCTTTCAATGCATCTTCCCTTAGAACTGCAACTATCTGGCGGACTTAGGCTACGCTGATTCCGTCACGTACCTCACGATGAATCAACATAGGTGCGTTGTGGAATGCGTCTCCGATCACGCATATGATATACGGTGTCGCCGAAGGTGGTATCTCTATGGGCAGACTTCGACAAAACACCAGCGCCCTACGAAACCGATCGGCGAGGATCATGCCAAGGGACCAAGGTTCCCTAAACACATCATTCCGATCAATCTTATCCGTCGTCATGCCGCGCCCCTCTGAACGTGAAGCCGAACCTTCATTTCTGACCAATATTTACAGAAGCGTTCCACCCTCTCGATGATTTGGTCGTCAAAGTTGATTACAAAGAATGTCCGAGAGCTATAACATGTCGCCCGGACCGCGACAGCTGGTCGGCCGATTTCGTTCAGCCAATAATCGACCTCAGCGTCGTGGCCACCTTTGCGCCGAGAGTTATGATGGTATATAATTGCACACCGTTTATCCGATAGATGACGGACCTCTTCAAGGGAAATTCGTTTGCCGAATTTAAATCGGCTTTTTCTAAAATCTTGATTGTCAACAATACCATTATCGGGGTCGGCGAAGACCACGTCGCATTCCGATAAATCATCAATAACTCTTGCGAACCAACTCTTTCTCCATTCTCTACGGTGATGAAAGGAAATTGACGATGTATCAAGACTTTGATCCGAATACTAAAACGGCTGTAAAATTTTAGTCAGAGACTCAATAGATCTTTTAGATGTACGTAAATTTTTAAGGCTATCGAAAACAAACTCATCAAACTTCCGAAATTTTTCTGGCTGATCGAGGTAGCTCGTGTGCTTGCCATCCTGATTGTGGGTCTCGTCAGGAAACCTGTACCAGGCCACGCCCAGCTTACGGTCAGGAGAGCTTGCTTCCCGTTCAGCTAACCCGTCGTATTCACGACGGCGGCTTGGAGGGGGCGGCGGGTGTAGCGTAAGTCTCTGATCCGGCGTAGGATTTGGGTGCTGAAACCATCTCTGCAACCGCGTCGGAGAGCGCCACACCCGCCATGTCGGACGATACCCTTCTGCCATTCACCTTTCCAGCCGTCTCACGCCGCCATGTCACCGCCGCCTTCGATGGCGGGCGCATCAGTTCGGACGGCGGCGTCATGCTGCT
>JBJOKR010000095.1:0-17389 GCA_046045995.1 Pseudomonadota bacterium | reverse complement strand
AATCCGCCGCCGCCGGACAAGGTGGAGCAGTGCCTGGAGGATTGTCTCTCCTATATGCGGCTCGAGGGGATGCAGATCCAAACACAGGGTCTGATCGTCCGGATGGCCATCTCGCATGCGCATTTCGAAGCCGTTCACCCTTTCCGGGATGGTAACGGGCGGACAGGCCGATTGCTGCTGCCGTTGATGATGGCGGCTGAAAAGCGGCCTCCCCTGTACCTTGCGCCCTACATCGAGGCTAACAAGGATGCCTACTACGATGCCCTCAGGCGGGCCCAGCAGCGCCTGGACTGGGATCCGATCATCGGGTTCATGGCATCGGCGATCAGGGATACGGTCGACGAAATGGCGGTGACCCGACGGGCCTTGCACCGGCTTAGGGGACTGTGGGAACAACAGCGGCGGTTCCGCCAGGGATCGGCAGCCCTTCGCAGCCTGGAGTTGCTTCCTCACTATCCTGTCCTCACGATAAAGCGGCTCGCTTCGCTCCTCGATGTGTCTTTCCCAGCAGCGTCGACCGCCGTGACAGCATTGGTGGAGGCGGGGATCTTGAAAGAGAGAACCAGGTTCGCCCGCAACCGCTCCTTTGTCGCCCATGAGGTCCTGACGGTCATCAATCGACCGTTCGGCGTGCCACCGGTGCTTCCCGAAACACCCTTTCAAGCGGACTGAACCGGGTATCGCAGGCGGGACCCAGCACACCGCTTGGTGGAGTCTGGTTGCCCGGATGACAGGAAAGCCGGATGACAGGGGAGACCGGGGCCGGCTGCCGAGGTGCGACAACCGGCGCCTGGGGAAGGTCACGTCCTTCGGACGGTCACAGACCGCCCGGCTTGTAGATCTGGTCGAAGACCCCGCCGTCGGCGAAATGGGTCTTCTGCGCCGTCTGCCAGCCGCCGAAGCGGTCGATGCCGAACAGGGACAGGGTGGGGAAGCGGTCGGCGAATTCCGCCGCCACCTGGGGATCGCGCGGCCGGTAGAAGTGCTTGGCGGCCAGGCGCTGCCCTTCCTGCGTGTAGAGCAGGTTCAGATAGGCCTCCGCCGCGGCGCGGGTGCCGCGCTTGTCCACGACGCTGTCCACGACGGTCACCGGCGGTTCCGCCAGGATGGAGACGCTGGGGAACACCACCTCCACCGCGTCGGAGCCCAACTCCTTGATGGCGAGATAGGCCTCGTTCTCCCAGGCCAGCAGCACGTCGCCGATGCCCCGCTGGGCGAAGGTGGTGGTCGATCCGCGGGCGCCGGTATCCAGGACGGGCACGTTGCGGTACAGACGGGTGACGAAGTCCCGCGCCGCCGCCTCATCCCCGCCGGACTTGTCCAGCGCGTAGCCCCAGGCGGCCAGATAGTTCCAGCGCGCCCCGCCGGAGGTCTTGGGATTGGGCGTGATCACCTGGATGCCGGGCTTCACCAGGTCGCCCCAGTCCTTGATGCCCCAGGGATTGCCCTTGCGTACCAGGAAGACGATGGTGCTGGTGTAGGGGGAGGAGTTCTGGGGCAGGCGGGCCTGCCAGTCCTTGGAAAGCAGCCCGCGCTCGGCGATGGCGTCGATGTCGAAGGCCAGGGCCAGGGTCACCACATCGGCCTGCTGGCCGTCGATGACGGCCCGGGCCTGCCGGGCCGAGCCGCCATGGGCGGTGTTGACCTTCACCGCCCCGTTGCCCGCCTGCGCCCAGCGTCCGGCGAACAGGGTGTTGAATTCCTTATAAAACTCCCGGGTGGGATCATAGCTGACATTGAGCAGCGTCGTCTCCGCCCGGGCGGGCGTGGCAAGGGCCGGGGCCAGCAGCAGGCCGAGCGTCAGGCCCGCGGGCAGAAGGGCGGGCAGAAGGGCGGCGCCCAGGCGGGACAGCAGGCCGCGCCGGGCGGGCGCGCCGGGCCGGGGCCGGGAGGACAACAGGGGTGTCCGGAACATGGGGTCGTCTCCGTCGCAGGGGGGCGGTGGTCAGAAGGTCAGCTGGGTGCGCAGGGCGATGGCCTGGAAGCTCTGGCCGATCTCCCCGTTCGGGGCGGTGACGGCGAGCGGGCCCGTGAAGCCGCCGGGATTGCGGCGGTCGATGTCCACGAACAGGTAGTTCAGCAGGAAGCGGACATTGCTGTTCGGGTACCAGTTCAATCCGAGGGTCACGACCTCCTGCCGTCCGCCGCGGATGCGGGCGGCGGCCAGGGGGTCGTCGGCCCGGTCGTTCAGGTCGGCCAGGCTGTAGCGGGCCGCCACCTCCCACGCGCCCAGGTCGCCGGTGGACAGGTTGAAGGGCTTGTCCGGCCGCGGGTTGCCGTAGGCGCCGGACTGGGCGTTGTAGCGCTTCGCCTCCCCGGTCAGGACCCAACCCGCCTGGGCGTACCAGCCGGTGAAATCGGCATCGGGCAGGGCGGGGCCGGTGACCGTCTTGCGGTCGATCGTGTACCGGAAGAACTCGCCCTGGGCATGGAAGGACTTCCAGTGGCCCGCCATCTCCGCCCCCAGCGCGGTGGCCGCGCCGGCGTTGATGTTGCCGGTGTCGATGAAGCGGGTGCCGTCCACCCGCAGTTCGGGCCGGTCGCGCAGCCGGACGGGGGAGCGGATGGCCCCGACGGGTGCGGATGGATCGGCCGTCTGGCCCGGGCTGAACACCCAGGTGGCGGAGGCGCCGATGTGCAGCAGGTGGTCCTGGCTCTTGCTCAGGACGGTGCTGCCGCGGCCGACCAGGGCCGCCTGCTCGTCGGAATTCACGGCCGGGAAGGCCGCACCGCCGTCCCGCGGGGTGTTGACCAGGGCGCCGGTCAGGAACAGCGATCCCTGCCACGCCTCCCCGGCCGCGCGGGCGCCCAGGGCATAGCGCCCGTCGCCACCGGCCAGGCTGCGGCCCAGCTCCGCCGGGGTCGCGCGTTCGATGAAGGCGGTGTCGTTGGAACTGGTGGCGTCGTCCAGGTTGGCGGGCGGCGGGAAGGCCCCGATCTGGAAGCGGAAGGGCGCGATGCCGTTGTAGCCCAGCCAGGTCTCGGTGATGCGGCCGCCATCCTCCTGCCCGCTGCCCCCCACCTCATAGGTGATGTTGAAGGCCCAGTCCTTCAGGACCGTCCCCTCGATCCCGATCTGGGCGCGGCGGAAATTGCCGCCGCTGTTCAGATCCAGCGCCCGTGCGGCCTCCGCCGCATCCCCGCCGGTGGCCGCCCGCGGGGTGGCGGTGCGGTCCAGGTCCTGGGCGTACTGGGCGAGATCGTAATGGAACCGCCCGCGCAAGGAGACGGCGAAATTGCCGTCCGCGCTGGTGAAGGTGGGGCGGGCATTGGCCACGGACAGTTTCGGCTGCTCCTCCACCAGGCGCTTCGCCTCGCTGAAACCGGCGGCGGATCGGGTCTTCAGGTCGCGGATCTGGGCCTGCTGCTGGTCGATCAGCCGGTCCTGCTCGGCCAGGCGTTTCTCCAGCGCCTCCAGCCGGGCGCGGATCTGGTCGTCCGGGGCGGCGTGGGCGGTGGCGGACAGCACGCCCGCAAGCCCGGCGACAATGGTCCCGGACAGCAGCATCAGGCGCAGGATGCGGGCCCGCGGACGGCGCCCGGGCAGAACCCCCGGACGGGATGCCGCCCCGGCACGGGCCGGGCGGCGCAGGCCGGAACCAGGCAGGCCGGAACCGGCGGGCGGCGGGGCGTATGAGGCATCGAATGACATGGCACAAGGTCTCCTCGGGCGGCGGCGCGCCGGGCATGCGGGTCCCCGTTCCGGCCCGCCGCCGGGAGCGGGCAGGGACCGGATGGCGGGCGGCCCGCGGCAAGGCGGTCACCGGCACCGGGCCCGCGGATCAGGGCGGGTCCGGTTCAATGGATCGGGAATGTCGGTCGGATCGGGCGGCTCAGCCGCGTCGACAGGTCGTCATCGGGTCGGTCCTTCCAGGCGGGTGTTCTGACCCACGAACCGCGTTCGTGGCGCTTTAGCGGTTGGTGACGCGGCGCAAGCTGCTCCCTCAAATCGCCGCGGGCCGGTTCGGCCGGGGATCAGGCTGTCGGATATTTGCCTAGTCGGTCAATAGGCTTTTTACTGTTTCACACAAAAATATGTATGAATCGATAAATCCATATTGACACGGTAGGTAAAATGCGGAACGCTCCTTCCCGACGGTCGTTGCCGTCCGCGGGATTTGATCCGTGCAGCTTGCGCCGCGTCACCAACCGCTAAAGCGCCACGAAGCCCCTTCGTGGAGTCCGGAACACCGACGGAGGAGAGACCTATGGATTGGACCTGTTGACCCATCCGTTCCCGGACGCCGGGGCCGACCCCAGGGCCCCTGGGGCCCGGCCGACGTCCTGCCCGTCCATCCGTCCCGCCTGCTTTCCTGTTCCGGAGTGATCCCATGGCCGACGCCGTCGTGATCCAGGTCGCGGGGGAGACTGCCGGTATCGCCGTCGCCGATGCCGGCGGCTACCGCTTCTTCGCCTCCAGCCGCCGCTTCTTCAAGCTCGACAACACCCTGCACCGCAGCATCGGCGCCACCCTGGGTGCCGCGCGGACGCTGCATACCCGGCTGATCAATCCGGGAACCGCCCCCTCCCGCCGACGGAGTGCCGCATGAGCCGTATCCTCCACTTGGCCGACCGGCTGCCCCCGCGGGCGGCGGCGCCGGACCTTCCCGAAGAGGTCGCCGCCGTCGTGCGCGAGATCCAGGGGTCCACGCCGGCGGGCGCGCCGCTGCCCCTGCTGCGCCGCCGCTATGCGGAGATCCGCCGCGCCCTGGGGCCGGAACCGCCGGTCCTCGCCTCCCTGCGGGAGGAAACGATCCCCGGCCCCGGCGGGCCGCTGCGGCTGCGGCTATACCGCCCTTCCTTCTCCTGGAAGCCGGTGCCGGCGCTGCTGTTCCTGCATGGCGGGGGCTGGACCGTGGGCGATCTGGACAGCCATGACACCCTGTGCCGCCAGTTGGCCCTGGCCACGGGTCAGGCCGTGGTGGCGGTGGATTACAGGCTGTCGCCGGAGCATCCCTTCCCCGCGGCGCTGGACGATGCCCGCGCCGCCCTGTCCTGGCTGGTGGAGCATGCCCGGCTTCTGGCCATCGACCCGGCCGCCATCGGTCTGGCCGGGGACAGCGCCGGGGGCAACCTGGCCGCCGTGCTGGCGCTGGAGGCGCGGGACCGCGGGTACCCTGCCCCCGCCTGCCAGATCCTGGTCTACCCTGCCCTGGACCTGGTGGCGACGGCCGCATCGCACCAGCGGCGGGCGGAGGGGTACCTGCTGGACCGGGACACCTATCTGGGCTGGATCGGCAATTACCTGGGGCGGACCGGCCGGGCGCTGGACTGGCGCGTGTCGCCGCTGCGGGCCGACCGGTTCGACGGGTTGCCGCCCACGGTCATCGTCACCGCGGGCTTCGATCCCCTGCTGGACGAGGGGCGGGCCTATGCCGGGCGGCTGGCGGAGGCGGGAGTGCCCATCATCCACCTGCACGAACCGACGATGATCCACGGCTTCCTGACCATGGGCGGGCGGCTTCCGGCGGCGAACCGGACCATCGCCGCCATCGGCCGGGCCCTGGCCGGGTTCGATGTCTACGGCCTGCGCGATGGGGCCGGGATCTGAACCCCCGCCAGGTCGCGCAGCACCGCCTGCGCGACCTCGCTTGCCTGGACCCTGATGTCCGGGATGGCCGTCATCTCCCAGAAGGCGCCGCGGGTGGGCGGGCCCACGGCATAGAACCGTCCGGCCACCCCGTCTGCCGCGATCAGCCGTCCGGCCCCGTCCACATCCAGCCCCAGCCCCAAAGGCCCGGCCTGGGCGATTCCGTGGGCGAACAGGTCCCGGATCAGGGGGGAGGCATCGCGTTTCAGGTCGCGGCCGGGACCGGTGCAGTTGATCACATGCCGGACCCGCAGGCAGCGGGGCGCCCCGCCCCCGCGCGGTTGCCAGTGGACGGCGATCCAGGGCTGGGCCCCGCCCGCCTCCGCCACCAGGCTGCGCAGCCGTCCCGCCGCCACCACCAGCTTCCCCCGCTCGGTCAGGGATAGGATGCGGTCGGCCACCACCGGGGCCAGCCGATGGCGGTGGATATCCCACCAGGGCCGGAGATGGCGCAGGAACCGGCGCTTGCCCTCCCCGTCCAGCTCTTGCCAGTAGGCGCGGGTGAGCGGGCGCAGGGCATCCATCACCTGGCGCCAGTCGCCCCGGCGGCCGAAGGCGTCCTCCGCCTCCTCCGACAGGCGGCGCACCAGCCGCAGGGCCTGCGACAGCTCCCCCGGCAGCTCCGGCAGGGGGCCACGCGGCACCGCCGGCGGCGGCCCGTGCCGCTGGGGCAGCAGGCCCCGGCGCGACAGGGCGGTGCGGGGCCCGTAATGCCCCGCCTTTTCCAGCGACAGGACCACATCGACCATGGTCAGCCCCGTGCCCAGCAGCAGGATCGGTTCATCCGCCCGGATCCGGTCCAGGGCGCCGGGGGCCCAGGGATCGGCCACGTAATGGGGACCGCCCAGGACCGCGGGGGAATCGACCGGCGGGGCATCGGGGGTGGGATTGCCGGTCGCCAGCACCAGGGCATCGATCCGCACCTCCCGCCCCATGGCCAGGCACAGCCGCGGCCGACCGCCGCCGATGGTCAGCCCCACTGCCTCATCATTCACCAGCATCAGCCGCCCCGCCGCCCCAGGGCCGGAGGCCGCGTCGCGCAGCAGGGCACGCAGATAGGTGCCGTAGACCCGCCGGGGCACGAAATCCGTCGGCCCGACGGGGCCCGGCCCCGACCGGGCCATCCAGTCCAGGAAATGGCCGGGATCGTCGGGGAACGCGCTCATGTTCGCAGCGCGGACATTCAGGAGATGGTCCGGATTGCCGGTGGAATAAGCGGCGCCGGGGCCGAATCCGGCCCGCCGCTCCACCAGGAAGACGCGCGGCCCCGCCGGGTCCGCCAGAAGGTGCAGCGCCGTCAGCGCGCCACTGGCCCCGGCCCCGACGATGGCGACCGCGGGCCGGCTCATCGCCGCCCCCGCCCGCACAAAGGTGACATCCCTGGGGCGGCAGCGGCACCCGCGGGCAGTTCCGGGCCCTGGGATTGGGCAGGCAGCGGGTGGCGCATCATGGGGGCCCTTTCCATTGTCAGGAGATGGCAATGCAGCGGTGTCAGATTGAGAAATCCAGGACCTGCGCCCCGCCCTCCCGCTGGCGGACCAGATCGGTCAGGGTGCAGCGGTCGAGGATGGTCGCCAGGGCGTCCCGCGCCTCGATCAGCAGGGTGCGCAGCGAACAGGCATTCCCCGCGGTGCAGTCGGCGCAAGGCTGGGGGTCGCGGCGCCGCGAACAGGGGGTAAGGGCCAGCTGGCCGTCGACCAGCCGGATCACCTCCCCCGCGGTGACGCGGTGGGGGTGGCGCTCCAGCCGGTAGCCGCCCGCCCGTCCCCGCTTGCTGGCGACCAACTCCGCGGCGCGCAGCTCGGTCAGGATCGCCTCCAGGAATTTGGGAGGGATATCCTCCATCCGGGCAATCTCCTCCGACAGGGTCCAGGCGCCCGTTCCCGCCGTCATCGCCAGCCGGGTCAGGGCGCGCAGCGCATACTTCGCCTTGCTGGACAGCATCGCGGGTCCCTCATCTCTCGGCCGTGATTGAAGCCCCGGCCCGCGTGTGGCGGGAGGGACGGCGGGATTGGGGGGGAAGACCGTGGCCTACCCGCCCACTGCCCCGGCCGCTGCGCAGCCCACTGCCTTGTCCGCCCAAAATCCTACTTGTTCTATAGGGAATTAGCCCATGGCCGACCGATCCCTGTCAAGGGGCTTGGAACAGGGCGGTTGCCGGATGGCAGGCGGTCAGCGGAAGGACCGGACAGGGCATGCCGCGCGCGGATTTTGTGTCCCCGATGCCACAGGCTGCCGCAACTTCTGCACAGTCTCTGGCTAGGATGGCTGCGGCTGCCTAGGATGGCGGCCGCATCCGTCGCCGCCTCGATGTCGCATCATGCTGTCCAGCAAAGCCAAATACGCCCTTCGCGCCGCCACCCGTCTTGCCCTGGTCGCCGGGACCGACGCCTGGACGATGACGGAGGAGATCGCGACGGCGGAGGACATCCCCCGCAAGTTCCTGGAGGCGATCCTTGTCGATCTGCGTGACGCCGGGATCGTCGTCAGTCGGCGGGGCCGGGCGGGGGGGTATCAGCTCGCCCGGCATCCGAACCGGATCACGGCGGGCGATCTGATCCGCCTGATCGACGGCCCGCTGGCCCTGACTCCCTGTTCCAGCCGGACACAGCCGGGCACCTGCGCCGATTGCCCCGGCGGGGAGGGGTGCGAGCTGCGCCACCTGCTGCTGAAGGCGCGTGACGCGGTCGCCACGGTGCTTGACGGGTGCAGCCTGGCCGATCTGGCCCGACGCCGCCAGGATGGCGATCTGCCGCTCGATTTCGCGGTCTGACGGTTCCACCCGTGCCCCTTGAAGAATCCTGTTGACGGGGTGGGGATACCCGTGCGTTTATTTCCTATAGAAACGATAGGGAAGTGGATAATACAACACATGAAAAAGTGTGTTATAGGATCCCTGCTTTCCGGTCCCTGCCCCGCCCGCCGACAGGAGAGGTCCCCATGAAGCGCCTGCTGCTTGCCGCCCTGCTTCTCGCCGGAACCGCGACCGGAGCGATCATCGCTCCGCCCGCCCTGGCGACCGACATCCTGAACGTCTCCTACGATCCGACCCGCGAACTCTACAAGGACGTGAACGCTGCCTTCGCCGCCCGCTGGAAGGCGGAGCGGGGGCAGGACCTGTCCGTCCGCATGTCCCACGGCGGATCGGGCAAGCAGGCCCGTGGGGTCATCGACGGGCTGGACGCCGATGTGGTCACGCTGGCCCTTGCCCATGACATCGACGCCATCGCCGCCGCCGGCCGATTGGACACGGCCTGGCAGACGGAATTTCTGCACAATTCCGCGCCCTACGCCAGCACCATCGTGTTCCTGGTCCGTACCGGCAACCCCAAGGGCATCAAGGACTGGGGCGACCTGGTGAAGCCCGGCATCCAGGTTATCACCCCCAATCCCAAGACCTCCGGCGGGGCCCGCTGGAACTTTCTGGCCGCCTGGGGCTGGGCGCTGGAACAGAACGGCGGCGATGCGGCCAAGGCGAAGGACTTCGTCCGTGCCCTCTACGCTAATGTACCGGTGCTGGACACGGGCGCCCGGGGCAGCACCGTCACCTTCACCCAGCGCGGCATCGGCGACGTGCTGCTGGCCTGGGAGAACGAGGCGTTCCTAGCCCTGGCGGAGGTCGGGGCCGACAAGTTCGAGATCATCGTCCCCTCCGTCAGCATCCTGGCCGAACCGCCGGTCGCCATCGTCGACCAGGTGGTGGACAAGCGGGGCACTCGCGATGTGGCGAAGGCCTACCTGGATTTCCTGTACTCTGCCGAAGGCCAGGAACTCGCGGCCAAGCACCATTACCGGCCGCGCGATCCGGCCGTGGCGGAACGGTACAAGGACCGCTTCCCCACACTCCGGCTCCTGACCATCGATGGTCAGTTCGGGGGCTGGGCCGCGGCGCAGAAGACCTATTTCGCCGATGGCGGGGTCTTCGATCAGATCTATGGACGGTGACCGGATGGCTGTTTCCCGTACACAGTCCCCTGCCCCGGCAAGCCCCCTCGCCTCCGCCCTTTCCGGCTGGAAGCGGCCCAGCATCCTGCCCGGTTTCGGGCCGACGTTGGGTTTCACCCTGGTCTATCTGTCCTTGATCGTGCTGATCCCCCTATCCGCCCTGGCACTTTCAGCCATGCAGCTGGGGCTGGACGGGTTTATCGCGGCGGTGACGAAGCCGCGGGTGATCGCCGCCTTCCGGGTCAGCTTCGGGATCGCCCTGGCGGCCGCGGCAATCAATGCCGTTTTTGGCCTGCTCGTGGCCTGGGTTCTGGTGCGCTACCGCTTCCCCGGGCGGCGGATCGTGGATGCGATGGTGGATCTGCCCTTCGCCCTGCCCACGGCGGTGGCAGGCATCGCGCTTGCCGCCCTTTACGCCCCCAATGGCTGGATCGGCCAGTTCCTGCCGATGCAGGTGGCGTTCACGCCGCTGGGTATCCTGGTGGCGCTGACCTTCATCGGCCTGCCCTTTGTCGTGCGCACGGTGGAACCCGTGCTCCAGGACCTGGAGGCGGAGCAGGAGGAGGCGGCGTCACTGCTGGGCGCCACCCGGGTGCAGACCTTCATCCGCGTGATCCTGCCCGCCATCCTTCCCGCTCTGCTGACAGGATTCGCCCTGGCCTTCGCCCGCGGCGTCGGGGAATACGGGTCGGTGATCTTCATCGCCGGCAACCTGCCCATGGTGTCGGAAATCGCGCCGCTGCTTATCGTCATCCAGCTGGAGCAGTATGATTACGCCGGGGCGACCGCCATCGGCTTCTCCATGCTGCTGGTCTCCTTCGTGATGCTGCTGGCGATCAATCTGCTGCAACGCTGGACGAGGGCGCGCCATGGCGGGTGAGATCATGGATACCCCGCACAGGTCCCCCGCCCGGCCGGCCCTGGCGGAATCCCGCTGGGCGCGGGTCATGCTGATCACCGCCGCGTTGGCCTTCCTAGGGCTGTTCCTGCTGATGCCGCTGCTGGGGGTGTTCGCCACGGCCCTGTCCGCGGGATTCGGCCCTTATCTGGAGGCGCTGGCGGAGCCGGATGCCCTGTCCGCCATCCGGCTGACCCTGCTGGTCGCCGCCATCGCAGTGCCGTTGAACGTGGTGTTCGGCCTGGCGGCCAGCTGGTGCATCGCCCGCTATGAATTCCGGGGCAAGAGCCTGCTGACCACCCTGATCGACCTTCCCTTCTCCGTCAGTCCGGTGGTGGCGGGGCTGGTCTATGTGCTGCTGTTCGGTCTGCATGGCTGGATCGGGCCCTGGCTGCGGGAGCATGACATCCAGATCATCTTCGCCCTGCCGGGCATCGTGCTGGCGACCCTGTTCGTCACCTTCCCCTTCGTCGCCCGCGAACTGATCCCGCTGATGCAGGAGCAGGGGGCGGAGGAGGAGGAGGCCGCCATCAGCCTGGGCGCATCGGGCTGGCAGACCTTCCTGCGCATCACCCTGCCCAAGATCAAATGGGGCCTGCTCTACGGTGTCCTGCTTTGCAATGCCCGCGCCATGGGGGAGTTCGGGGCCGTCTCCGTCGTCTCCGGCCATATCCGGGGGGAGACGAACACCATGCCCCTGCATGTCGAGATCTTGTACAACGAATACAACATGGTCGCGGCCTTCGCCGTCGCCTCCCTTCTGGCCCTGCTGGCGCTCGTGACCCTGGTCGCCAAGACGGTGCTGGAATGGCGTTTCGCCGACGAGCTGTCGGCGACGCGGCGGCATTGAGCACGCGGGTGGAGATCCCAGTATGACCGTTGCCATCGAAATCCGGGATGTGGCCAAGCGCTTCGGCGACCATGTGGCCCTGGACCATGTCAGCCTGGATATCCGCCCGGGTGAACTGGTCGCCCTGCTGGGCCCGTCGGGTTCCGGCAAGACGACACTGCTGCGCATCATCGCCGGGCTGGAACCGGCCGATGGCGGGCGGCTGCTGTTCGGCGGGCAGGATACCCTGACCCGCCATCCCAAGGACCGCGGCGTCGGCTTCGTCTTCCAGCACTACGCCCTGTTCCGGCATATGACCGTGTTCGAGAACGTGGCCTTCGGCCTGCGCGTCCGACCCCGGCGCGAACGCCCGGTGGAGGCGGAGATTTCGGAGAGGGTGCACGGGCTGCTGCGCATGGTCCAGCTGGACTGGCTGGCCGACCGCTACCCCTCCCAACTGTCCGGCGGCCAACGCCAGCGCGTCGCGCTTGCCCGCGCACTTGCCATCGAGCCCAGGGTCCTGCTGCTGGACGAGCCGTTCGGCGCGCTGGACGCCAAGGTGCGCAAGGAACTGCGCCGCTGGCTGCGCCGCCTGCACCGGGAGGTGCACGTGACAACCGTCTTCGTCACCCACGACCAGGAGGAGGCGCTGGAACTGGCCGACCGGGTGGTGGTGATGAGCCAGGGCCGGATCGAGCAGGTAGGCACCCCGCGGGAGGTCTATGAACGGCCGGCCACGGCCTTCGTCTACGATTTCCTGGGGGATGCCAACCGGCTGGAGGTGGAGGTGCGCGACGGGCTGGTCCGTCTGGCCAATGGCCACCCCGTCGGCCGGGCGGAAACGGGGGATGGCACCGGCATCCTGTTCGTCCGCCCCCATGAAATCGCGGTGGAGCGGGGCGGCGATGACGCCCGGCTGATCCATGTGGCGACGACCGGGGCGACCGAGCGTCTGGACATCGACCTGGACGGCGTCCATCTCGACGCCCAGCGGTCGGCCGGGGGGCAGCCCGCCTTGACCGCCGGGGACGGGCTTGGGATCCGGATCGACAGGGCGGTGTTCTTCCCGACCGCGGGCGGCAGCCAAGCCTTGGTTCATCCCCTGGTCCACTCCCTGCCGGGCTGAGTGTGGGGCCCTCGTCAGGAAGAACCTCGGCATCGGTTTGCGATCCCGTGTTGCGTAGCGCACGATCCACGTGGCTACCCCCCCTCGGCAATCATGGTGGGTCCCGTCCTGCAGTCGCTCCTGTCCGGTGCCCAGGTCCTAATGACCCACCAAGTCGGGGATCGCTGAACCGGTTGTGCGCCTTGTCGAAACCCAATGGGTCCGTGAAACCGGCGGCATAGATCCGGCCGAACCGCTCATTTGGGTTCACCCTGTGCAAAGGGAGGGATACCGCGCCGGAACCATCGCTGTCGGACCGGTGGCTGTCACCGTGAACCGCGCCGAGCCTTTGTGCGTCTTGCCCCCCCGCGTATTGGAGAAGGCAGTAGCCCAGACATCGGGGCGAGACGAATCTCCCCGAACCGTCGCAGAACGGCTATCGACCTCGGCATTGGCCATGGCACTCCCCTTCACTCGACGGTGCGCGTCAGCCCGATAAGTTCGTCAAGTTCATTCACGATCCATCAACGGCCTGACGTCAGATCCGGATCATCAAGAAAGGGGCTTCACCCGCAGGCTCTCCGCATCCACAACCACCTCGGCGAGGGCCGGAACCCACTTGCGCAGGTTCTCTTTGGCCGCGGCAGCCGACGGGAGGGTCATGCCAAGCGCCTCCGCCCTTTTGGCCCACTCCATGCGCTTGGCCACATCCGCCCCTTCCAGGAAGCGCAGGGCGGACTCCACCTTGGCCACCGCCATCGTGTCCTCTTTGCGGGCAAGCCGTTCACCGCGACGCTGCGCCTTCGGTTTGGCGATCTCCTTGACGGCCTGCTCTGCCCCCTCCGGCGTCTTCTTGCGGATTCGGAAGACACAACCGACCACCCGTCCCCCTCCCCTGCCCCCGCCCTGGCGGATCTCATGGAGGGTCGGCTCGAACTCTCCCAGCCGCCCAATCTCCTCCAGGGCCGGGTCGAGGGCGTACTTCCGGAGATCCTTCCAGTCCTTCAGCTTGTCAGTGCAGCCGATGACCGCCCGGAGGTCCTCCACCTTGGTCTGCCAGTAGGGTTCGTCCGCATGCCGGTCGGCGTAGCGTTTGAGCACCTCGTACAGGGTCAGCGCATACTTCGATTCGAACTCGTAGATGATCCGCAGGGACAGATAGCTGTACAGTGCTGGTTCCCGTAGTCGCTCGGCAACCCAGGTGTGGAAGGTATAGGTGAGGGTTCCCTCCTCGATCCGACACGGCCCCAGCAATTGCGAGGATTCCCAGCCCTGGGTGCCATCGGACCGGAGGTAATTGAACTGACAGAGGACCTTCTGGAGGGTTTCGATGCTGGCTTTCAGTCGGGTATTGTTGACATCCGGGACACCATCGCGCACCTCGGCGGCAAAGCGCCGAATGGAGGCCAAGTCTATCGTATGGCTCTCCACGCGCCCGAGATTCTCATACGCATGGGCGAGAAGGTGATTGAACAGCCGCCGGTCGGCCAGTGATAGATCCGCATCGGCCTTGATCTCAACGGCGCCGGTCGCCTTGACAAGCGTCAGCGGCGTCTTCCGGGTTGGGGGAGTGGAGGGTTTCGGCGGCATAGGGTTAGTTTAGGTCGGAGTAGATCCAGCCATCAACTCCGAATTCGAAGGATCCAGGCTGGCGAAACCTCCCGTTCGGCACTGGCGAAACCTCCGCGCTATCGGCTGTAATATATTGATTTTATGAGTGAATTTTCTCTCTAGGAATCATTAGGAATCTTTAGGACAAGAAAAGGAAAGCCGAATGCATATAGGTATTCGGAGGTTTTGACAGGGCCACCGCGACAACTGCCAGCGTCAGGGACCACTGGATCCTGTACGCCCCCTCCAATCTTTCGGAGTTTCTGCCAGGGTTTACGATAGATCGAATGGGAGGTTTCGCCAGGGCAATCCGACAGTCGGCAGCGACTCGGCCCATGGGGACATTTCGGAGATTTTGCCAGAGCCCAGCCAGGCATCGCCCCTCAACAGTGCTGCCCACCATCCACATTCGGAGATTTTGCCAGGGCTAAGCCGGAATCACCCCAGCAACGGCATCGTGCGGAGCCTGTCGGCCAGTCTGTTAGGGCCTATACACGCCAAACCAACAGGCATCCGCCTTCTCGATTCGGAGATTTGGCCAGGGGGTCGCAAGAGCCCGCTTGAATCAAGCCCTTAGGACCCACGCATTCGGAGTAGGCAGCAGGAAGGCATTCGGAGTTTTTGCCAGGGCTTGATGCACCTACCTGCCTATGCGCGCTGCTGTTGCCACTCCATTCCTGAAGCCGGACTAACGGCATTCATGCGACGTCGCATGAGACTGATCGCATGAGACTTGGATAGCTCATCGTCTCACAGTAGCTTGCCCTTGTGAGAGCACCGCGGCTCTCCCTCAGCAGATTGGACCGGCAGATATGGTCACAAGGACAATTGCATTCGCCAACCAGAAGGGCGGCGTAGGCAAAACGACGAGTGCGGTCAATGTGGCCGCAGCTCTTGCCGGAGAAAACCGGCGGGTCCTGCTGGTCGATCTCGATCCCCAAGCGAGCGCCACCGCATCACTTGGCTATGAAACCGCCACGTTGATGCAGGAAGGACAGACGACCGCCCATGCACTGCTGCACGGGCGGTCCCTTGCGGACATCCAGATCACGGGGCCGTTCGGCTTCTCTCTGATCGGCAGTCATATTGAGCTGGCCAAAGTCGACCGCACCTTCCAGCCGGGAGCGGAGTTCTTACTGCGGGAGGCGTTGGAGGCCGTCCGCGTGCAATTCGATCACATTCTGATCGACTGTCCGCCCAATCTCGGAATGCTTACCTATGCTGGCCTATGTGCTGCCGACAGCGTCCTCGTGCCGGTCCGGGTCGAGCCCCTAGACGCCATGGGGGTCGGACTGATCCTCGACACCGTGCGGGAGATCCAACGCCGGCAGAACCCCGTATTAGCAGTACTCGGTATACTTCCCACCCATTTCGACCGCCGCCGCACCCTACACAAGGAGATCGTGGCGATGTTGGAAGCCGACCTCGGCAGCAGCTTCCGGGTCTTCGACCCCATCCCGAACAACGCGAACTGGGCCAAAGCCGTCGTCGAGCAGCGACCCGCTCTCCAGGTCGTGCCTGACACACCTGGACTGGAAGTCTATCGCCAGATCGCTGGAGAGATCATCCATGCCCGCTAAACCCGTCCGTAAGGGACTCGGTTCGCTATCCAACCGCCTGCGGACTGCGGCCGGCGGTGTCACAATCCCCGAGGAAGGTGCAAAGATCGCGCGCCCGAGTTTCCGGGTCAGAACGGCGGATGTCTATCCTGACGCCGCTCAACCCCGGCGTCTCATCCGGCAAGAAGGTATTGCCACCCTGGCCCGAAGCTTTGAGCGCCTGGGCCAGTTGGAACCTGTTCTGGTTCGGCGAAGGGATGAGGGGGGATGGCAACTCGTTGCCGGTGAGCGGCGGTGGCGCGCCGCCCTGAGCCTTGGTTGGGACGAACTATCTGCCATTGAGACGCTGGCCGACCCGGTCGAGGTTGCTCTGGTCGAGAACTTGCAGCGGGAAGACCTGACGCCCTTCGAAGAGGCCGACGGCCTTGCGCGTCTGATGGATGAGCGCGGATACACCCAAGATCAGGCCGCTGATCTTATCGGGCGCGGGCAGAGCGATGTCAGTCGTCTCCTCCGGCTCCGTACCCTGCCCCCGCTCATCCGGCAGGAGTTCGACGCCGGCGTTGCCGATGTTCCGCGATCCACCCTGCTGGAAATCGCCCGTGCAGAGAATGCGGACACGCAACTGGATTTGTGGCGCCAGGCGCGCACCGGCACCCTGTCGGTTCGTGAGGCTCGGGCCAAGCGGACCACCCGGACCGGCTCCGCCCTCCCCGCCATGAGCCGAGTCACTGGCGGAGCGCGACGCCTGGAGTTGGTGATTGATACGCTTCAGCGTGAACCTGCGGCCTTGCCCGACCAGACCCGCGGCGCCCTTCTGCGTCTTCGGGACAAGCTCAATCGGTTGCTCGACCCGTAAGCGGCGACTTCATGCGACGTCGCATGAAGGCTGGCATCATTGTCTTCAATCAGCCGCGGACCCCTGGCATTGCTCTGCTGCGGAGCCGAGATGGTCAAGGGGCGGCACTTCGGTCAGTGCCCCCCCTCCCCTTCCCTCTCCAGAAGGCGAGTTAAAGGACAGACGTGTCCCTGCGGACGGGCTGAGGGTGGGAGAGAGGCTTCCAGCCGGCCCGTCGCGGGAGACAGGCGATGGATGGCTTTGCGGGGGAGATCCACGACACCACCACCCCAACCACGGAGACCGGCGAGGATACGTCGAGCGGTGCCGGGGCATCGGCTCGGGGGATCGCGCCCACTCCACCTGATCGAGGGCTACTGTACCAGGCGGTGACGGAGCGGCTGATCGGGGAGATCGCCGCCGGGCGCCTGCCCTGGGTCCAGCCCTGGCGGTCCAGCGGGCGGGCCCCCGGGCTGCCGCACAATGCCGCCACCGGGCGTCCCTATCGCGGCGTCAATGTGCTGCTGCTCTGGGATGCCGTCCGACGCGGGGGCTACCCCGATCAGGCTTGGCTGACGGCGGTGCAAGCGCGGAACTGCGGCGGCAGGATCCGGCCGGGGGAGCAGGGCACCGCCATCCTCTATGCCGACCGCTTCGTGCCCGACCATTCCGCATCCGGCCGGGGTGGGCCTGGGGGAGCCGGGCCTGGCCAGGGCGCAGGAGGCGGCCGACCCGCCGGGGCGACAGGGCGCGCCGGCCCTGAGCCGGGGGCCATCTGGTTCCATCGGCACTACACGGTCTACAACACCGCCCAGTGCAGCGGCCTGCCGCCGGAGATCACGGCAGTGCCGCCACCGGTGGACCGCCGCCTGATCCTGCCGCGCGTCTCCGCCCTGATCGCCGCCACCGGCATCGCCGTCCGCATCGGCGGGGTGGAGGCCTGGTACAGCCCGCCGCTGGATCTGGTGCAGGTCCCCCCGCCCCGGGCCTTCCGGGCCCCCATCGACTGGCACC
>JBJOKR010000094.1:0-17714 GCA_046045995.1 Pseudomonadota bacterium | reverse complement strand
GCCTGCAACCCCACCCCCGTCGACAGCCCGACCCGGCGCGGCGACAGGGTCATGTCGACGAGCAGGGTCATGCGGTGGCCAGGTCGACGTCCCGCTGCTCGGCAAGCGAGGCGGCGTAGCGCAGGGCCTCGAGGATATCCTCACGCCCCAGGTACGGGTAGTCGGCCAGGATGTCGTCGATCCCGACCCCGGCACCGATCATGCCGACGACCATTCCCACGGTGACCCGCGTTCCCCGGATGCAGGCCTTGCCGCCCATCACCCCCGGCCGCAGGCTGATCCTGTCCAGCCGTTCCATCGTCCCCACCTTCCGGCATCCTGTTCGACCGGCGGCAAGCCCCGCCGACCTGACGCTCATTCTATCGAAACAGACCGGCGCAGGATACAGCCCGCCCCATCCCTCCGCCTTGGTCCCAGCGCCATCGTCTCCGGACGATGGGAATGGCCCTTTCGCGCATGCAGGCCCAGGGCCGGGTCGGCGGGGGGCGGTCAAGGGTGCGCCGCAGGCGCATCGCCGGACGGCGGCGGCCCAGCCGCCCTTGACGGCCCCCCGCCCGAACCCGGCAGACTACCCCCCGCGCAAGGGCTGGGCGGGAACAAGGTAGATGCTTTCTCCCGGCATTGGTGTGTGCCTCCCCAGTGTGCCCCGCGCGGCGGCATGTAGACGGGAATTACCCAAGAGTATTAGCAGATTAACATACGGCCGCGCACGGATTTATCTTGCTGAACTCTGATGCCCTTCGCGAGCACACGGATTGCACCGGGGAATGAGCGGCAAAGGGGGCACCCGGCAGGCTCACACACCCTCATAGGCGCGCTGGATCAACGTCGCCGCCTTTTCCAGATCGGCCATGGACGTCAGGACGACCTCCAGATCGCCGGTGCCGTAACCCCGTGCCGTTGTCGCCGACCACCATCGCCGGCTTGCTGCGCTTGGCAACGACGGCGTCCAACTCGCGCGCCTTCCTCGCCCCGGAGGACGAGGTGCCGGCCACCGGGGCCAGGCACTCACGGGAGAAATCGTCGATTCCCGCCAGCACACCGACCCGGCCGCCGCCGGTGAACGCGTCGGAGACGAAGTCCAGGCTCCGCCACTGGTTCGTGAGCAGCGGAACGTAATGCTTCGACTGACGCGATGAGCGTACTGCGCCCGTTGCTAGCCTCTTCCCGTAATTGCGCGCATTGTTATGGATCGGCCATTCGTTTGTGTTCCCGGTTCCGGTACGATTATGTAAGATGAGTAATCCGGCTGGGTTTCCATTAATGCATTAACGGGTGCTCGGGGTGTGTTCAGTCAATCATCGCATTGGTGCTCAACACCGGCGGGTGCTTCTGATCAGCCTCATGTCGGGTCGGCTACGGATCGCATGATGACCGGAGACCTCCGCATCGATCCGTTGTTTAGAATTGCGGTCGTACAAGGATTGCGGCCGGTCATAGAAGCCCATTTGAAGCGCGGCGTGGACATCAATGCCCGCGATGAGCGCGGGCAAACCGCACTGATGATGGCAGCGGCCAAGGGGCATGCGGTCGCATGCAAGCTGCTCCTGCAGGCCGGGGCGGATCCCACCCTGAAAGACACCCAGGGGAAGGATGCCTGCTTCCATGCAACCCAATGCCGGAAGTCGGACATCTACATATTGATCGCGGAAGCACTGGAGCGCTGGGAGGCCCGCGCTAAGGCGGAACTTGACACCACCAACGCCCTCCAAGCCGCCACTGGGGCTGTCCAGGATGTTCAGCGCGCGACGGAGCATACGGCTACTTCCTCCCTCATGTCGGTGACGATCGAGGCTGCCCAGAAACCCACCGATTGGGCCTTCGATACCGAGTCGCCGGGTACCGGTTGGGAAGTCGTATCCGAACCGATGCGGCCGGAGCAGGACGTCGGCGCGCTGCGCGCCGCGGCCAGATTGAGCCTGGATGCGTCCCTCCATCTGATCGAAGCTTCAGGCGCCGACTGGGATGCCGCCACTCTCGATCTGCCGTCCGTTGCATCGTTGGCCCGGGCCGGTGGGGAGCGGGTTCTCGACCCGACGCTCCGGCGACGGATCGGCAGACTGGTGCTGGTCGGGCTGCGACAGGGAAGACTGCCCGCCGACTCCATCGATGCCGTGGCCAAGCTTTGTGGGGCGCTGGCGCCCCGGCTCGCTCCAGTTCTGGCGACGGCGATCACCGACCTCGGCATCGTTGTCGACGACGATAGGGACATCGCGCGCGGCGGACAGGGGTGGGCGGAGCGTGCGAACCAAGCCGAGGCCTTCGCCATCGGTGAGGCTCTGACGGCCATCGAGTCGGCCCTGCGGGTGGAGGATGACGACCTCGGACGCTTTTCGGCGGAGATACGCCGATGGGAACTTCTGACCCGCGAGGATGAGGCTGTTTACGGAGGTCGGGTCCAGAATGGTCTGAACGATGCGCTGTCGATCATGGCCCGGTCCAGCGTCCTGTTGGGACACCTGATGGAGACCGGCTTGGCGATCCTCAGGGGCGCAAGACCCATCTCGGTGCTTTCCGATGGCTTCACCGGGACCGCGGCGGATGTCACGGAAGGGCCCGAGGACGTCACGGAGGCCGTGCCAGTCGACCAGGACGATGCACTCCCGACCGGCTCGGAGAGCCACACCGGATCCGATGTGCCCCCCCTCTTCGTCGAACGCTTCCATGCCGTCACCTCCTTGCACAACCGAATGATTAATGAAGGTGGGGTCGGGTCGGATCCAACCCTTTCCCGGAGCATGATCAAAGCCCTGAAGCTCCTCGACCTGTCATCGACGTACATCGAGGAGTTGCTTCGGTTGGCAGCCGACAGCCCGCGTGAGACCAGGCTTTTGCAAGAGTTCAACGCGGCGATCCGGCGCTTCCGCCAAGTGCGTGATCGCATGGTGATGTCCAACATGCGGCTGGTCGTCTGGTGCGCGAAGAAGTACCGGAACAGGGGGCTGGACCTGGATGATCTTGTCCAGGAGGGCGCTATCGGTCTGATGCGTGCAGCGGAGAAATACGATCCAGCAAGGGGATTCAAGTTCGCGACCTACGCTGTCTGGTGGATCCGCCAAGGTATCTCGAGGGCGATCGCTGACCGATCCAGGACGATCCGTCTACCGGTTCACTTCTTCGAAAAGGTATCCAAGCTCAAGCGAATCTCGCGTCTGGGCGTCAACGTCGAAGCGCTGACGGTCGAACATGTGTCGACGGAGCTGGAGGTGGACCTCCGGACTGCCCGGCGCCTACTCCAAGCGGTCGACGATGTGGTCCCGATCGATGAGATCGAAAGCACGGAAACCCTCCCGGAAGCTGTGACGGGCGTCGAGAGCTGGTCTGCCGACCCCGTCTATGCATCGGAGCTCCGCTCGGCGATCCAGGAACAACTCAGGATGCTCCATCCGCGTGTGGCCACGGTGCTGCGTCTGAGGTTCGGGCTTTTCGACGACCGCGACCTCACCTTGGAGGAGATCGGGAACATGTATGGCGTCACACGTGAAAGAGTCCGGCAAATCGAGGCCAAGGGGCTGAGAATGCTCAAAAATCCTGGCCGCAGCAAGCGGCTGCGGGGCTTCGTGTGATGTCGGCAAATCGCTCGAGATCGGTACCGCCGAAGGCCGGCGCGATGGTGGAGTCGCTGAGGGGGCTCGGCTATTCCACTGCCACGGCGCTGGCCGACATCATCGACAACAGCGTCGCGGCCGCCGCTTCCAGCGTTGCCATCCAGTTCACTTGGGCCGGTAGCGGCTCTTGGGTGTCTGTACTCGACGACGGGAACGGCATGTCCGATGTCGAACTCGAGCACGCCATGCGCCTGGGGGATCGAAGCCCCGCGGAGGAGCGCTCCAGCAGCGACCTGGGCCGGTTCGGTCTGGGATTGAAGACGGCGTCCTTCTCCCAATGCCGGTCGCTGACGGTCGCGAGCGTGAAGGACGGGGCGCGCTCCTGCCTGCGCTGGGATCTCGATGTTCTCGCCGCCAGCGCCGACCAGGGGTGGCACCTTCTCGAGGGGGGAAATCCCGGCAGCGAACCAGCCCTGGACAAGTTGCCGGGACACCGGAACGGAACGCTTGTCCTCTGGGAACGAATGGACCGGATCGTCACGCCCGGATCGACGGAGCAGGACTTCCTGGACCTCATGGACGTCGTGGAGCGTCACTTGGCGATGGTCTTCCACCGCTATCTGGAGGGACCGAGGCCGCGCCTCACCATCACACTGAACGGTCGACGCATCGGTCCCTGGGATCCCTTCCTCCGGGACCATCCGGCCACGTGGTCCTCGCCTGTGGAGCGGCTGCACACGGCGGCGGGAACTGTGGAGGTCCAGTGCCATGTGCTGCCCCACAAGGACCGGCTTGATACGGCAACGCATGGGATCGCAGCGGGTCCGGAGGGCTGGACCGCGCAACAGGGCTTCTACGTCTACAGGAATACACGGCTACTCGTCGCGGGCAGTTGGCTCGGCCTTGGTCAGGGACGCGCCTGGACGAAAGAGGAAGCGCACCGGCTTGCCAGGATCCGGGTGGACATCCCCAACACCGCCGACGACGACTGGAAGATCGATATCCGCAAGTCCACGGCGCGCCCACCCGTCGCGGTGAAATCCCGCTTGGTGACGCTGGCGGAGGTGACGCGCGAGAAGGCCCGGCGGGTCTTCGCCCACCGGGGTCAGGTCGTCGTCTCCGGAAGGGCCGAGCAGGTCACCACGGCATGGCGGGCGGAGCATACGAAGGGAGGGATGCGGTACCGCATCGACGAGTCCCACCCGGCGGTCAGGGGGGTTCTGGATGACGCCGGGGCGTTGGAGCCCGCGATCCGGGCCATGCTGCGGATCATCGAGGAAACCATCCCAGTCCAACGCATCTGGCTGGACACGACGGAGGCGAAGGAAACGCCGCGGACGGGCTTCGCGACCGATCCGCCCGCCGAGGTCACGTCCGTCCTATCGGTCCTTTTCCGCAACCTGGTCCGGAAGGGCATGCCGCCGGACCGCGCCAAGGATCAACTCAAGCGCACCGATCCATTCCACGCTTATCCCGACCTCGTCGACGCCCTCGACGCCGCCTGACCACCAAGGACGCGAACCATGGAAGCCGCATCCGCCGACACCTTCTTCAAGGTCGTCAAGACAGCCCAAGCCCTACTGGAGGAGGAGGAAAAGGGCACCATCACCCCGGCGCTGATTGCAGAGAAAGTGGACTTGGTGCTGGCGATGAGTCCGCGATGGCGGAATGGGCTCGACATCGAGGCCGTGGTGGCGGAATTGGTGCGTCGGTTCAGCGTCTGGGTCGGCGCAAGCGCCATCCTGAAAGACGATGCGGGTCACGAGGACTGGCTGGTATCCGCCCGGAAGCAGGATTGGCGGTACTGGCAACGGTACCGTGACTGGCTGGAGGTCAAGTTGCCGTCCGCGGCCGTAGACGAGTTGGACGAGACGACCGACCAGATCCTGGGATTGCTCGAGGATCCATTGCGCAGCGGCACATGGGACCGGCGCGGCTTGGTGGTCGGACATGTGCAGTCCGGCAAGACGGGCAACTACACCGGCCTGATCTGCAAGGCGGCCGACGCCGGCTACAAGATCATCATTGTGCTCGCCGGGCTGCACAACAACTTGCGTGCGCAGACGCAAATCAGGTTGGACGAAGGCTTCCTGGGCTACGAGACGACGCCCAATCCGCAAGACATCAAGCTGGTGGGAGTCGGGGAGATCGACCGGGATCCCGGAATCAAACCGAATTACGCGACCAACCGGACGGACAGGGGAGACTTCACGCCCAGCGGCACCAAGAACCTCGGCATCTCACCGGAGCAGCGTCCGTGGCTCTTCGTCGTCAAGAAGAACAAGACGGTGCTCGACCGGCTATTGCGCTGGATCCGGAACCACGTCGCCGAGCAGGAGGATCCGGAAACCGGGCGCAAGATCGTCACCCATCTGCCGCTGCTCGTCATCGATGACGAGGCGGACCACGCCTCCGTCGATACGGGCGAGCAGGTGTTCGATGAAAACGGCCAGCCCGACCGGGAGCACGAGCCGACGACGATCAACCGCCTGATCCGCCGCATCCTGCACACCTTCACCCGGTCGGCCTATGTCGGCTACACGGCGACGCCCTTCGCCAACATCTTCATCCATGACAGGAGCGAGACGGACGACGAAGGTCCGGATCTCTTCCCGGCCGCCTTCATAATCAACCTCGGCGCACCGTCCTCCTACGTCGGGCCGGCCAGGGTCTTCGGCCTCAACACCGGGACCGGCCGCAGCGGGGGACTTCCGCTCACCCGGCACGTCGACGATCATGTGGGTCCGGACGGCATCACCGGGTGGATGCCGCCGAAGCACAAGAGCGGCCACCTGCCCTTGCACGGGGGAAAGCCGACACTGCCCGAGAGCCTGAAGCAGGCGATCGACGCCTTTGTCATCGCCTGCGCGATCCGCATCCTACGTGGCCAGGGAAACCAACACGCGTCGATGCTGGTGCACGTGACCAGGTTCACCAATGTGCAGAAACAAGTGCATGCGCAGGTCGAGGAGCATGTCAAGCACATGCGCCAACGGATCCACCGCCGCGTGGACGACGCCGAAACTCTTCGCCGGTTGCAGGATGCCCTCGAGGATTTCCGCCGTACCACGGCGGAGATCGTTTCCTCCGATCCGAACCTCGACGAAGGCGGCATTCCCGATTGGACCGAGGTAGAATCGGTTCTGCCGGAGGTGCTCTCGGATCTACAGATCCGCATGATCAACGGGACGGCGAAGGACGCCCTTGATTACGTCGAGCACGCGAATACCGGACTAAAGGTCATCGCCATCGGGGGGGACAAGCTCGCCCGCGGTCTGACGCTGGAGGGGCTCTGTACGAGCTACTTCCTCCGATCCTCCAAGATGTACGACACGCTGATGCAGATGGGCCGGTGGTTCGGCTACCGACCCGGTTATCTCGACCTTTGCCGGCTCTACACGACGCCGGACCTGACGGAATGGTTCGGGCACATCACCGATGCCGCCGAAGAGCTCCGCGAGGAGTTCGACCAGATGGTCGCCAGCGGCTCGACACCGAAGCAGTACGGTCTGAAGGTACAGTCCCACCCGGTGCTGATGGTGACATCCCGTGTCAAGATGCGGGCAGCCAAGACCTTGATGCTGTCATTCAGCGGGCAGGTGCTGGAAACCGTCGCACTGTTCACCGATCCCGTCATTCTCCAGCGGAACCTGGATACGACTAAGCGCTTCATCGGGTCGCTGGGCACGCCCGAGCCCGATCCCACACGGATGCGCAACGGTGTCGAGTACAAGTGGTCCGGTTACCTGTGGAGCGATGTCTCCCATGCCGACGTGACCGATTTCCTGGCCGGATTCAAGACCCACCCGGATGCCTACAAGGTCAACGGCCCGCTGCTTGCGGAGTTCATCCAGAACATGGCGAAGCAGAACGAGCTGGTAGGCTGGACTGTCGCATTGATCGGGAGCAGCGACGAGCAGAGCGAGAACCGCATCGAGCACCTGGCCGACGGGATCTCGGTCAGGATGCTGCGTCGCAAGAGGAAGACCGCGACAGGCAACCGATACTCCATCGGCCGTCTTCTCTCGCCACGCGACGAGGCGATCGATCTGGACGAGGCGGCCTGGTCAGCCGCGCTCGATCTGACCCGGCAGAACTGGAAGCCGGACCCGGGGCGGCTCCAGGAGGGTGGAGAGCCGAACCTTCCAAGCGGACCCGCGATCCGGCGCGTGAGGGGGCATGGCGCGGCGGGTGTCCCCGCGCGCCCCGACCGTGGCCTCCTGCTGCTCTACGCCCTCGATCCCGCGAAAGCCGAGGTTACCTCGCTGGATGAGAACAGTCCCGCCGTCATCGCCTTCGGGATCAGCTTCCCGGGGAGCGATACCGGGGTGAAGGTCGAGTACAAGGTCAACACCGTGATGATCCGCGACTGGGAGTTCGAGTATGGCGCCTCTGAATGACCGGGGTGCGCTGCTCGCCGCCTGGAAGGGGATGACCCAAGGGGGTCCCGGGGACGGCTGGCAGACGATCCTGCTCGGGACCGCGGGTGGCGCGGAAGTCAGGGCTGCCAAGCTTTACCCGGAGGGAGCCGAGGCGTTCCTCATCGGGTTCAGCGGCGCACCGGTTCCGGCCGACGCGTCCCTGCCGCAGGCGAAAGGGTTCCGGACGTCTCGAGTGAAGCTCCAGGGAAGCCCGGAGACCTGGGTGGCCGTAACGCGGCAGCCGGCCGGAAGCATCGAGCTGTTCGCATCGATGACGACGGATGTCCTGGATGTCGTCCAGGCGCAGGGCGGGGCGGCACCCGCCGCGGTCCTGAGGCAAGCGATCGCACGTATCGCCGCTTGGCAGCGGTTCATGGAGCGGGGAAGCGGTCTCCTGACGCTGGAGGAGGAACTCGGGCTGCATGGAGAGTTGGTGGTCCTCGGCGGGCTGCTGGAGGGGGAGGCCGACAAGGCCGCCATCGTGGAGGCGTGGTTGGGTCCCCTGGGCGGGCTGCACGATTTCCGGTTCGGTCCGGGGGCGCTGGAGGTCAAGTCGACCCTCTCGGGTCCAGGGTTCCCAGCCAGTATCTCCAATCTGGAGCAGCTCGACACCTCCGTCGTATCGCCGCTCTTCATCGCCGCCATCCGTCACATCGAATCCCCCGGTGGCATGACCCTGGGCGATCTGTCGCTGGACCTGCTGGACCGTATGGCGCGGGACCCGGCAGCCAAAGCCGCCTTGAAGGACAGGCTCCTTGCCGCCGGTCTTCCCGAAGCGGATTTCGGGCGGTATACACGGCGTCTTACCCCCGTGGGCACCCGGGTCCATCTCGTCGATGATGGCTTTCCCCGTCTCGTCCGGGGCAACATGCCGCCGGCGATCGTGAATGCGCGCTATGTGCTGGATCTCGACCTGATTCCTGCCACCGCGCTCTCCCTTCCCCAGGTTCGCGACCTTCTCAGGAACAGCTGACATGACGCTCGAGGAATTCCTTGCCCAGACCCACGCCCAGGTCCGTGCGGAACTGGCCGACCCGTCCGGGACCCAGACCTTCGAGGAGTCGGTCTTCACCGAGGTGGTCATGCAGCACATGGCCGAGATCGGGATGACCAACGACCCGCGCGTCTGCCACCACACGGCCAGGGTCGACAGGGCCACAGTGAAGATCAGCGGGTACGCGGTGTCGGAAGACGGCGAGGAACTCGACCTGTTCGTCACCCTGTATTCCGGAGCGGACCGGCTCGAGAGCGTTCCGGATTCGGAGACACAACGCGCGGCCGAGATCTGTCTGCAGTTCCTGAAGAAGTGCGCGGAGGGTAGGCTCGCCGCGACGATGGACGAATCCAACGACGCCTACGTCCTGGCCCTCACCATCCAGGAGGGATACGCCGGCATCCAGGAGATCCGGATCTTCGTCCTGACGGACCGGGTGGCGAAGGCGAAGAACTTCAAGCCCCGGGAGGTCGCCGGCAAGACCATCAAGCTGGAGGTGATGGACATCGAGCGCCTCCACCGCCACTGGTCGGAGGGCAAGCCGCGCGACGAGCTGAAGGTGAATTTCGAGGAGGTGGCCGGCATGGCCCTCCCCTGCGTCTACGTGCCGGGGGAGGCCGCCGATTACGACTATGCCCTGACCGTCATCCCCGGCGAGGTGATGCGGCACATCTACGAGACGTACGGCGCCAGGCTGCTGGAGGCCAATGTCCGATCCTTCCTGAGCGCGACGGGCAAGGTCAACAAGGGCATCCGCGACACGCTGCGCGGCGATCCGGAGAAGTTCATGGCCTTCAACAACGGCATCGTCCTTGTCGCCGACAAGGCCCATGTCAGCAAGGACGCGGACGGCGGGATCCGGCTGACGTGGCTGGAGGGCATGCAGATCGTCAACGGCGGCCAGACCACCGCCTCCATCTACTTCACCAAGAAGAAGTACCCGGAGGTCGACCTGCGGAAGGTCCGCGTGCCCGCCAAGATCATCATCCTCCAGAACGCCGATGCGGCGACCGAGGAGGCGCTGATCGCCGACATCTCCCGCTACGCCAACAGCCAGAACACGGTGAAGCAGTCCGACCTGCACGCCAACAAGCCCTTCCATATCGAGCTGGAACGGCTGTCCATGACCACCTACTGCCCCGACGGGGTCGGGCGCTGGTTCTACGAGCGCGCGGCCGGAAGCTACAACACCATGCTGGCCCGGGAGGGGACCACCCCGGCCAAGCTGAGGGCCTTGAAGACCGCCATCCCGCCGGCCCGCAGGATCACCAAGACCGATCTGGCCAAGTACCTGAACACCTGGGACCAGAAGCCCGACCAGGTCAGCTTCGGCTCCCAGAAGAACTTCGAGCGGTTCATGGACGCGATCTCGGGCAAGGACGGCGAGCCGGCGGCACTCCCCGACATCACCGCCTACAAGCGCATCGTCGCCAAGGCGATCATCTACAAGACAGCCCAGCGACTGATCCGGCCGAAATTCGCCGCCTTCCAAGCCAACATCACCACCTACACCGTGTCACTGATCGCGCACCGGCTGGGCGACCGCGTCGACCTGGACCGCATCTGGTTGCAACAGGGGTTGTCGACCAAGTTCGAGCAGCTGATCATGGCCTGGGCGGAGGAGGTCAACAAGACCCTGCACCAGACCGCCAACGGACGGATGGTGTCGGAGTGGGCGAAGAAGCCGGAGTGTTGGGAGGCCCTTAACAAGCAAGTCGTTATCTTCTTCACTGCAAACTTTCCGAGTTCAGGGTTGAACTAGAGGTGCGTGCTTTGTAGATGAATTATGGTTTGTCTTGGCCGTTCACTACTGAACAGCTCTCATATAAATTTCAGGATGTTTTGTAGGCTAGCACTAGCCTCAGGTGATGATTGAGTCCAAAGAATTCCCTCTGAGCGGTGCGTAACAGCCCTGGAGTATCCGCCTAGCAGCTTTTGGGATTATATTAAGTTCTGCTTTACCTTCCTAACTTACGTGGTATTATAACCCGAATGTGCAGAGACGGACGGCCGGCGTAGCGCGATGCGACTGAGGAAACTTTTTGCCTCCAATTTCCGGTGCTTTTCGGAAGCGTCCCCGCTGGTATGGCTGCTTGGCGACGGAATGAACGTCCTCGTTGGAGAAAATGACGCCGGCAAGAGTGCCGTCGTGGATGCAATCCGCCTGGCCTTGGGAACCCGGAGCGAAGACTTTCGCCTCTCACCGGATGACTTCCACCTGCCCACTGATGGCGCCCGCGCGTCGAGCCTGCTTGTCCGCTGCTCCTTTGATTGCTTAACCTCCGACGAGGAGTCCACCTTCCTTGAATGGTGCACCATCCATGCGGACGGTTCGATCTCCCTCGACGTCACGCTGCGGGCCAGCGTGGCGGAAACCGGCAGCGGGGCGCGGCGGGTCATCGCCGACTGGCGCTCCGGCCGGGAAGGCGACGGTCCCGCGATCCAGGGCGTGCTCCGGGAGCACCTTAGGGTGACTTACCTCCGGCCGCTTCGGGACGCCGAAAGCGAGCTTGGCCCAGGCAGACGCTCGCGCCTGTCTCAGATCCTTGCTGCGCTGCCGGCGATGAAGGGGCAAGCCGACAACGACTTCAATCCGACGGCAGGAGAGCCCGCTACGATCGCCGGCATCGTAGCTAAGGCCGATTACCGTATTCGTGAGAATGCGGCCGTGAGACGGATCGAGGGCGAGATAAACAGGGACTATCTTGCGGAGCTCTCCGTCGGGGGCGAGGCGCTGAAGGTTGAGCTCGGCATCGGCGCCTCGTTGAGCCTCACGCAGGTGCTAGAACGGCTTGAACTGGCTCTGATGCCGCCGAGTGATCGGGGCGAGCGGGTCCGCAGGGGACTCGGCCTCAACAACGTCCTGTTCATGGCGGCCGAGCTGCTCCTGCTCCAATCACAGACGGACCAGATTCCGCTTCTCCTCGTCGAGGAGCCGGAGGCCCACCTGCACCCGCAGCTTCAAGCGAGATTCGTCGAGATCATGTCGGAGCGTGCGCGCCAAGCGGACAAGCCGCTCCAGATCATCTTGACCACCCACAGCCCGCTGATGGCCTCCGGTATCCCGCTTGAGGAGATCACAATGGTTGCGGGGGGCCAATTGTACCCGCTCGAAAAGGGAGCAACGTGGCTGCAAGACGACGACTATGCTTTCCTACGACGCTTCCTCGACGCTACCAAAGCGAACCTCTTCTTCGCGAAAGGTGTTTTGATCGTTGAGGGTGACGCCGAGAACCTCCTCCTTCCCGCCTTGGCCGAGAAGGCGGGCAAGTCGCTAACCAAACACGGTGTCTCGATCGTCAAGGTTGGGCATGTCGGCCTGTTCCGGTACAGCCGCATCCTCCGTCGCCGGGTGGGCCTCTCCCTCCCGGTCCCGGTCGCCTGCATCGCGGACCTCGATATTCCGCCCGACGAGGCCGCGCCTTTCCTCAAGGCCGGCCGAAGGACAAGGAAGGACTTCGACGAAAGCAAGGTCGCCGATAGAATCGCCAAGCTGAGGGCGCACGACGGCGACAACGTGAAAACCTTCCCCTCCGACCACTGGACCCTGGAGTATGACCTCGCCTACTTCGGCTTGGCGGAGACGCTATGGCAAGCAATCCGGCTTGCCGAGGGTTCGGCGGAGACGGATGCAGAGAATGAGGGCTGGGACGCGCTCACGCCTGCCGTAGCCGCCATGAAGGTCTACGGCTACCTGCTCCAGAACGGAATATCCAAAGCCGAGGTGGCCCAGCACCTCGCAGCCCTCATTCTTGAATTACCGGACGACTCTGCCGCGTTCCGGGCGAAGCTGCCACCATACTTGGTTGCAGCGATCGACCACGTTGCGCCCGGTCCGACAGCGACAGCGCGAGCTGCTGCCCTCCTCTCTCCAGTCGCCCCCAGGGTGGCAGCGGATAAGGAGCCCGCGACCGTCTGATGCTAGAAAACGTTCCCGACCTCCAACTACTCGCGAAGGTACTGCCCGGTCTGGATTTCGTGAACCCAGGACGGCGGGAATTCCTAGTTGGCTCGGGGAGTCGGGACATTCAGGCGGCCCCTGGCAGCGGCAAGACAACGTTGCTGGTTGCGAAGCTTTGCTTGCTGGCCGAAACTTGGAACGCAGCCCGCCGAGGTGTCTGCGTCCTTTCCCACACGAACGTGGCCCGAGAGGAGGTGCACCGTCGACTTGCGGGCCAGCCAAGGGGACAAGCCCTTTTGGGACATCCGCATTTCGTGGGAACCGTCACCGCCTTCATCCACCAGTTCCTCGCGCTGCCTCACTTGAGGGGGCTGGGCGTGCCGGTCCGAATGGTCGACGACGACACCTTCGTCGCCGAGGCGCTTAGGGGACTATGGAGCGACCGCAATGTACGCTCTTGGCTACGGCACCAGCGCGACCCAGAGATCGTAGCTGAAAGTCTGGCTCTTGATCCGAGGACGATGAGTCTTTCGGCAACAGGCGGGTTGCCGCGGAAGGGTCCGGTGCGCAGCGCTCTCGAGCGGATCAGGTCGGAACTGACCGGCAAGGGGCTTTTTCTATATTCCGACTTGGTTGCCGTGGCCCGGCTCGCGTTGGAAAGGCGTCCCGCCCTAGCCGAGCGGATCTCGTCCCGCTTCCCGGTGGTCTTCGTGGACGAGGCACAGGATACAGCGGCGGAGCATATCGAACTGCTCAGGGTTTGCTTTTCTCAAGCGGCTGTTCAGTGGATCGGCGACTGCAATCAGAACCTCTATGGCGCCGGTGACGGGAAGTGGGCGCCGACCACCGGCTACATCGATCTCGGCGGCAGCATGCGCTTCGGCCACAGGACCGCCGCATTCGCCAGTGCCCTGACCATGGCGAGACGGCAGGTGATCGCCGGCGTGGAGGGCAGAGACGTCCTGCATGCCGTTGTTCTCTTTGATCGTGACACAATCGCCGACGTCATCCCCGCCTACGCCAGCCTGCTAGCCGCTACCGGCGAGTTCCCAGGACCGGGTGATATCTGGGCGGTCGCCGCTCGCCACAAAGTGCCCACTGAGGCCCGTCAAGCTTGGCCAAACTGCATCGGCGACTACTGGACCGGCTATGTTCATCCCAAACCCGAGCGTGACGAAGTGGGCACGCTCGCTGGCGTACTCAGGGAGGCCCGCCGCTTGGTCTTGGTCTCCGGCTCCCCTCAGGACGCCTTGTCGGCGTTTGCAGGGTCTGTCTTTCGGTTTCTCCGGCGGGCTGGTTGGCAGCCGGACGTCACGGCGCGTTCGCAGCAGGCGCAGTGGCGGGCGCTCGAAACGGCGCACCCCGGCTCCCAGCTTGCCTTGCGGTCGCTCCTGAAAACGGCGCTCACGTCTCCGCTGCCGCATGACGAGGATGGTTGGAAGCAACTGTGCCTACCGCTCGTCGAACTCGTCGCCGCACTTGCAAAGGCCCCGCCGGACGATCGCTTCCTCGCCTTCCGACCCTTTGCTGCCGAAGGTCAGACGAACAAGGACAATGTCTATGTCTGGGAGGACGGAAATCGACAGCTGAATGTGCGCCTGGGAACGATCCATTCCGTCAAAGGCCAAACCCACGACGCGACTCTTGTGCTGGAGACGAACGAGGGGCGAATGATGGACGTCGCCAAGGCGCTCCATGCGGCTTTTGCTGACAGCCGAGCAACTGGAGGGCCGCAGCTCATTAAGGCGCTGACCAACGTCTTTGTCGGGGCAACGCGGCCGCGTCGCGCCCTATGCCTCGCGACCCGCCGGGAAGCGCTCGGCGAACTCCTCGAAAAGTCTATCCGGGATGCAGGGTGGAGAGTGCACGACTTGACGGTCAGGACTACGCGCAGTAAATAGCACCATTACAACCTCTGAAACTGACGCGCGGCAATCTCAGCCAATTATTAGGCCTAATTTAAAGCGAGCGCCGCGGAATCAACGTTATTTCGCTGCCGCCAATTGGATGAATGCAGACGCCGCCTTCGCCGATAGCATTGCTAAATATGGCGGAACCGCATTCCCGACCTGCTCATACTGTGATGTTCTGTTCCCCTCAAAAAAATAGTTGTCCGGAAAGGTTTGCGCCCTTGCTGCCTCCCGGACGGTTAGGCTGCGGCATTGGTTCGGATCGTAGTGGATGAAGTAGTGGCCGTCCTTGCGGATGTGCGACGTGATCGTCGAGGCGGGCTTGTCCCGGAGCTGGACCCGGAACCGGTCGTGGAAGATGCGCCGCCCCTCCTCCGTCTGCGCGTTCTTGTGGTTCGGCAGCAGCACTTCCGGGAAGTCGCGCAGCTTGGGTGAGTCGTTCCCCAGCTCGCCGTAAACGGCGACGAACAGGTAGCGGGCGAAGTCCGAGTCCATGTGGTCGCGGGTCTCGTGCTGGAGCACGCCGCCCAGGCGCGGATCGTGCATCCACCGCGCAAGCTCGCCCAGGGCCTCCGGGTCCAGGCCCGGATCGCATTCCAGGAACCGTCCTCCCCGGTCCAGGTCCGCGCCTGCACGGTCGCGGACCTCCCGCATTGCGGATCGGTAGGGCTCCTCGATCCGGTGCAGGGTTTCGTCGGGCAGCACGGTCCGGATCGCTTGGAGCCAGTCCGGCGTGCTGTCGATGATCCTGTCCTTGTCGCCGTTGCTCTTCCGCTTGCTGCGCCCGCTCCGCAGGGACGGCAGCCCACCGATCACGTCGCCGAGCGCCACGGGCTTGGCGACCTTGGGGATCACCTGCGGCGCCGGCGCACTCTTGTCCACATCCTCCCTGACACCGAGGAGGATGACCCGGTGCCGCTCCTGGGGCACGCCGTACTCCTCCGCCCGGATCAGGTAGGCGTCGCGTCTGTACCCGCCATCCAATTCGGGAGGCATGACGAATGATTGGATCTTGTATCCGTGCCGGGTGGCCGGCAGTACGACGCCCACCGGCATCTCGCTCTCGTCGATCGCACCCCAGGGATTCCGGAGGTCGGACAGGATCTGGTCGAACACCGACCCCAGCGCCGGTCCCTTCTCCGTTTCCAGGTGGATCTTGGAGGAGAGGATGCCCTTCACGTTCTCCATCACGAAGACGGGCGGCTGGTGGATGGCGACGATCTCCAGATACTCCCGGTACAGCCGGTGCCGCTCGTCCTTCAGGAACGCCTCCAGCTTGCGGGCCTTGAGTTCCTTCTGCTCCGCGTCCGGGGGGGCATCGGCCTCCTCCCCGTCCTTCGGCGTGTATCCGACACCGATGCGTCTGGAGCGGCCCACGACCGAATAAGCTTGGCAGGGCGGCCCGCCGGCGAGCACCCACCAGTCCGCCCCGTCCAACGCCCGCCTGATCCTGCCGTGCAGCTCCTCGCGGTCGACCACGCCCAGTTCGGCGTTCCAGACCTCCTCCGCCGCGGCCTTCCACTCCGCCGACGCCTCCATGGCGGCGCGGTGCCTCGCCTGCTCCTTCGGGTCCGTGGCGCGGACGTAGTCGTAGTAGACGTCCGGAACCTTGCCTTCGTCGAATTGGCGGAAGTAAGCCCGGAGACGGAGCGTGCGGGCCGCATCCTCGTCCTTCTCGATGGACAGCTTCACCTTGAAGCGGACCGGCCCCCCGGCGAAGGCGTGCATGCGGCTGAACCCCTCGCCCAGCCCGCCTGGTCCGGCAAAGATGTCGATCACGGGGACGACGATCTCCGACCCGTTCGAACCTGCGTCCTCACCGGAGCCATCCGCGGCCGGGGTGTGGAAAGCAGGTTGGGGGGCGGTGGGCGAAAGGATGGGCTCTGGCTTCATGGGGGCGTTCTACCAGGTCCGCTCCCCTCCCGCCAGAAGGGTTCTTCACCGCCCCCGGACGGGCCACTTCGGCGACCCGAGGAAATCGGCCACCCTGCGCCCGACCGCCTCCAGGTCCTTCATCTCGCATTCCCAGAGCACCAGCGTCCGCCATCCGGCCCGCTCCAGTTCGGCGAGCTGACGGGCATCCCGCGCCGTGTTCGCTTCCAGCTTCGCCCGCCAGAACTCCGGCCGCGTCTTCGGGATGCGTCCTGCGGGGCATGAATGGGCATGCCAGAAGCACCCATGCACGAAGACCACCGCCCGTCTCGCCGTGAACACGACGTCCGGCCGCCCAGGCAGATCCCGGAGGTGGAGGCGGTAGCGGTACCCCATCGCCGTGAGAAGCCGACGCAAGGCCGTCTCTGGCTTGGTGTTCTTGCCCTTGATCCTCGCCATCAAGGCGCTGCGGTCAGACTGGGATAGGGGATCCGCCATGTGACGTTCGTGCCATCCTCTCCGGACCCGTTCGCCGGATCCGATGGTATCGGGGTGGGAAAACATGATGGGTGTGAACGGGCCGCCATCCTGGATCTACACCAGTCCTTCCCCCCCGGTTCACAATGCGACGCGCGTGGATGATCGCTTCAGAGCCCGCGGTATCGCGCCAAGGGCAGGCCGTGGCGGGCGACGAAGGCGTTGGAGCTTTCCAGGGCCTCCCGGTTCTCCTCCGGCCACTGTGCCTCCCGCGCTTCCGTCACCGCCAAGTCGATACCCCGTTCCGCCGCCTGGGAAAGGCTCAGACCGAGGCGTCGCGCCTCTGCCAAAAGGGGTCCGGAGATCGATAGGTTGGCCGCCTGCTTCGCCCCATTCCTCCGCGGTGGCGTGGTCATGGCCCACTCCCGGCATCGCCGCCTGATCGGTGATGATGCACATCGTAATGCTCGAAACAGACCCGGGCAATCATGGATCAGCCAGGTCGGCCGGTCCGTTCAGGGAAACTGGGGACATGGTCTCGGCGCCCGGATGCGGGCGCGATCCGGACGCGATAGGATCGCAGCCGCATGA
>JBJOKR010000093.1:0-17895 GCA_046045995.1 Pseudomonadota bacterium | reverse complement strand
CCGATCCCAGCAAGCCCGAGACCGTCCCGGGCCAGAGCCAGGGCGTTCAGCCCGGGAACGAGCATGAGATGAATCCGAGGCCACAGTACATCCGTGAAGGCTACCTGGGCAGTGAACGCCTGGTAGGCCGGGTCGCCCTGATCACCGGCGGCGACAGCGGCATCGGCCGGGCCGTGGCCGTCCACTTCGCCCGGGAAGGGGCGGATGTGGCCATCGCCTATCTGAACGAGGATGAGGATGCGGAGGAGACCCGCCGTCTGGTCGAGGCGGAGGGGCGGCGCTGCATCGCCTTCCGCGGCGACCTTGGCTATGAGGAGCGATGCCGGGAATGCGTCACCCGGGTGGTGGATACCTTCGGCCGGGTGGACATCCTGGTGAACAACGCCGCCGAACAACATGTGTGCGAGGATCTGGCGGAAATCCCTGCGGAGCAGGTTGAACGCACCTTCCGCTCCAACATCTTCGCCCAGATCTATCTGACCAAGGCTGCGCTGCCCCACATGAAGGCGGGGGCATCGATCATCTGCACCACATCCATCACCGCCTATCGCGGCCAACCGACCCTGGTGGATTACGCCTCCACCAAGGGGGCCATCCTGGCCTTTATCCGCTCCATGGCGGCGCAATTGGCGGAAAAGGGGGTCCGGGTGAACGGTGTCGCCCCGGGGCCGATCTGGACCCCGTTGATCCCGGCCAGCTTTGATGCCGAAAGGGTGGCGGAATTCGGCAAGGGCCAGCCCCTGGGCCGGGTGGGGCAACCGTCGGAGGTCGCCCCCTGCTTCGTCTTCCTGGCGTCGGAGGATGCCAGCTACATGACCGGCCAGGTGCTGCATCCCAATGGCGGGGAGCCGGTGGGGAGTTGACCCCCGCCGGCCCCCCGTCGGTGGATTGGACTGGGCCGAGCCAGGCCGGACTTAGCTGTCCATGATGCTGTTCAGCCGCTCCCGCGCCCGGCACAGGCGGGACCGGATGGTGCCGATGGAGACGTTCAGCGTCTCCGCCGCTTCCTGATAGGGGCGG
Organism: Pseudomonadota bacterium; assembly: GCA_046045995.1. Classification (GTDB taxonomy): domain Bacteria; phylum Pseudomonadota; class Alphaproteobacteria; order Azospirillales; family Azospirillaceae; genus Indioceanicola. The sequence continues at coordinate 16,875 of JBJOKR010000093.1, read as the reverse complement.
CCCTCGATGGCAACCAGGCGCACCACCTTGCGCTGGCTGGGGGTCAGGGTCTTGAAGGCCCGGTCCACGTCACGGCAGACCAGCCGGGACATCTGTGTGGCGTCGCAGGATGCAGCGTGGTCCCACAGTTCGACCTTCGTCATGTGCTTGTCGCGCTGAAGGTTGTTGAAATGCAGGTTCTTCAACATCGTCGTCAGCCAGGCCTGCATGTTGGTCCCCGGCTCGAACCGGTGGGAGCGGGACAGGGCGCGTGCAACGCAATCCTGGGTGAGGTCCTCCGCCTGGGCCGCATCGCGGGTCAGTTTGCAGGCATAGCGGTGCAGGGCGGGCATGCAGGTGACCAGCTCGTCGGCAAAGGAATAGGCCATGGTCGGGCTCCGTTTCGTTCGGGACGTCCTGGTGCGGACTGGGATGCGCTCGGAAATGCGGACTGGTGTTGGTTCGCGGGTGGGACTTCGGGGGTGGGACTTGGGTCGACCGGCCCCGGCCGTCTGCCGGCGGCGTCGGGCCCGGTTCCATCAGGCAGCACTGCCCCTTGCACCGGACACATCAGGTGTGATCCGGCGGCGGATTGGGGGGCAGGTCGGTGAACGTGGTCGATGGATCGGCAGGTATCCGGCGCCATGGGCGCGGCACCTGCCCCCACCAACGCTCTCCGCCTTCATGAGGGGTGGAGAAAGGCAGAGCCCCGACACGCTGTCGGGCGGTGGTGGAAAGGTGGGATCCGCGGTGCGCTTCTCATCCTGTGGCCTCCCGGTCACTGGAAACGACGCATTGGTGATTCCGGGCTTCCCGTCGGCGCTACGGCAATGGCGGTGTTGCCCGGTTTGCGACAGGGAAACGCGGACTTGGGAAGCATGTTCCCCGCGTCCCTTAACAACGGGGCGCAAGTGCCTGGGAAAACGGGGATTCGTCCGCCGTTCGATCGGGGCGGGCGATCTGGGCGCCGGCATACCGGGCGGGGTTGCAGCCACTGTCGCAGGCGCTGCGGATCGCGCAGGGCGAAGGGATGGGCCGGGGTCGCGGTGCCAGGGGTTGCAAAGTCCCGACATGTAGTGGCCGGCTGCCCGTTACACGCGAAAACCAGTTGCCAAACGGGGGCAGGCGGTGCGGAATGAGTAAAGGGTTGGTCCTCCGCCGGTCCGCCGTCAAACAATCCTTAACAGCAACAATGGTCACTGGTGCAGGACCGGATCGCCCGCGACCGACCACCGCAAGACCGAAGCAGAGATGATCGCCAGCCATGGACGTACGCCCGAAGTCGCGTGAGATCGGCCGCAAGGCCCTGGACGTGGATGCGCTGAAGCGCAGTTTCCTGGAATGGCTGGTCTATTCGGTCGGCAAGGACAGGGTGGCCGCCACACGGCGGGACTGGTTCAATACGGCGGCGCTGGCGGTGCGGGACCGGGTGGTCGACCGCTGGATGGATACAACGCGCAGCGTCTACGCCCAGGATTCCAAGCGTGTCTATTACCTGTCGATGGAATTCCTGATCGGGCGGCTGCTGTCCAATAACCTTGCCAATCTTGGGCTGGTCGATGCCTGCCGGGAGGCGTTCGACCAGTTGGGCGTGCGGCTGGAGGATGTGGTCGATACCGAGCCGGATCCGGCCCTGGGCAATGGCGGCCTGGGCCGTTTGGCCGCCTGCTTCCTGGACAGCATGGCGACCCGGAACCTGCCCGGCTACGGCTATGGCATCCGCTATGAATACGGCCTGTTTGAACAGCGCTTCGAACATGGCTGGCAGGTCGAATTCCCGGACAATTGGCTGCGCTTCGGCAACCCGTGGGAATTCCCACGGCCGGAGGTGCTGTATCCGGTGCAGTTCTACGGCCGGGTGGAAACGGTGCGCGATGCCTCGGGCCGCAGCTACCAGCGCTGGGTCGATGCCGACAAGGTCTTCGCCATGGCGGTGGACACGCCGGTGGTCGGTTATGGCGGGCAAACCATCAACACCCTGCGCCTCTGGTCCGCGAAGGCGGCTGCCGACTTCAACTTCGGTCACTTCAACGAAGGTGACTACATGAAGGCGGTGGAGCAGAAGGTCCTGTCCGAAAACCTGTCCCGCGTCCTCTACCCCAATGACGCGACGGAGGTGGGCAAGGAGCTGCGCTTCAAGCAGGAATACTTCTTCACCTCCGCCTCCATCCAGGATGTGCTGCGCCGCTACATGCAGCACCACAAGAGCTTCGACCAGCTGCCGGAGAAGGCGGCGATCCAGCTGAACGACACCCATCCCGCCATCGGCATCGCCGAGTTGATGCGCCTGCTGATCGATCAGCACGGGCTGGATTGGGAAAAGGCTTGGGACATCACCCGCCGCACTTTCGGCTACACCAACCACACCCTCTTGCCCGAAGCGCTGGAGGCCTGGCCGGTCCGCCTGGTGGAGCGGGTGCTGCCGCGGCACATGCAGATCATTTATGAGATCAATGCCCAGTTCCTGAACTCGATCAAGCGGTCGGCCGATCTGCCCACAATCCAGCGCCTGTCCCTGATCGATGAACACGGCGACCGTCGGGTGCGCATGGGCAACCTGGCCTTCCTGGGCAGCCACAAGGTCAACGGCGTGTCGGCCCTGCACACCGATCTGATGAAGAAGACGGTCTTCGCTGATTTCCACCGCATCTTCCCCGACCGCATCACCAACAAGACCAACGGCATCACGCCGCGGCGCTGGCTGCACCAGGCGAACCCGCCTTTGGCCAAGCTGATCTCGTCGCGCATCGGCAACGGCTGGATCGCCGATCTGGGCCAGCTGAAGGCCCTGGCGTCGCGCGTGGATGATGAGGTGTTCCGGGAGGAATTCCGCCGCGCCAAGCGCCAGAACAAGAAGCGGCTGGCCGCCTACATCGCCCGGCATGTGCAGGTGGACGTGAATGTGGACAGCCTGTTCGATGTGCAGGTGAAACGCATCCACGAATACAAGCGCCAGCTTCTGAACCTGTTGCAGACCGTGGCGCTGTACAATGAGATCCGGGACAATCCGACCGTGGATTTCGTGCCCGTGACCAAGATCTTCGCCGGCAAGGCCGCCCCCGGCTACCACATGGCCAAGCTGATCATCAAACTCGCCAATGACATCGCCACGGTGATCAACGGCGATCCGGTCATCCGCGGCAAGCTGAAGCTGGTCTATCTGCCCAATTACAATGTCAGCCAGGCGGAGGTGGTGATGCCTGCCGCCGACCTGTCCGAGCAGATCTCCACCGCCGGGCTGGAGGCGTCGGGAACCGGCAACATGAAGCTGGCGCTGAACGGCGCGCTCACGATCGGCACCCTGGACGGCGCGAATGTGGAGATCCGGGAGCATGTGGGGGCCGAGAACATCTTCATCTTCGGCCTGACGGCGGAGGAGGTGGCGGACCTGCGCCGCACGGGTGATTTCCGCCCACGGGACGTGATCGCCGCCAACCCGCGCCTGAAGCGGGCGCTGGACATGATCGGGTCGGGCACCTTCTCCCCCGATGATCCGGCGCGGTTCCGGCCCCTGGTGGACAATCTCTACAATTCCGACTTCTTCCTGGTGACCGCGGATTTCGAGGATTACTGCAACACCCACGCCAATGCCGTGGAACTTTACCGCGACAAGGACGAATGGACCCGCCGGGCCATCCTGAACACCGCCAATACGGGCTGGTTCTCCTCCGACCGCACCATCATGGAATATGCGGAGGAGATCTGGAACGTCCCCCCGCTGGAGGTGACCACGGCAGAAGCGGCGGAGTGAGCGGGGCCGTGACCGTCCCCTGACCGTCCCTTGACCGGCCCCGGGTTCTGCCCGCGGGCCGGTCTTGATTCAGGCCCGGTCCGGCCCCATCCTGACACCGCGCTGGGTTTGGGCGGGAGGTGGCGATGCCTGATCATGCGGCGGAAAAGCTGATGCCGGTGGAGGAATTCCTGTCCTTCGAGGATGGGACTGACACCCGCTATGAGTTGGTCGATGGTCACCTTCGCGCCATGGCCCCGCCGTCGGAGGCCCATGGCACGGTGGTGGTCAACCTCGGTGCCGCGTTGAAGCGGCATCTGCCTCCCGGCTGCCGCGTGGTGGCGGAGGCTGGTATCCGCCCCCCCGCCGGCAGTGACTGGAACTACTGGCAGGCCGATCTGATCGTCACCTGCACCGGCCGCGCCCGGGACGGGCAGGGCCTTTCCGCCCCGGTCCTGGTGGTGGAGGTGCTGTCCCCGTCCACCATGGACCATGACCGGGGTCGCAAGGTGCCGGGATACACCACCCTGCCCAGTGTCCGGGACATCCTGCTGGTCGGCAGTGAGGATCGGTGGGTCCAGCACTGGTCCCGGCAGGCGGACGGCTGGTTTGTCCGCGATGTGATCGGGCAGGGGGAGGTGTTGCCCGCCTGCCTGAACGGTGCCGCGATCACACTGGATGATCTGTACGAGGGTGTGTGAGGGCGGCTTTGCCCGAAATCCAAAGGGTTGGGGGGAGGGGGCCGGGGCCCCCCCGCCCCGGTGATCACACCCAGGTTATCGCGGGTTCGGTGATCACGACCCGGTGATCACGGGTCCGGTCAGGATTTCGGAACGAAGGTCTGCCGCTCCCCGCCCTGGCGGTGGATGACGCCCCGGCGCATGACGAAATCGACCGTGCGAAGGGCCGTCACATCCTCCAGCGGGTTGCCGCTGACGGCGATAATGTCGGCGTCCTTGCCGGGTTCCAGGGTGCCCACCCGATCCTCCCGTCCCAGCAGGGTGGCGGCGTTGACGGTGGCGGCCTGGATGGCATCGGCGGGGGCCATGCCCGCCTTCACCATCAGGGCGAACTCCTCGGCATTCGTGCCATGGGGGCTGACGCCGCTGTCGGTGCCGAAGGCGACCCTCACGCCTGCCCGGATGGCCTTGCCGAAGTTGATCTGCATGATGGTGCCGACTTCCCGCGCCTTCTGCTTCTGTGCGTCGGTCAGGGTGGGGCTGTTGTCCGACAGCTTCACCACGGTGGCCCCGGCCAGAAGGGTGGGCACCAGCCAGGCACCGGACTGGCGGAACAGCTTCACACTTTCATCGTCCAGGTAGCTTCCGTGCTCCACACTGTCGACACCGGCCCGCAGGGCGGCGTTGATGCCGGCCGTGCCATGGGCATGGGCCGCCACCTTCTTGCCCATCAGCTTGGAGGTTTCGACGATGGCCCGGATCTCATCATCGAACATCTGCTGGCCGGTTCCGGCGGCGATGTTGGACAAGACACCGCCCGTCGTCGCCAGCTTGATCACATCGGCACCGTTGCGGACCTGTTCGCGCACCGCCCGGCGGCAGTCATCCACCCCGTCGCAGACGTTTTCCGCGTGCATGTCATGGAGAGCTTCGGTCAGCTCCTCGTTCAGGCCGTTGATATCCCCGTGGCCGGCGGTGATGGACAGCATGCGCCCCGCTGCCACGATTGTCGGGCCCGGAACCTTCCCCGCCTCAATCGCGTCGCGCAGCGCGAAGGGCGACCGGGAGGGGGAGCCCAGGTCGCGCACAGTGGTGAATCCGGCCTGGAGTGTGCGCTCGGCGAACAGGGCGCCGTTCAGGACGATATCCTCCCGGTCCAGCTCGAACCGCTCCACCCGGGACAGGGGCCCCAGCTCGCTCATGATATGCACATGGCTGTCGATCAGGCCGGGCAGCACAAATCCGGTCTTCAGGTCGACGACCCGGGCATCGGCGGCGCCCACCGCGGCCGGATCGGTGTAACCGTCCCGCATCTCCGCCACCTTGCCGTCGCGAATGATGATGGTCTGTTCCGTCTTCGGCCGTTCGCCGGGGATCGCCAGGACGGTCCCGGCATGGATCAGCGTGGTTTCGGCGGCCTGGGCCGCGGACAATCCTGGCATCATCGCCGGCGAGAGGGCGGCGGCCGCCATCAGCCCTATGGTGGAGGCGGCGCGAAGAAGGGTCGTGCGGATGGACATGGATGCTCCCTGACGTGATCGTCCCTGGTTTCTTCTCCAGCGGCACGGGTTCCGCCCGCCGATTTCCATGACAGGAGTGTGGACTTTCCCGACGCTAAGGGGAAGGCCTGGCGCGAAGGGGAAGGCCCGACGCGACGGGGAACAGTTGCCGGTCCGGAGGTCGGCGGATTGCCGGCACATGGCCGCCCCCCTCTGCCCTGCGTCCGGCGCGGGGGTGGCGTGTGTGGGATTTCCCTGGACCCCGGGGCCCCGCATCCCATATCCAGTGCCATCACCTGAGTGGCTGAGGGGCCCCCGGTGTCGGCAAGGATCTGGTCCGGCACCAACGCGCACGCCCCGTCGAATTTTCGGGTCGTGCCTGTATCGTGCCGGTGGAATCTTCCCGGTCGCGCTGCTCCCCACCTTCCGAACAAACCGAGCCGCTCGTCCGCCAACGCGGATCCCGTTTCCGGGATCCCGCATCACGGGCGTTCGCATCCTGCGGCCGATGGCGCCGCGGGGGGGAGCCCGTTCGGGAGTTTGAAAGAGTAGCATGACCGACGTGACCTTCCACGACCTGGGCCTTTCCGAAAACCTTCTGCGCGCGATCGACGAGCTGGGCTTCACCGCCCCGACTCCGGTCCAGGCCGAGGCCCTTCCCCCGGCGCTGTCCGGGCGTGATGTCCTGGCCTCCGCCAATACCGGCACGGGCAAGACCGCCGCCTTCGTGCTGCCAGCACTCCAGCGCATCGCCAATGTCCAGCGGCAGGAGGCCCATTGGGGCCCCCGCGTGCTGGTGCTGACGCCGACCCGCGAGCTGGCGCAGCAGGTGCTGGACAGCGTGAAGACCTTCAGCAAGTTCGGCCGCATCCATACCGGGGCCATCCTGGGCGGCATGCCCTATCGCATGCAGCTGGAGATGCTGCGCCGCCGCATCGACCTGATCGTCGCCACCCCCGGCCGCCTGCTGGACCACATGGGCCGCGACCGGATCGATCTGTCCGGGATCGAGCTCCTGGTCCTGGATGAGGCCGACCGGATGCTGGACATGGGCTTCCGCGACGCGGTGGAGGAAATCGCCGCCGCCTGCCCCGCGACGCGGCAGACCATGATGTTCACTGCGACGCTGGACCCCGTCGCGACCAAGTTGGCCAAGACCCTGCTGAACGATCCCGTGCGGATCGACGTTGCGGGCCAGGTTGTCACCTCCGCCAGTATCGACCAGCGCTGGCTGAAGGCCGACGGGCTGGACCACAAGGAGAAGCTGCTGGTGCGGCTGCTGGAGGATGCGTCCTTCCAGAGCGGCATCGTCTTCACCGCCACCAAGCGCGACGCCGACCGCATTGCCGGATTGCTGCACGACAAGGGCCAGGCCGCCGCCGCCCTGCATGGCGATTTGCAGCAGCGTGACCGCAACCGCGTCGTCGCCGCCCTGAAGCAGGGGCGGGTGCGGGTTGTGGTCGCCACCGATGTGGCCGCCCGCGGCATCGATGTGGCCGACCTGACCCATGTGATCAATTTCGACCTGCCCCGCAATGCGGAGGATTACGTCCACCGCATCGGCCGCACCGGCCGCGCCGGGGCCACGGGCATCAGCTACAGCCTGTTCACCCGGCATGAAATCGGGCTGGTCAAGGCGATCGAGCGCTACACCAACGAGCGGGCGGTGTTCAGCACCCTGCCGGGGCTGGAGCCGGCCCCCGATCCGGTGCGCAAGCCCGGCGGCTTCAAGGGCGGCCCGGGCGGCGGGGCCGGCCGGCCCTTCGGTGCCAAGTCCTTCGGCCATAAGAGCCATGGCGGCGGCAATGCCGGTGCCGGCGGCGGCCCTCGTGGCGACTGGGCCGGCAAGCCCCGCCGGGACGACCGCGCCCACGGTGCCGCCGGCGAAGCCCGCCCGGCCCGCGAGCACCGCGAGTTCCGCGGCGAAGCCCGCCCTGCCCGCGCCGCGGGTGGCGGTGGTCACGCCGGAGCCCCCATGCGCCGCGCCCCGCGCCAGGGGTGACCGGGCTCTGCCGGGTGTTAAGCCGTCCATCTATGTGATGTTGGGGCCGTCTTGCAGGGGGCGGCCCCCTGGATTAGGTTACATGTAACCAGCCGGGAAACAGATCATGACCAAGGCGGCTCCCTCGTCCCGCGACAAGGTGCAACTCCGCCGGCAACGGCTACGGGCCCAGGGTCTGCGGCCGATCCAGTTCTGGGTACCGGACGTGCGGACGCCCGGCTTCCGGGAGGAGACGCGGCGACAGGCGTTTCTGCTGGCCGCAAGCCGCGATGAACCGGCCGATCAGGCCTTCATTGAGGCGGTCCAGGAGCCCTGGCCGGAATGAGGCGGGGCGAGATCTGGACCGCGGCGGGCGGCAGCGACTATGTCGGCAAGCCGCGTCCCCTGCTGATCATCCAGGAGGATGCGTTCGCGGCGACCCCGTCGGTCACGGTCTGCGGGTTCACCCCCGATCCGACCCATGCCTATCTGATCCGGCCGCTGATCGTTCCGACACCGGACAACCGCCTGACGGCAGCGGGTCGCATCATGGTGGACAAGATCGCCACCATGCGGCGCTAGAATCTGGGGCGCCGGGTCGGTGCCCTGTCGGAAGAGGATCTGGGTCGCGTCGATACGGCCATCCTGGTCTTCCTTGGGCTCGCATCCAAGGGTACAAACCGCCGGGCAACCGGCCCTTCGCCCGACCACCGCCAGACCTGACACCAGAGTTCCCCATGCCCGCCAACATCCTCGAAACCGAAGTCGAAAAGCGTCGGACCTTCGCGATCATCGCGCATCCGGACGCTGGCAAGACCACACTCACCGAAAAGCTGCTGCTGTTCGGCGGGGCCATCCAGATGGCCGGTGCGGTCAAGGCGCGGGGTGAGCAGCGGCGGGCGCGGTCGGACTGGATGAAGGTGGAGCGGGAGCGCGGGATTTCCGTCACCGCCTCCGTCATGAACTTCGACTATGCCGACCGCACCTTCAACCTGGTCGATACGCCGGGCCACGAGGATTTCTCCGAGGACACGTACCGGACGCTGACGGCGGTCGACAGCGCGGTCATGGTGATCGACGCCGCCAAGGGCATCGAGAGCCAGACCCGCAAGCTGTTCGAGGTCTGCCGGATGCGCGACGTGCCCATCGCCACCTTCATCAACAAGATGGACCGGGAGGCGCGGGACCCGTTCGACCTGATGGACCAAATCGAGCAGGATCTGCAGCTTGAGGTGACGCCCGCCTCCTGGCCCATCGGGTCGGGGCAGGATTTCAAGGGCTGCTACGACCTGATCCGCGACCGGCTGATCCTGATGGACCGCCGCCAGGGCGATGTGGCCTCCGACGGTATCGAGTGCCATGGCATCGACGATCCGAAGATCGATGAGCTGATCCCCGCCGACCTGGCCGCCAAGCTGCGGGAGGATGTGGAGATGGTGCGGGGTGTTTGCCCCGTCTTCAACCTGGAAACCTACCGGTCGGGCCATCAGACGCCGGTCTTCTTCGGCTCCGCCATCAACAATTTCGGGGTGCGGGAACTGCTGCTGGGTCTGGCCGAATACGCCCCGCCGCCCCGGCCGCAGAAGGCCGATACCCGGGCGGTGGAACCGGAGGAGGCGAAGGTCACCGGCTTCGTCTTCAAGGTCCAGGCCAACATGGACCCCAACCACCGCGACCGCATCGCCTTCTTCCGCCTGTGCTCCGGCCAGTTCAAGCGGGGCATCAAGCTGAAGCACATGCGCTCGGGCAAGACCCTGGCGGTGAACAACGCCGTTCTGTTCCTGGCCCGCGACCGGGAACTGGCGGAGGACGCCTTCCCCGGGGACATCATCGGCATCCCCAACCACGGCACCCTGCGCATCGGCGACACCCTGACGGAGGGGGAGGAGCTGCGCTACACCGGCGTGCCCAGCTTCGCGCCCGAACTGCTTCAGCGTGTGCGCCTGGACGATCCCCTGAAGGTGAAGCACCTGCGCAAGGCGCTGGAGCATTTCGCGGAGGAGGGGGCGTCCCAGGTGTTCAAGCCCATGGTCGGTGCCGATTGGGTGGTCGGCGTGGTCGGCCAACTCCAGTTCGAGGTCCTAGCCTCCCGCTTGGAAGCGGAATACGGGCTGAAGGGCCGGTTCGAGACGGCAGGCTATGACAGCGCCCGCTGGGTGGAATGCGACGATCCGGTGAAGCTGAAGGCCTTCGTGGATGCCAAGCGCGGCGACCTGGCGGAGGATCATGACGGCGCCCTGGTCTTCCTCGCCCGCAATTCCTGGACCCTGAACCGGTTGCAGGACGATTATCCCCACATTCGGCTGCTGAAGACGCGGGAGCAGAACAAGAGTGTGACGACCCAGGCGGCGTGACACCACTTGCGCGTGACAAGGATACCCGCATGATCTAGTATCCATCTGGTGATGGGAGTGGGGTAAAACCATGTCCGATGAAGCGCTGCAGATCCTTCGCCGGTTGGAGCCGGTTCTGACCGTGATGGCGGGTGATATCGCCGGCCTGAAGACGGATGTCGCCGGCCTGAAGACGGATGTCGCCGGCCTGAAGACGGATGTCGCCGGCCTGAAATCCGACATGGTCGAGGTCAAGGCCACCCTGCGCCAGCTTGATACCCGTGTCGCCCGGCTGGAAGAGCGGTCGGATGTGATCGAGCTTCGCGGCCGGGTGGAGGAGCTGAGCCGCCGTCTCCCCGTCACCGTGGGCTACGTGCCGCCGTCGAAGGGCTGATCCCACCGCCCATGCTCCTCTTCGCCTATGGCACCCTGATGGACCCTGACGTTCGAAGCCTTGTCCTTGGGCGGGAGAGCCCGGCGGGGGAGGGGGTGGCGGCAGTGTTGCCCGGCTATCGGCGGCTGACCGTGGCGGAGGAGGTGTATCCCACCGTTCTGCCGCATTCGGACGGGCAGGTGGAGGGGCTGCTGGTGCCCCTGCGCTCCGCGATCGAGCGGGAGCGGGTGCAGTTCTTCGAGGGGCTGGAGCTGCTGCTGACGGAGCGGCCGGTGGTCTGCTCCCGGCGCGGGGCCCTGACCGCCCTGGTGTGCACCTCCGCCCCGACCATCCGCACCGTTGAACTGGCCTGGGACCTGACGGATTGGCAGCGACAGCACAAGGATAGCTACCTGATCGCAAGCCGGCGCTATATGGACGGGTTCGGCCGCCTGGACGTGACGGCGGTGCGCGAAGCCTGGATCGCCACCGGACGCGGGGCATAGGGCGCGTGTGGCCCAGGACCGCACGGGGACCGGGTCGCGGGCCTGCGCCCTACCCGATCTCCTCCACATCCACCGCCACGCTCACCGTATGGGCACCGCCGCCCAGGATCACGCCGCGCAGCGGGCAGACATCGTCGTAATCCCGGCCCCAGGCGACGGTGATGTGGTCTGTTTCCGCCAGGGTGGCGTTGGTGGGGTCCAGGTCGATCCAGCCCAGATCGGGCCCGCACCAGGCCTGGACCCAGGCATGGCTGGCATCCGCCCCCTGGAGCTTCGGCTGGCCCGGCGGCGGCAGGGTTCGCAGATAGCCGCTGACATAGCGGGCTGGAACGCCCAGTCCGCGCAGGCAGCCGATCATCACATGGGCGAAATCCTGGCAGACGCCGCGGCGCTGGGCCAACACCTCCCCCACCGGGGTGCTGACCGTCGTCGCCCCCGGCTTGAAGGCGAAATCCTTGTGGATGCGCCGCATCAGGTCGATGGCGGCGGCGGCAACGGAGCGGCCGGGGGCGAAGCTTGGGGCGGCATAGCCGACCAATCCGGAATCGGGCACAGGCACCCGCGGGCTCTGGGCCAGGAATTCCGCCGCGCCGGGGTCCAGGTCGGCCAGTCCGCGCACCAGTTCCCAGGCTGGCGAGGCTGCTGGATTGAACGGCGGCGGCGGGCGGATCGTCACCTCCAGCACGGAGGTGACGACCAGTTCGCGATGCGGTGTCTGGATGCTGGCATAGGTGGTCGGATTGCCGAAGCTGTCCAGCCGCGGGATGAACTGGGCCGGGGTGGGCAGGATCAGCAGGTCCCCGACGCCGCCCGCCTGGCGCGGATGGGGCCGTGGCGACAGATGGGCCAGCAACTGTGAGGATGTGACCGTGTCGATATAGCCATAGCGGGTGACGTGGCGGCAGCGGTAGCGGACGGGATCACCCCGATCCTTCCGCCCCGCCTCATTGCGGTCGGGCGAAGACATGGGCGAAATAGGCCTGGGACAGGAGGTTGGATACTTCGGGAAGAAGGCCGTTCAGCCGTTCCGTCAGGCCGGTCAGGGCGGCGGGATCGCGGGCCGGGGCCGGATCGCGCACCAGCTTCGCCGCCGTTTCCACCAGCGACCGGGCAAGATCCGTGGGGCTGACGCCGCTGTCCGTCGGCGGCGCCGGGGGGATCTTCGACAGGGATTTGGCCAGTTTGTCCAACTGGAAAACCAGGGACCGGGGATGCTCCTCATCCGCAAGCAGAAGGCACAGGGCCGGTTCCCGCTTGATGCCGGCGGGGAAGCGCTCGCTATAGGCCGTGCGCGCATCGGCCAGTTCCAGCAGCACCTCCAGCGCCGGGGTGGGATCCGACTGGGGCCGGGTGATACCGCTGCCGACCAGGGATGCGGCGATGCCGATTGCCCGTTCCAGCCGCCGGCCCATGACGACGAAGCGCCAGCCATGGCCGCGGCTCATCCCGTCCTGCTCCAGCCCAGCCAAGGCGGACAAACCGGTCGCCAGATCATCCAGATGCAGCTGAAGCCCCGCGGGATCGCCCCGCAGGGGCTGGCCCACCGCCGCTGCCATCACCGACAGCAGCCGGTTGAAATCGGGCGGAAGGCGGTCGCGCACACTCTGGGCAGAACGCTTCAGCCGCTCGATCGTTGCCCGCAGTCCGCCGGGATTGGCGGGATCGCCCACGATTTCCAGCGCCTTGCGCATGGTGCGCAGGATCTCCGCTTCGGGCGTGCGGCTGGGTGCTGTCTCCGCGATGGCGGTCGGCACCATGCCGGACCAGCCCAGCATGCGCAGCAAGGGGCCCAGTTCCTCCACCGCGCCCGGGCGGCTGTCATCGGACATGCGGGAGGCGGCGGCCCGCAGCAGGCGCACGGCCGCATCCGCCCGCTCGGCATAGCGGCCGACCCAGAACAGATGGTCGGCGGCCCGGCTGGGCATGTCGCCCGGAACGGGCGCTGGTTCCGTACGCCCAGCCTCCGGCCCGGTCTGGCGGCGTCGGGCGGGGGCGCAGGGGCTTCCACCCACGACCCAGACATCCTTCGCCCCCGCCCCCTCCTGCAGGGAGACGGCGGGATAGCGCCCATCGGCGCTGATCCGGGCAAGGCCACCGGGCATGCAGATCCAATCCCGGTCGCGGCCCGTACCGGTGGCGCACAGGAAGACGCGCAGCACCATCGGCCGCGCCTCCACCCGCCCGTCCTTCCAGACAGGTGCCGTGCTGGGCGGGGTGGCTGCCTGACCGACCCAGGCATGGGGGCGCAGGCGGATGCGGGCGGACAGGTCGGCCCTGCGATCGCGGGTCAGGTCCGGTCCGAACACCGCCTTCGCCGCCGCCTGGGCGGAGAAGGCGGGGCGCAGCGACAGCCCCTCCATCCGCTCCAGCAGCACGGCCAACTGGTCCGGCTGCCCGCCCCACAGGGTCGGCACATCGGCCAGCACCGGCTCCTCCCCCAGAAGGCGGCGGCACAGGCCGGGCATCCAGGGGGTGAAGCTGGGGCTGTCCGTCAGGCCGGAGCCCAGGGCGTTGGCCACAGCCACATTGCCGGCCCGCACCGCTTGGGTCAGGCCGGGCACGCCCAGCGCGCTGTCCAGCTTCAGTTCCAGCGGGTCGCACCAGTCGTCATCGACGCGGCGCAGGATGACATCCACCCGCTCCAGCCCGGCCAGGGTCTTCAGATAGACCGACTGGTCCCGCACGGTCAGGTCCGCCCCTTCCGCCAGGGTCAGGCCCAGGTAGCGGGCCAGGTAGGCATGCTCGAAATACGCCTCATTGAAGGGGCCGGGGCTCAGCAACACGGCCCGTGCGCTGCCGTCGGGCCCTGACCGGCGGGGGGCGATCCGGGCCAATGTGGCCCGCAGCCCTTCGAAGAACGGCGCCAGCCGGTCGACGTTGCAGCTCCGGAACGAATCCGCCAGGGTCTGGGACAGGACGACCCGGTTCTCCAGAGCATAGCCGGCCCCGGTGGGGGACTGGGTGCGGCTGGCCAGTACCCGCCACACCCCGTCCGGCCCCCGGACCAGGTCGGCGGCGAACAGCACCAGCCGGATACCCCCCGGCGGTGGCACGCCCACACAGGCGCGCAGGTATCCCGGATCGTTGAAGACCAGCCCCGGCGGCAGCACCCCGTCTGTCAGCAGGGTCTGGCATCCGTACAGATCGTCCAGCACCGCCTCCAGCAGGCGGGCACGCTGGCGCACCCCCTCGGCGATGGTGCGCCATTCCTCCGCCGGAAGCAGCAGGGGCACCGGATCCAGGGGCCAGGGCCGCTCCAGCCCCCCGTTCTCCGCATACAGATTGTATGTCACCCCGTTTTGGGACAGCAGCCGCCGGGCCGAATCCCACCGTGCCGCCATCTCCTCTGGCGTGAAGGGGCCATGGGCCGACAGGAACCGCTGCCAGTGCGGGCGCAGCTTTCCGGTTCCGGTCACCATCTCGTCCCAGACGGGGCCGGCGCCATAGCCGATGCTGTCGGCCTCCCCGAACAGGGAAGGTTGCCCGGCGGGTAGTCTGAGGGCGGGGTCAGCCAAGGCGCAGGTCGAGGGTCAGCGGGAAATCGGGGTTCCGGATCTCCACCGGAGCCGCCATCGGTCCCGGAGTGTGCCCGAAGGGGAAGAACCTTGCCAAGCGCCGCCCCTCCGCCTCGTTTGCATTGACCGGGAAGGTGGTGAAGTTCCGCCCGCCAGGGTGGGAGACGTGATAGGTGCAGCCGCCGATGGACCGCCCTGTCCAGGTGTCCAAGATATCGAACACCAGGGGGGAGTGGACGGGGATGGTCGGGTGCAGACAGGTGGCGGGCTGCCAGGCGCGGAAGCGGACGCCGGCCACGCTCTCCCCCTCCGTGCCCGTCGGGCGCAGGGGCACCAGCCGGCCGTTGCAGGTGACGCGGTAGCGGTCGCCGGCCGCATGGGACAGCTTCACCTGCAACCGCTCCAGGCTCGCATCCACGTAGCGCACGGTTCCTCCGCCGCCCGGTTCCTCCCCCAGCACATGCCAAGGTTCCAGCGCCGTCCGCAGTTCCAGCGTCATGCCTCGCTGGGTCACCGATCCCAGCATGGGGAACCGGAAATTCACATGCGGCGTGAACCAGGTCTCATCGAAGGCATAACCGGCGCCGCGCAGATCCGTCACCACATCCTGCACGTCCTGAATCACGTAATGGGGCAGCATGAACCGGTCGTGCAGTTCCGTCCCCCAGCGCACCAGCTTCGCCCGGTATGGCTCCCGCCAGAACCAGGCGATGAAGCTGCGCAGCAGCAACTGCTGCACCAGGCTCATCTGCGCATGGGGCGGCATCTCGAAGCTACGCAGTTCCAGCAGGCCCAGACGGCCGGCACTGCTGTCGGGGCTGTACAGCTTGTCGATGCAGAATTCCGACCGGTGGGTATTGCCCTGCACGTCCACCAGCAGATGACGGAAAGCCCGGTCCACCAGCCAGGGCGGCGGATTCGCCCCCCACTGGTCCAGGGTGCGGAAGGCGATCTCCAGCTCATACAGGCTGTCATGCCGCGCCTCATCCACCCGCGGGTGCTGGCTGGTCGGCCCGATGAACATGGTGCTGAACAGGAAGGACAGACTGGGATGGTTCTGGAAATAGGTCAGAAGGGAGCGCAGAAGGTCCGGTCGGCGCAGGAAGGGGCTGTCCGCCGGCGTCGGCCCGCCGACGACGATGTGGTTGCCCCCACCGGTGCCCACATGCTTGCCGTCGATGGCGAACTTCTCCGTCCCAAGGCGGGACTGGCGCGCATCCTCGTATAGGGAGACGATGTTGCGCGACAGCTCATCCCAGGAATGGGCGGGGTGGATGTTCACCTCGATCACGCCCGGGTCCGGGGTGACGGCGATGGAGTTCAGGCGTGGGTCGCGGGGCGGAGGATAGCCCTCCAACACCACCGGCATCTCCAGCTCAACCGCCGTGGCCTCAACCTGGGCCATCAGCTCGATCCAGTCCTCCAAATGGGAGCACGGGGGCAGGAAGACATAAAGGCAGCCATTGCGCGGTTCCACGCAGATGGCGGTCCGCACCACCCACCACGCGCTTTCGCCCTTGTCCGGGTTGCGGGCGGAGGTGCCATCGCGCACATCGGCCATCCGCCGGTGCTTGTCCACCCCCTCCCTCTGGCCCAGGTGCAGGGCCATCTGCCGCTCCAACTCCTCCCGGGTCGGCAAGGGCGGGCGGTCGTCCAGAGGGTCCTGGGGTGGGGCATGGGGATAATCCCCCTGGGAAACCCAGGGCAGACTGCCGAGCGGCAACCGGTAGCCGAGTGGACTGTCCCCCGGCACCAGCAGCAGCCGTTCCGACCGCAGGGGCCAGGCCGATGACAGCCAGACCGGGCCCGTCGCCTCATGCCGCCGGTTCAGCGGCAGGGCATAGCCGATGGGTGTTGCCAGCCCCTGCTCGAACACCTTGGCCAGGCGGGCCCGCTCCTCCTCATCCTCCAGCTTCGCATCGAAGGGGTCGACGTTCAGGGGGAGCTTGCGTTCCTTCTGGATGTAATGCCACGGGTCCTCGAAGGATGGCCGGGCGTATGCCGCCGGCACGCGCAACCGCTCGGCCAGGCGGGTCATGAACCGCTCCGCATGGTCGATGCCAAAGCCGTAATCGATCCGCTCATCCGCCTGGTATTCGGCATGGGTCCACAGCGCGTCCCCGTCCCGCCGCCAGTAAAGCTGCAGCGCCCAGCGCGGCAGGCTTTCCCCCGGGTACCACTTGCCCTGGCCGAAATGCATCAACCCGCCGGGGCCGAAGCGGGTCTTCAGCCGGCGGATCAGGTCACCGGCCAGCAGTCGCTTGGTCGGGCCCTGGGCC
>JBJOKR010000092.1:0-17913 GCA_046045995.1 Pseudomonadota bacterium | reverse complement strand
GTAAAACCCGTCATAGGCGTCCGACGCGAAGGACAGGCGTGCGGCCAGCTTCCCCGGAATCAGCGGGGTCGACACGGCGGCCGATACCTCCCGTCGGCCCTTGCTGCCCAGGCCGGCTTCAACGAACCCGTCCACCGTGTCGCCCGGCTTGCGGGTGACGATGCTGACCGCCCCGCCGAAGGTGTTGCGGCCGAACAGGGCGTTCTGCGGACCCTTCAGCACTTCCACCCGCGCCACATCGTCCAGGAACAGGTTGATGGAGCTGCGTCCGGAGACATAGACCCCGTCGATGAAGAAGCCGACCGACGGCTCCTCCCCCGTGCCGGGCTGGGTCAGGCCGCGGATGGCCGGGGCCGGGTTGAACCGGCCGAAGGGATCGCTGACGACCAGGCCGGGGCTGCGGCTGGCAATATCGGCAATACCGTCGATCTGCGCTGCCTCGATCCGGTCGGCGGAGAGCACGGTCATGGTCACGGGGGTGCGTTGGGCACCCTCCCCCCGCTGGCGGGCGGTCACCACGATCTCCTCGATCACGCCCCCGCTCCGGGCGGGGCCGGGACCGGTGGACAGGGCCGCCTGGGCCACCTGGGCCGCGGCCGGGGTGGACACCGCCGCAGCCAGGATCGCCACCGTCCCGGCCGCATACCTGGCACCGGTCCT
The DNA here is from genome assembly GCA_046045995.1 of Pseudomonadota bacterium. GTDB lineage: Bacteria > Pseudomonadota > Alphaproteobacteria > Azospirillales > Azospirillaceae > Indioceanicola. The sequence goes on along the minus strand of JBJOKR010000092.1, from coordinate 17,253 downwards.
GGCACCGTGCCCGGCGGCGTGCCCGGCGGCGTGCCCGGTCGCGGTCCTGGCCACCGGCAGAAGGGATGCCCGCGCGAAGGGGAAGCCCGAACTCATCTCTGCTCCTGAATATTATAGATAATTTGTCTGTTCATCGATAATAGCCCCACTCCAGGGCGGGATCGCAAGCCTTATGTAGATAGTATCAGCCGTTGATGGCGAAGAAATCCCGGTTGCGCCCGCCGGCGACAGGCACCGGGCGGTGGCCGATCCATTGGACATGCCGGGCGAGCGTGGCGCAGGCGGTCTCCACCTCCCCCTTGCGCAGGGCGGCCAGGATGGCGCGGTGGTCGTGGTCGGTGCGGGTTTCCCAATTGGACCGCCAAGCGGAAAACAGGAATCGGGCGCTGGCCGCGTGCAGATCATCGATCGTCCCCAGCAGCCGTGGCATGCGGCAAGGCTCAACGATCAAGCGGTGAAATCGGCGGTTCGCCTCTTCCCAGGAGCGGACATCGGGGGATGAGTCGCCGGCCTTCATCGCTTCCTCAGCCGCATCCAAGATGGCAGGGGTCAGGTGGGGCCCGGCATGGCGCAGGGCCAGCACTTCCAGGGCGGCCCGCATCTCCGCCACCTCCCGCACATCGGCCAGGGTGAATCCGGCGACGCGCACGCCGCGGCGCGGCTCGCTGACGGCCAGCCCCTGCGCCTCCAGACGGCGGAAGGCTTCCCGCACCGGCACATGGCTGGCGTTGAATTCCTGGGCGATGTGATCCTGGCGCAGCCGCGACCCGGGCTCGATCGCGCCAGCGATGATCCGATCCGCCAGGGTCCGGCTGATTCGGGCCGCCAATGTCTCTTCGGATTTGCTGGTCATGGATTTGATAGATAATCGGGCACGCGCCCCATGTCGATCAGATCCGAATGAACCGACAGGGACCGGGACAGGTGTCCCCCGTTACGATAACCCGTCAGGCCCGGGCCATCGCCACCGCCGGCACCTGCGGCCGCCCGATGAGATAGCCCTGGAGCAGGTCCACCCCCGCCCGGCGCAGCCAATCGGCATCCGCCTCCGTCTCCACCCCTTCGGCCAGGGCCAGCGCCCCGCCCTCATGGGTCAGTTCGATCAGGTGGCGGACGATGGACTGCTTGAACGGCTCCGCCGCCACACCTTGGACCAACCCCATGTCGATCTTGACGATGTCCGGGTGCAGTTCGGCCAGCAGGGTCAGGCCGGAGAACCCGGCACCGACATCGTCCAGCGCGATCTTGAACCCCGCCTCCCGGTAGTAGCCGAGGATGGAGCGCAGATGGGCGCGGTCCTTCACCTCCGTGCTCTCGATCACCTCGAACACCACGTTTTCCGGGCGCAGGCCCGCCTGGGCGATGAAGCCCGCCGTCTCCCGCAGGCAGAAATCGGGGTCGTAGATGCTGGACGGGTTGAAGTTGATGAAGGCCTTGGCCTGGGTTTGACGGCTTGTCCCGGCGCCGGCACCATTCGCCCCGGCACCATTCGCCCCGCCCACCGCCTCGATTCCCAGGCGCCGGGCGATCAGGTCCAGGGTGAACAGCAGTTCCGCCGCCTCCGCCGTGCCGAACAGGCGGCCCGCGGGCACCACCGCCCCGTCCCGATCCCGCCCACGCAGCAGGCTTTCATAGCCGAACAGCCCACCGTCTCGGGTGACGATGGGCTGGACCAGGGTGAACAGCCGCTCCTCCTCGATCATGTCGACCAGCCATCCCCCCTCCAGCCGGGCGGCCAGCTGGCGCAGGCTGGTGGTGCGCATGCTTTCCGCCAGGGTGGGCGGGCGGTCATCGGGCAGGACCAGGGCGCGGGTGTGCTGCGCCTCCTCCCCCGTCAGGGTGCCGACCAGGGCCCGCAGCATACCCACCAGCGGCTCCCGCCCGGCGGTGAAGGCCAGGCATTCCGGATCACCCGGATCGACCGGGGTCACCCCGGCGGGCGGGGAGGCCAGAAGGGCCCGGGCCTTGGCCCGCGTATTCTCCATGGGAAAGGACAGCAGCACCCGGTTCCAGTCGAACGATGCCTCCCGGACCCGCTCACATTCCACACAGCGCATGACCGCCTCCCCCACACTCCGGCTCGCCCGGCGCCTTTACTGCACAGGACAATGGTTCAGATGACGATCACATTAGGTAGGAAGCCATCCGCCGCCGTCCAGACGGACAAGGGTGAAAACCACCTCCGGGTGAGCCGACGATAGGCCTATGCAAAGGGAAGGGGCGTTCGCGGGAGGAACTGCCCCCTCCGCCCTTGGTCTGGTCCGTCCCGATCCCTGCTATTCCCCCCTCAGCGCGGATGGATCATGTCCGCCGGCTTCACCCACTGGCGGAACTGCTCCTCATTCAGCAAGCCCAGCTCAATCCCGGCCTGCATCAGGGTGGTGCCTTCCTTGTGGGCCTTCTTGGCGATCTTGGCGGCGTTGTCGTAGCCGATATGGGGGTTCAGCGCCGTCACCAGCATCAGGCTTTCATGCATCAGCTTTTCGATGCGGTCGCGGTTGGCCTCGATCCCGACGACGCAATTGTCGGTGAAGCTCTTGGCCGCGTCGGCGATCAGCCGGATCGACTGGAGCAGGTTGTAGATCATCACCGGCTTGAAGACGTTCAGCTCGAAATGGCCGGTGGCGCCCGCATGGGTGACGGCCACATGGTTGCCCATCACCTGGGCGCAGACCATGGTCATCGCCTCCGACTGGGTGGGGTTGACCTTGCCCGGCATGATGGAGCTGCCGGGCTCGTTCTCCGGCAGGCTGATCTCCCCGATGCCGCAGCGGGGGCCGCTGCCCAGCATGCGGATGTCGTTGGCGATCTTCATCAGGGAAACGGCCAGGGTGTTCATCACGCCCGACGCCTCCACGATGCTGTCATGGGCGGCCAGGGCTTCGAACTTGTTCGGGGCGGTGACGAAGGCAAGGCCGGTGATCTCCGCCACCTCCGCCGCCACGGCCACGTCGAAGCCGATCTTCGCGTTCAGCCCGGTGCCGACGGCCGTACCGCCCTGGGCCAGGCGCAGCAGGGCCGGCAGGGTGCCCTTCGCCCGCTCCACGCCATAGGCGATCTGCTGGGCATAGCCGCCGAATTCCTGACCCAGGGTCATCGGGGTCGCGTCTTGCAGATGGGTGCGGCCGATCTTGACGATATCCGCGAATTCCTTGGCCTTGGCGTCCAGGGCAGCGTGCAGATGCTCCAGCGCCGGCACCAGCTCATGATGCACCTGCTCCGCCGCGGCGATGTGCATGGCGGTCGGGAAGGTGTCGTTGGAGGACTGGCCCATATTGACATGGTCGTTGGGGTGGACCGGCTTCTTCGACCCCATCTCCCCGCCCAGCAGCTCGATCGCGCGGTTGGAAATGACCTCGTTCGCATTCATGTTGGTCTGGGTGCCGGACCCGGTCTGCCAGACGACCAGGGGGAAATGGTCGATCAGGCTGCCGTCGATCACCTCCTCCGCCGCGTCCACGATCGCCTGGCCCAGCTTCGGGTCCAGGGCGCCCAGCTTCACATTGGCCTTGGCCGCCGCCTTCTTGATCACGCCCAGGGCGCGGACCAGCGGGGCCGGCATGCGCTCGCCACCGATCTTGAAGTTCTGAAGGGAACGCTGGGTCTGCGCGCCCCAGTAACGGTCGGCGGGGACCTCGATCGGGCCAAAGCTGTCGGTTTCGATGCGGACCTTGTCGGCCATCGGCCAGTTCTCCCAGGTGGCGGCTCCAGCACCCGGTTCCTGGACCGGGGCGGTGGCACGGCGGTGTAACGGGTAAGGCGGCCCTACCTTGCCGCCCGGACCAGTGTCCGCCGCGGTTTTAGACCCAGTTCGCGCCCGCGGCAATGGCCCGCGGCAATGGCCCGCGGCGATCGGGTGTGCCTAGGGGACACAAGGGCAGGACCGGTGCGCGGCGGCCTGCCGCCCCTCCCCCCTACCCTTGATTCCCGCCCAGGGCGGCGAAGTAGCGGGCGGCAAGGGCGCCACCTGTGCGCCGGTCATGGGCGCGGACCAGATGCAGGGCCAGATCGAAGGAGCCGTAGCAGTCATGGACGATCGCCGCCATGGCCAGAAGCTGGCGGTCGCTGAGCAGGTCCAGGCGGGTGAAGTCCCGGACGAAGATCCCGTCCGCCCAGACAAGCTGGCTCAGGCCGGAGAACATGCTGTCCCCCACCACCAGCGGCTCGATCACCCGGCTGACCTGGGGGAAGAAGCGGTGGAAGACGAAGCCGCGGGCGCGCAGGAACTGTTCCACATCGCTGAACAGGGGCTGGTTCTCATACAGCGGCAGGAACTCCACCTCCGACTGGATGACCAGGGCATCGCGCAGGCGCGATTCGGCGTTCTGGAGCACCATCAGCTCCCCGCCCTGGATGTCCATCTTGATCAGGTCCACCCCTTCCGTCGCGGGCACATCGTCCAGGCGGACCGTGTCCACCTCCACCGTGCGCAGGACGGTGCCCCAGATGGGGAAGCCGTGGAACAGCCCCAGCACCGCCCGGTTCGGCTTCAGTAGGGAGGTCATGCCCGGTGCCTGGCAGATGTGCAGGGTGTGGCGGGTACCGTCGCCGACCGCATGAGGGAAATAGGTCTCGTTCGGGCCCTTGCGGGTATTCAGGACCTCCAGCGCCTTCTCATTCGGCTCGAACCCCACCACGTCTGCCTGACCGGCGCGCAGCAGCTCGACATAGGGGGGCTCGGCGTCGATGGGATTGGCGCCGATATCCACCACCTTCACCCGCACCTCCATCTCCATGAGGGCGTGGAAGGCGGCAATCTGTACGTCGGACATGCGATAGGCTCCGGTCAGGGCACAAAGGAAAAGGTGGGGCCGTGGTGTCGGCGGTGGCGACGGTGGCGGCCGTGGGTCGGATCAGCGGTTGCCCATGATCATGCCGCCCAGGGGGCCCAGCACACTGCCCTCCCCCTTGCTGCCGCCGGGGGCGGCGGCGGCCAGCATCCGGCCAGCCAGACGGGAGAAGGGAAGCGACTGGATCCAGACCCGCCCCGGCCCGCGCAGCGTGGCGAAGAACAGTCCCTCCCCGCCGAACAGCATGGTCTTCACCCCGCCCGCCTGGACCAGGTCGAAATCCACATCGGGGGTGAAGGCGGCGACACAGCCCGTGTCCACATGCAAAACCTCCCCCGGGGCAAGGCGCCGCTCCACGACGCAGCCGCCCACATGGGCGAAGACCCAGCCATCCCCCTCCAGCCGCTGCATGATGAAGCCTTCCCCGCCGAACAGGCCGGTCAGGACCTTGCGCTGGAAATGGATACCGACGGAGACACCCTTGGCTGCGGCCAGGAAACTGTCCTTCTGGCAGATGATGGTCCCGCCCAGATCGGAGAGCTTGAGGGCCAGGATGGTGCCCGGATAGGGGGCGCCGAAGGCGACCTTGCCCTTGCCGGTGCCCTGATGGGTGAAGACGGTGGTGAACAGGCTTTCCCCGGTGATCAGGCGCTTGCCCGCCCCCATCAGCTTGTCCATGAAGCCGCCGGTCAGATCACCGGCGGACCCGTCCCCGAAGACGGTGTTCATCTGGATGCTGGCATCCTTGTAGACCATGGCCCCGGCCTCCGCGACGGCCGATTCGCCGGGGTCCAGCTCGATCTCCACGAACTGGATATCCTCCCCGAAGATCTTGAAGTCGATCTCATCCGCCCGGCCGCGCTGGAAGGCGCCGGCCGAGGGGGGCGGCGGGGCCATGCCGGCGGCACCCCAGGGGCTGGTGTGCCCGCTCAGCTCCGCCACTGTCCGGACGGGCAGCCATTCGGGCATGCCCGCCCGCCAGCAGAAGGCGTCGGGATTGGCGCGGGCGAAGTCCACGGCCGTCTGCCCCTCCAGCGGGCCGACCTGCTGCTGGGAGGTATGGAAAAACCACTGGGTCATGCTGTCCCTCCGGATCGGGTGGTGCGCGGTTGGGGTGATGGTCCGGATGACAGCCAGGGGCGGCACCCGGTCGGTGGATGACAGGCGGTGGCGGGCGATACCGGGCGGGGTCAGCCTGCCCCGGCCTCCTCCAGCCGGGCCTCGATCTCCGCCAGGGCGTCGGAATCCAGGCCCAGGCGATCGGCCAGATCGGCCAGGAAGGCCTGCTCCGCCGCGGTGTCGGGATCGATGGCCAGGCGGGCGGCGGCCCAGACTTCCGCCGCGGTGCCCGGATCGGTCACCAGGGCGGCCAGATCGTCGATGCTGCCTGGATCGGCCAGCAGGCGGCCCAGATGGGCCTGTTCCGCGGGGGTCACCCCGTCCCGCTCCAGATAGCGGGCCAGGGCGGCCCGTTCGTCTCCGTCCAGGACCCCATCGGCCAGGGCCGCCAGCACCATGGCGCGCAGAAGCAGCTCCGGCTCCGGCGGGGGCGGCGGGGCCAGGGGCCGTCCACCCCAGGGCAGTCCCGGCAGCGGCGGCACGGGTGCTGCAGGGATGCCAGCGGCGGCCCCCGGGAAGGGCGGCGGGGCAGCCGGCGGCAGGGGCGGTGCTTGCGGGGTGGCCCCAGCGCCGAAGACCGGTGGGGCGCCATGGGCCGGGGCGTTATGGACCGGCGGGGTGCTGTAACCCGGCGGGGCGCCATGGGCTGCACCGGGGCCGGGCAGGGGCGGCATCGGCGCCTTCGGCCCGGGTGAGTGCCGGCTGCGGTAATGCTCATAGGCGGCGATGCCGATGCCGGCCAGAAGGGTGATCCCTTCCCGGGAGAAGGCGGCCTTGCGCAGCATCCCGCCATCGGACGATTTCCGACGCAGGCCGGAGCCCACCAACGAACCCAGCAACCGCTCGATATCCATTCCCATCCTCCCGGGGCGATCCCGTTCCGGGCGGGAGTATACGCACAGCATCCGGCTCTGTCGCGGTCCCCGGCGGGGGTATCAGTTCCGTCCGCCCAGCAGCAACCGGGCGGCCAGGGCAAGGAAGATCGCGCCCACCAGCCAATGCTGCACCTTCGCCACCGTCGGGTGCCGGGACAGCCAGCGACCGATCCCGCCGCCGCCGATCCCCACCGCCGTGATGACGATGAAGCCCGGCACCACCAGGATCAGCCCCAGCACCAGGGTCTGGACGGCGACGCTTCCCGCCTCCGGCCGGATGAACTGGGGCAGGAAGGACAGGAAGAACAGCAGCAGCTTCGGGTTCAGCAGGCAGGTGACGAAACCGTCGCGCACGATGGCCGCCACCGGCACGGCGCGGGCGGCGGGCGCAGCCCCCGGTGATCCGTCCGCCGGAAGCATGGTGGGCGGGCTACGGAAGGTCTGCACCGCCATCCAGACCAGATAGGCCGCCCCCGCCCAGCACAGTGCCTCGAACGCCAGGGGGGAGGCGGCGACCAGACCCGCCAAGCCCAGGGTCAGGGCCGTCATGTGGATGATCAGGCCCAGGAAGATGCCGAAGGCCGCCGCCACCGCCCCGCGGGCCCCATGGGCGACACCATTGGCGAAGCAGAAGAGCATGTCCGGCCCGGGGGTGAGCGTCAGCGCCAGGGCGGCAAGGGCATAGGTGCCAAGAAGGGTGGGATCGAAATCGGGCATGGCCTGTCCTCCGGGCCGGGTTCCCCCACATGGGGGATTGCGTCATTCTGGACATCATCGCCCCCCTGCTCAACCCCGGTCCGCCCGCCATGACAGAGACAGCCCGCCCCGACTGCATCCGCCCCGACTGCATCCTACACTGGACGGAGATCCAGGATCCGGATACGGCGACATATCCCGGCGATGGGGAGCTGATGTCCATCGGCAGCCCCTTCGGCCGGGTCTTCGGCTTCCGCCGCATCGGCATCCACCATGAGGTGCTGCCGCCTGGACGCCGCACCTCATGGCCCCATGCGGAAAGCACGGAGGAGGAGTTCGTCTATGTGCTGGAGGGGCATCCCGACCTGTGGCTGGACGGCAATCTGCATCGCCTGAACCCCGGCGACGGGGTGGGCTTCTTGCCCGGCACGGGCATTGCCCACACGGTCATGAACAACACCGATGCGCCCGTCCGACTGCTGGTGGTGGGGGAGCACAAGCGGCCCGACAACAAGGTGGTCTATCCCCTGCACCCCCATCGCAACACCCAGGTGGGGGAAGCCCATTGGGCCGACGCACCAAGCCGCCCCTTGGGACCCCATGACGGGGTTCCGCGCAAAATCGGTGAAGGCCCCGGAAAGTGATCCGTGTCACTGCCCTTTTCCTGCCACAGACCTGTTCTGTGCTGTAGGGGGCGACAGGTGGTTGATCCCGTCGGCGGTGGGCCGCGGGGTCGGAGGATGATGGAGTAACCCAGATGATGAGCATGCGAACCCAGGCAGGCCCCGCGCCGGTGGCGCGCGGCACTGCCCGGCCCGGTACGGGCAAGCGGGCATCGGGGCTCGGGACGATGGTGCTGCGGGCGGCCTCCCTCGGGGCTGTGGTGATCGGGCTTGGCGCCTGTGCCAATCCCCAGGCGGATCAGGCGCTGTTCGCCCAACGCGCCTTCGTCGGCATGCCGGCCCAGACCCTGTTGTCCTGCGCCGGGGTGCCGGACCGTCAGGCCAATGTCGACAACCTGGACTACTACACCTATGCCAGTGAGCGGCTGGTTTCCCGCCCGGTACCGTCCCCGGCGGGCCCGGCCTATTGGCATCCCTGGTACGGGTGGAGCTACAGCCCCTTCTGGGGCTGGCCGCACGACCAGACGGAGGTGGAGACCCGGTCTTGCGAGGCGACCTTCCAGCTCCGCAACGGGGTGGTGGAACAGGTGGTCTACAACAGCGCCTCCGACGGGCCGAGTGCACGGCTGTCCCAGTGCTACCGGATCGTGGAGAACTGCCTGGCCCTGGTCCCGCAGCAGACCGCAGCGGTGCCGCGGTGAGTGGCAGGGCCGGACCTTAACGTCGAAATCCGAAATATCGTCTCAAGTTGTTGCAAGGGGCGCTCCAGCGGAGCGCCCCTTTTTACTCCCCCGATCCCAACTGCGCCCCAGTAATGCCATGCACTCCGCCCGCGCGGTGCGGATCGGCTGCATGACCATGGTCTTGGTGCGGTCTCCTGTCTTTCATGTCATCAAGGTGACGAATCCGCTTGCGTGTGCGGCGCAACATGCCGTTCCATTTCAGCAACAGGCCGATGAGGGCCGACGGCCTGTACAAGATCGCGTCGGCAGCGGACAGTGCAGCGGACAGTGCAGCGGACAGTGTCGGCAGCGGACCGTATCGCTGACCGTCCCGCTACCCGCCGCGGCGGAACGGGCGCCCCCGGAACAGGCCCTTGGGAACAGCGGAGGAGAGGCAGACCCATGCATGTCGCGGCGATCCTGAAGACCAAGGGCCATACCATCATCACCACCCTGCCGGAGGAGTCGGTGGCGACGGTGGCCCAGCTTCTGCACGTCAACCGCATCGGTGCGGTGTTGGCGCTGGACACCGACGGATCCATCGCCGGCATCGTGTCGGAACGGGATCTGGTCCGCGGTGTGGCGGTGCATGGGGCCGCGGCCCTGGACCAGCCGGTCGCCAATTTCATGACCCGCAAGGTATCCACCTGCACGCCGACGGACACCGTCGCCTCCATCATGGAGCGGATGACCCAAGGCCGGTTCCGCCACATGCCCGTGCTGGACCATGGCCGCCTGATCGGCTTCATCTCCATCGGTGACATCGTGAAGCACCGGCTGGAGGAATATGTGCAGGAGGTGGAATCCCTCCGCGAATACGTGACCGGCGGGGTCTGACCCCACGTCTGGCCGGCGGATACCGCCCCCCCCCTATCGCCATCGCCCCCCGCTGCCTGTGGGGGGCGCGCCACCTGATCATTGCCCTGGATACCCCGCACCATTCCCATCCGCCCCGGCCCCGAGCGGCAGCGGGGCGTGACGGGACGACAGGGAGGCTGTGATGCTGAACGATAGCTTGGTGATCCCCGCCGGCCGGCCGAATCCTGGCTTGCCCCACCCCGGTCTGCCCGCCTTCCCTCTGGATAATCGGGGCACAGGTCCGGTGGGGTCGGAGGAGCCGTTCAAGTTCCTGGTCTGTGTCGACGGCAGTCCGCAATCGCGCACCGCGTTGCGCTTCGCCGCCCTGCGGGCCCGCAATGTCGGCGGTCTTGTCGCCCTTCTCCACGTCATGGAGCCGGTGGATTTCCATGAGTGGATGAGCATCGCCGACGCCATGGAGCAGGAGCAGCGGGAGGATGCGGAACGGCTGCTTCACACCCTGGCGAGCGATGTGCGCAGCCTGACCGGGCTGACGCCCGAACTGCAGATTCGCCAAGGCGGCATCGGGGAGGAGATCCTGGCCACCATCCGGGAGGATGGGGACATCCATGCCCTGGTCGTCGGCGCCGCCCCGCCCGCCGTGCGCCGCGGCACCCTGATCTCCTGGCTGGCCGGGCAACTGGCCGGAACCCTGGACATCCCCCTGGTCGTCGTCCCCGGCAACCTGACCGACCGCCAGATCAGCCGGCTGGCATAAGCTGGGTGGTGGGAGTGTCGGATTGGGGGGCAGAGGCCGTGTCGGATTACGCTTCGCTGATCCGACCTACGATGAGACGTCGCAGCCCGTAGGGCGGATCAGGCGCGAAAGCGCTGTAATCCGACACCCTTCGCCGGATCCGGGGCGGACAAACGTCGGATTACGCTTCGCTAATCCGACCTACGGACCAAGCACCGCCCGTAGGTCGGATTAGGCGCGCGAGCGCCGTAATCCGACACCCGCCGCAAAAGCCCGAACCCCGGCCGCCCTCACCCCTCCCCCAGGTACCGCCCTTCCAGGTGCCGCTGGAAGTCGGCGATGCCGAGGGGTTTGCCGGTGGCGCGGATCAGCAGTTCATCCGCGCTTAAACGCCGGCCGTGGCGGTGGACGCTGTCGCGCAGCCACCCCAATAGCGGGGCGATATCGCCCCGGGCCAGATCGCCCTCCAGGTCCGGCAGGGCCGTGGCCGCCGCCCGGAACAGCTGGGCCGCCATCATGGCCCCCAGGCTGTAGGTGGGGAAATAGCCCCAAAGGCCGGACGGCCAGTGCACATCCTGGAGACAGCCCAGGGCATCGCTGGGCGGGGCGACACCCAGCAGGTCGCGGAAGCCCTGGTTCCACGCCTGCGGCAGGTCGGCCAGGTCCAGCCCGCCCTCCACCAGCGCCTGTTCCAGGCGCCAGCGCAGGATGACATGGGCGGGGTAGGTCACCTCATCCGCGTCCACCCGGATGAAGCTGCGCTCCACCCGCGTCAGCCGGGCCTGAAGGTTGCGGGCGGTCCAGGCCGGGTCGCCGCCGCGGCCATAGCCCTCGGCCAGGATCGGCGCCACCCAGGCGATGAAGGCGGGATGGCGGCCCACCTGCATGTCCAGCATCAGGCTCTGGCTCTCATGCACGGCCAGCCCCCGCGCCTCCCCCACCGGCTGGTGCAGCCACGCCGCCGGGCGGCCCAGCTCATAAAGGGCGTGCCCCGTCTCATGCAGGCTGGACTTGAAGGCCTTGAACCAATCCGCCCCGTCCAGCCGGGTGGTGATGCGCACATCCCCCGCCGCCCCGCCGCAGAAGGCATGGAGCGTACGGTCCAGCCGTCCGGTGAAGCCAAGGCGGCCGGCCACCTGCCGGGCGAGGTCCAGCTGGACCGACAGGTCGAAGGGACCGGGCATGGGCAGCGGTTCCGGGCGGGCGGCCTGTGCCGCCTCCACCCGCTCCAGGAAGCCGGGCAGCCAGTCGGCGTACTCGGCGAACAGGGGGGCGAAGGCGGCGACCCGGCTGCCCGGCTCGAACCGGTCATGCAGGGCATCATAGAGGCCGCAGCCCAGAACGCCCGCGCGCCGTGCCGCTTCCTCCCGTTGGCGGTCCAGCACCTCCCGCAGGGCGGGAAGAAGCAGGGCGAAATCGTTGCTGCGCTTGGCCTCCCGCCACTGCATCTCCGCCCGTGCGGTCGCCCGGGCCGATGCCTCCACCAGATCGGCGGGAAGGGCGGCGGCCAGATCGTGCATCCGCCGCATCTCCGCCAGATTGGCCCGCTGCCAGTCATCCAGGGCCGATGCCTGCGACTCGGCCTCCGCCAGCAGATCGGCCAGGGCCGGATCGACCAGCATGCCGTGCAGCACCCCCTCCAGGGCGGCCACCTGCTCCGCCCGGGCGGGCATCGCCGCCTCCGGCATCATGGTGCGGGTGTCCCAATTGAGGATCCCCAGCGCCCCCTGCACCGCCGACCGGCGGGCGAAGCGGGCTTCCAAGGCGGCATAGACGGCGGGTGCGGGCATGGCGGAAGAATCCCCGGGTCAGACACGCCGGAAACTGGCCGCCGCCCACACACCCAGGAGCGTCAGGGCCAGGCCGTACCAGGTCAGCGCGTAGGAAAGGTGGTTGTTGGTAAGGGTGACGATGGTGCGCCCGCCGACGGGCCAGCCGCCGGGATTCGGCGTATCGCCCGCCTGGACGACCAGGGGGGACAGGTCGGTCAGGTCGCGGGATGCTGCCATGGCGGGCAGGTCCATCCAGAACCAGAAATTCCCCTGTGGCCGGTTGTCGGGCTGAAGCCAGACCTGGCCCTGGGGAACGCGGGCGATGCCGGACACGGTCACCACCCCCTGCACCTGCCCGTCGGCCCTTGTGGCGGGGTCCTGGCGGTCGGCGGGAACGAAGCCGCGGTCCACCAGCACCGTTCCCAGCCCATCCGCCCGCAGCAGGGGGGTCAGGACATGGACACCGGTCTGGTTCAGCCCGTCCCGGCCCTTCAACGTCCGCGGTCCCAGATACAGTTCGCGGTCATGCAGGAAAGTGCCGGTGACGCTGACCGGTCGGTAATCCCAGGCGGCAGGATCATCGACAGCCGTCGGCAGGGCCACCGGCTCCTGGGCCAGCCCCGCCTCGATCCGCTGGATCAGCTCCGTCTTCCAGCCCAGCCGCTCCACCTGCCAGCTGCCGAAGGCGATGAGGATGGCCATGGCCAGACCGGCGGCGATCGTCATGCCCAGGCGTGGGCGGAAGCGGCGGTGGGCAGCGGCGGCGGAGTCGGTCATGGGCGGGCCCAGGGCAACGGGGACGGTACGGCGCGGCAGTGCGGGAGGGAGCGCTGGGAATTGTACGGGTGGCGGGTGGATCAGTCCTCCGCCCCCTCGCCCTCCCCCTCCCCGAACTCGCTACGGCGGTAGCGGTATTGCAGGGCGGTGGTCAGGCTTTTGATCGGGCGCAGCAGCAGCAGCGCCCCGCCCAGGATCACCACTGTCCACAGGATGGCATGGACCCAGAGCGGCCAATCCACCCGCAGCCCGGTGACGATGGCGAGCGGTACGACCGTGAAGCCCAGCAGGAAGATCAGGAACACCGCCGGCCCGTCGCCGCTGTCATGGGCGGCAAGGTCCAGGCCGCAGACGTCGCAGGTCGGGGCCACGATCAGGTAGCCCCTATACAAACTCCCCTTTCCGCAGCACGGGCAGCGACCACGCAGGCCCGCGCGCAGAAAGGGGAGCAGATCGGGCGGGTGGGTCGGGGACGACACCACGGGTTAGCCCGGCATCACAATGGACAGACCCGCAGGATCAGTGGGCGACCCACTGACCACCCGCACCCCACCAGTAGATGGCGACGAACAGGAACAGCCAGACCACGTCGACGAAGTGCCAGTACCAAGCCGCTGCTTCGAAACCGAAATGGCTCTTCGCGGTGAAATGGCCCTTGGACATCCGGTACCAGCAGACCGCCAGGAAGACGGTGCCGATGAAGACGTGGAAGCCGTGGAAGCCCGTCGCCATGAAGAAGGTGTCGGCGTAGATGTTCTGGCCCCAGGTGAAGGTGGCGTGGGTGTATTCGTAGATCTGGAAGCCGGAGAACAGGACACCCAGGGCGACCGTGATGCCCAGCGCCCTGGTCGCTGTCTTGGTGTTGCCCTCCAGGATCTCATGATGGGCCCAGGTCACCGTGCAGCCGGACAGCAGCAGGATGACAGTCATCATCAGAGGCAGGTCGAAGGGGTTGAAGGGTTCGATACCCGTCGGCGGCCACTGGCCCCCCGTCGCCTCCACCCGGGCGACCTGATGCGCCTCGCCATAGAACAGGCTGGCGTCGAAGAAGGCCCAGAAGAAGGCGGCGAAGAACATCACCTCCGACGCGATGAACAGGATCATGCCGTAGCGCAGGCCGATCTTGACGATCGGGCTGTGCGCCTTCTCCTGCACGCTTTCCTTGATGACATCGCGCCACCAGCCGAACATGCAGGCCAGCACCGCCAGCAGACCGCCCACCAGCAGGTACCAACCGTGATCATGCATGTACATCACGGCGCCGGTGGCCATCAGGCCGGCGGCAAAGCTGCTGAGCAGCGGCCACGGGCTCGGATTCACCAGGTGATAGGGCTGCTTCAGCCCTGAGTCCTGCACCTGTTGTACGTCAGCCATCTCTCTCTATCCCTTGGCTCGGCACCCTTCCCCCGTCCCCGGGGCGGCACCCTTGTGCTTATCGTCGGGACCGGACCGTTTGCGACCGTTCCCCGCTCCGCGCGCCCGGCTCTGCCATCCGGGCGTTGAAAACCTCAGCTCCGCCCCGGCGCAGCGGCCGGGCCAGGACCGGTGGCGGTGGAAGCCGCCCCGCCCGGAGTCTCGTACCCGCTCCCCTGGCCGGCGTCCAGCCCCGGATAGGCCCCCGGATGTGCGGCTGCCTGCTGGGCCGCCACTTCCGCCAGCCCCTGGTCGGGCGCCTTGAAGAAGGTATAGGAGAGCGTGATCGTCGTCACGTCGGCCATGCCCGGATCATCGGCGATGGCGGGATCGACAAAGAAATAGACCGGCATATCCACCGACTGACCGGGGGTCAGCATCTGCTCCGTGAAGCAGAAGCATTGGATCTTGTTGAAATAGATCCCCGCCTTCTCCGGCGTCACGTTGTAAGTGGCGGTGCCGACCAGCGGCGTGTCGGAGGTGTTGACCGCGTGATAGCTGGTCAGCGCCGCTTCCCCGATGCGGACATCCATGCTGGTGACTTCCGGCCGGAAGCCCCAGGTCAGATCCCGGTTCACATCGCCGTTGAAGCGGATGGTGATCTTCCGGTCCAGGATGGCGCCGGCATAGCCTTCCGCCACCTGGGTGGTACCGCCGAATCCGGTCACCCGGCAGAACAGGTCGTACAGCGGCACGGCGGCGAAGCTCAGCCCCACCATGCCCAGCGCCATGGCCCCGGCCATCAACCCGGTGCGCAGGTTGCGGTTGGCGGCGGATTTGGACTGACCGCCCGGCTGTCCGTCCGTCTTGTCGATGTTGCTCATGGGAACGTCCCTCCCGACATGCGCACCATGGCGATGATCCAGATCAGCGCCACCACGAACAGCAATGCGCCCAGGACCGCCAGATTCTTCGACCGTTGGCGACGGTGGACCTCGGTATCGGAGTTGGAGCGGCGCCGGGGCGCCGGGGCATTGTCATCGCTCATCCCGTCCTCCCTCACAAGGCCAGCAGCCGCTCACCCACCATCAGGGCGAACAGCAGGAACAGGTAGAGGATGGAGAAGGTGAACATCTGCTTGGCGGGCTTGTGGTCCCCGTCGGCCGCGCGCAGCACCCGCACGGCGCAAAGCAGGAACAGACCGCCCAGGATGGCGGAACCGGCCAGATAGGCCATTCCGGCGAAGCCCAGGAAATAGGGCGCCATGGCCAGGGGGAACAGCAGGATGGTGTAGACCAGCATCTGCCGCTTGGTGGCCGCCTCCCCCGCCACAACGGGCAGCATGGGCACGCCCGCATCGGAATAGTCGATCTTGCGGAACAGGGCGAGCGCCCAGAAATGCGGCGGGGTCCAGAAGAAGATCAGCGCGAACAGAACGACGCTGGCGATCCCGATATCCCCCGTCACCGCAGCCCAGCCGATCATCGGCGGGAAGGCGCCGGCCGCTCCGCCGATGACGATGTTCTGCGGCGTGGAGCGCTTCAGCCACATGGTATAGACGAAGATGTAGAAGGCGCTGGCGATGGCGAGCAGGGCCGCGGCCGTCCAGTTGACAGCCAGACCCATCAGCATCACCGGAGCGACGGACAGGACCACGCCGAAGGCCAGCGCCTCATCTGGGCTGACCCGGCCGGCCGGAATGGGACGGCTGCGGGTACGGTGCATGATCGCGTCGATGTCGCGGTCGTACCACATATTCACGGCACCGGCGCCACCGGCGCTCACGGCGATGCACAGGATGGCGACGGCGGCCAGCACAGGATGCAGATCCCCCGGTGCCAGCATCAGCCCGGCAAAACCGGAAAACACCACCAGCGACATGACGCGGGGCTTCAGAAGGGCGATGAAATCGCCCACCGTGGCCGTTCCATGTTCATATCCGCCGATCGCGGCGCTGTCGCGCGTATCGAGTGCGGTATCGGTCATCGCGACTGTCTTTCGTCCCTGTCACGGACGGTCCGCTTCCCTTCGGACCGACCACCCTCTCCGGCACCCGGCACAGCCGGGCAATTTCCAACGACCGGGGCGCCAGGTCTTCGCCCGACTGGATCCGGTCTTTCGCTTATCCCATGCCCATGTTGCATGTCGCATGTCAGGATCGACGGGCCTTGCCTGTGGTCCGGCCGGTCCATCGATCCTGAGATGCGGCCGGGGAAGGGTCGCCCCTTCCCCGGCGCAAAACCCGGGGCGACGGCGGCATCGCCGTCGCCCCGTCATTTTCGACCCCGTTACTTGATGCGGGGCAGCGTCTCGAACTGGTGGAACGGCGGGGGGGAGGACACGGTCCATTCCAGCGTCGTGCCACCGGTGTTCCAATAGTCACCGCTGACGCGGCGGCCGGCCACCAGGGTGTAGATCGCCATGATCACGAAGAAGATCGTCGCGGCGAAGGCGATGTAGGCCCCGAAGGAGGAGACCATGTTCCAGCCGTGCAGCCCGTCCGGATAGTCCGGGATACGGCGCGGCATGCCGGCCAGGCCCAGGAAGTGCTGCGGGAAGAACAGCAGGTTCACGCCGATGAAGGTCAGCCAGAAGTGCAGCTTGGCCGCCCACTCCGGATGGGCCCGGCCGCTCATCTTGCCGATCCAGTAGTAGTAGCCGGCGAAGATGGCGAAAACGGCACCCAGGCTGAGCACATAATGGAAGTGCGCGACCACGTAGTAGGTGTCGTGCATGGCGATGTCGAGACCGCCATTGGCCAGCACCACGCCGGTCACACCACCGACGGTGAACAGGAAGATGAAGCCGATGGCCCACAGCATGGGGGACTTCATCTCGATAGACCCGCCCCACATCGTGGCGATCCAGGAGAAGATCTTCACGCCCGTGGGTACCGCGATGATCATCGTCGCGGCGGTGAAGTAGGCGCGGGTGTCCACGCTGAGGCCGACCGTGAACATGTGGTGGGCCC
>JBJOKR010000091.1:0-17919 GCA_046045995.1 Pseudomonadota bacterium | reverse complement strand
TAACGTGGAAGACCCGGCGATCCTCGGCCCAGCGGGCAGCCAGGGCATCCTTATCCACATCCGCGGATGTGCGGTCGAACAGCGGCCCCTGCTTGGCCAAGTAGTTGGCGAGCGCCTTGACCGTGTTGGGCAGGGCCCGCCGGCCCCGGTCGTGGTACAGCACCTTGACCACCACCGGCCGCAGATGGGGGGAGGCCGGGGCCAGGGCTGCCCGCCGGGCCGTCCCGCCCACCCGCCGCTCCCGGCGGTACCGGATGCCGCGGGCCAGCTTGCCGGTGCGGTCGGCCAGGGCCCGCATCCGGGCCTTGAAGCCGTCCGCCTCCAGGATGCCGTCGAAACCGCCCCTGCCCATGCGCCCCTCCCCTGATCGGGTGTGCCGGTCGGGACAGTGTAGCACCGGCGGGGCCTTTTACCCTACGCCGTCAAGTCCTACCCCGGCGTGTCAGGGCGTAGTGGGACCGGGTGGGACAGTCCAAACGGGCTGTGTCCAGCAAAAGCGGAGTCCTTGGAACAGCTTAACACACGGCCTCGCACGGATTTATCTTGCTAAACCTTCCATCCCCTCTCCATCCGTCTGCACTGAGCGACAGTTTCGTCTTTCGGCGGACCCCGCATCGACCCACCGGGCGATCGGGCTTGCGGAACCCATGCCGTACCGGCATAATCCATGGCTTGGAGGACATGAATTATGCCCCAGATCCACTACAGCCCGCAGGAGGCGGCGGCCGTGGCCCGCGTGCCGCTCTCCGCCATCCAGAAGGCGATCACCGGTCGGGCAATCCCGGCGCGACTGGACCGCAAGTCCGGCGGCCGACGGATCGATGAGACGGCGTTGCTGGCCCTGGCGCTGTCACGGTCGCTGCCCGCCGAACTGACGGTCCTGCCCCGGGATGCCTATGCCCTGCTCCGCCAGGCCGGGGCCGATCCGCGGGACGGGGATCTGGTGATCGGCGATGTGGTACGCATCGACACTGGCCGGCTGTTGGCGGAGACGCGGCACCGGCTGGCACTTCTGGAGCGGGCGCGCGACCTGATCGTCCGCGACCCGGATATCCTGGGCGGTACTCCCGTGATCCGCGGCACCCGCATTCCCCCCCATGCGCTGCTGGATCGGGTGCGTGACGGGGATACGGTGGACGACATCCTGGCCGAATATCCGCAACTCGACCGCGGAACCGTGGAAGCGGCCCTGATCCACGCCGAGGCCAACCCGCTCCGGGGGCGGCCGAAGGGGAAGCCGTGGCTCCCCGGTTCCTGATCGACGAGAACCTCTCCCCTGAGCTTGCCCGTCACCTGAGCGATCATCACGGCTATGACGCCGTGCATGTGAATGACTGTGATCTGGCGGGCCGCACGGATGAGGAGGTCATGGCCCATGCCGTCGCGGAAGTGCGGGTCGTCGTGACCGCGAATGCCGAGGATTTCCGAAGGCTTGCCCGCGCACGACCGGGTCACCCCGGGCTCGCCATTCTGCTGGCAGCCGGTGGGCGGGTGCGACAGATCGCCAACGGGCTGAAGCTGGCGACGGTGATCGAGGAAGCCATGGCGTCCGGTACCGGTCCCGGAGGATACGCTTACGAGGTCGACCGCAGCGGTTCGGTGCGGCGATATCCCTTGCCGGACCCCTCTGCGGGCAAACGCTGATCCAACTCCGATCAGCGCAGGCACCCAGCCCGGTCATCGGCGGCCCCTGCCCGGATGGGCTTGGCTCTCAACGGGGTGTCCGATTCGGCGGCAAAACGGGGGTTGGCAAGAGGTGACATACGATCGTATTCATTTCTGACAGATCATTTGTCATTTCTGCGTGGTCACTTTCCACGATTGGCGGGTGGGTGCGCGTGCGTGCTCAAAACTTTGAATGCCTCGCATCTCCACCCGTCAGATCAAAGCGGCACGCATCCTCCTGGGCTGGTCCCAGGCCGATCTTGCGCGTGCCGCCGATATCAGCGCCAGCACGATCCACCGGTTCGAGCATGGGCGGGGCTTCAACGCAAACACCTACTTCAAGATCGTCGGCGCCATGGAGGATCACGGGATCGAGTTCATTCCGGCCGATGGCACCCGTGGTGAAGGCCTGCGCCTGACCAAGCCGACCCTCTGACTTCCCCGGCATCGCGCCACGCTTCCATCCGCGGGCGCGCCCATCGCCTGACCAAGAATGACAATTCATTTGTCATTCTTGGTGGCTGAGTGCTCAACTATGCACATGATAATCACCCCACAGGGAAGCATGCCATGACCGACAGGCATCAGGGTGGACACTCGGCGGCCTTCACCGATGGCCTGAAGGCCCTCATGGAGGGTGGCCTGTCCCCCGACACACGATCGTTCGATATCGCAGGGATGCCGCTGGCGATCACCCTGGAACGCCGGACCTGGGAGCTGTTGGCGGAGGCGGCGCGGATCGAGGGGATGGGCCTGGAGGACCTGGTGGGCCTGGTCACGGGCCGATGCCTCGCCCCTCCTTCCCCGGACCCAGCCCCGTTGGATCAAGTGCCGTTGGACCTTGCACCATCCGGCCCCGACCCGGCTGGTGACGGAGACCAGCCCCTGCCCTCCCTGCTGCAATCCATCGCAAGCGCGCTGGAACTGTTCGCCCTGGCCTATTTCCGGGCGGCAGCCCCGGGGGAGATCGGCGTCGGCACAGGCGAAGAGGTGACGTCGGGCGCCCCTGGGGCCGAGGCGTGACCGCTCCGGCCGACAGGGTCGCGCCGGTGACAGTACCGCCCCGCCGACCGCTGCCCACCCGCTTGCCCTCCCGCTGCCCGGGCCTCCCGGCCGTGCTCGCCCTGGTGTTCGGCCCGCCCCCGGGCGTGGGCGCTACGGTGGCGTCGGAGGGGTTACCGGCCACGGTGGTGGACGGGCTGAGCCTGGATGTCGGCGGTACGGTGTTCCGGCTTTGGGGTATCGATGGCCCGACACTTCCGGCCGAATGCGGCATCGCCGCCGGTGTGCACCCCTGTGCGGAGGCTGCCCGCCGGATGCTCGCGGTTCTGGTTGACGGGGCGTCCGTCGCCTGCCGCACCGTCGATGACACGACCACGCCCCCCGCAGCACTCTGCACCGCCGACGGGGCCGACCTGGCCGACCTGATGGTGCTGATGGGCTGGGCCTGGCCTACCGGCCCCGCCTACACCCCCTCCCTAGCCAACGCCCGTACCGCCGGCCGGGGGATCTGGCGGCGGACGGTTCCCGGCACCGACGCCCCGCCCCGGTGACCGGTCGGGAGTGGGTATCAGCTAACCCGCGATGTTGGTCGCCGCATCGCCCAATCCCATTCACACAACGCCGCCAGGGGCCGTGCGTTGACCATACGCAGATTCCACTTGCGCCCAAGATCGGGTGGCTGTATGAATCAGATATTCTAACCGTTGAGTGTCGGGCCGTGACCATTCAGCCTTTGCTGGACAAGCTTGATGAGCGCCGGGCCGCATTGGCGCGGCTGGATCATGACCGCATGGTCTTGATTGCGCAAATCGCCGCGTATGAAGATGCGGTGCGCCTGCTCAATACGCCTGCGGCATCAATCACAGGCGCGGCGGGAACGCTGGCGGCGCAAGCTCCTGCGCCGCACCGGGAGCCCTCAAAGCGGAGCGGTGTTCGGCTGAGTAAGGTCTGGGCGCACGTTCTCGGAAGTTTGGGCACTGCCCAGTTCGGCTACGACGACATTATGCAGATGTCGGATATCTTTGGGTTCGGCATCAAGCGGAACGTCGCGCGTAGCCAGATGAAACTTTACACCGACAGCGGCTTGGTCGAGCGCGTGTCGGATGGGAAATTCAGGGTCACGCCTGCTGGGAAGCAAGCGGCAGACGGGTCTCTGAAAACGGAAGAGGCGTTGCCTGGGATGCTCCCTGACAACGCCTCGAAACCGGAGGCCTGAGGTGCTGCCAACACCACAAGCCTTCATCATGTCAACCCCTATGCCCCGTTAAGGAAGGAGGTGCGCTGTGCGGCAAGCAGCCCGGTTGTTATAGGCAGCCTACCCATAGGGGCGGACCGCTAGTCCGCTTCCTATGGGTCCGAATCTAGCGGAATCATACAGTTCCGTCTATATCAAATTGGCATAAGGACCCTCAGCATGGGTAATAAAGCAGGCGGTAAAGCTCCACCGCCCCCACCGCCTCCAAAGAAACAGTCGACCCCCAAGCTTTCAAGCTTGGCAAGCGACGTGATGGCTGGACGCATCAAGCCTACCCCTACGCAGGTCAAGGCGCTTGCAGCTTCCGTCCTGGTACAGGATGAAAGGAAGGGTAGGAGGTAAGGCGCAACTCCCGTAGCGGCGTTACCTTGATAGCGCAGCGTGTAGGTATCTGGATCACGCCAGGAGACTGCACGTTGCGTTCGTCATTAATGGCCCCCCGATGGCGGGGCAGCGTCTCCTGATGTGCAACACTTTTGGAAATCCGTTCCAGGGTGTTGCACACGGTGCATTCACGGAAGACCGCCGCGACCGCTTGCGTCAGCCGGCGCGGGACAGCAGGCGCCCGGCCAGGCGTTCCAGATCGACCCGGCGGTCCTGGTGCGGTTCCGCCCGGGCGGCGGCGGTCAGGGTTTGGACGAAGTCATAGGCGGTTTCAGGGGGGTGCTTCTCCTCCGTCATCGCCTGGTCCAGCATGGCGGGCACCTGGCGGGCGGGGATGCCGAGGGAGCGCAGGAAACTCGTCCGCTCCTCCGCGTTCCGGGCCAGGACCCGGCTGCGGGCGGCCTGCACCCCTGCCAGGAAGGGGCCGGGGCTGCTGTCCGTAAAGCGGCGCAGGGCGGGTTCCACGTCCTGGGCGAAGCGGTCCGGCGCCATGCGGGTGTGCCGCACGGAGAGTTCCCGGTATCCCTCCACGCCCCACAGGGTGCGGTTCTGGCAAACCGCGCGCAGGTAGAAGGTGGCGATGCCCAGCTTTGCCGCCCCCACTTCCGAGTTCCAGCAATAGAAGCCGCGGAAGTACAGATCGGGGCGGCCGTCCGGCAGGCGCCCCGCCTCGATGGGGTGGGTGTCATCCACCAGGAACAGGAAGACGTCCCGGTCGGAGGCATAGAGCGTCGTCGTCTCCCGCGTCACATCCACATGGGGGTTGTGCACCATGCTGCGCCAGTCCAGCACGCCCGGGACCTTCCACCGCGTATCGCCCGTGCCGTCCCCGGCAAAGCGCATGACGGCGCCCACCAACTCATGATCATGGATGCGGCCATAGCCGGGGCCGGTCATGGCGCGCAACTCCTCCCCCGCCGGTCCCCGGGTGACATAGGCCTGCACCCGCTCCCCCGCCTGTGCGGTCAGACCGTATTGCAGGTTCAGGGCCGCCAGCCGGGCCGGCAGGCGCCGCAGCCAGGACGCGGGCGCCCCGGCCAGCCCCGCCACCTGCCCGAACGCCCAATGGGTAGGGGTCATTGCTTGGCCGTTCCAGGCCAGGGCCAGACCATCCGGGCCTGCCCCCGGCTCCAGGGTGATGGCCGTCGTCTCCACGATCTCGCTGCGGGCTGCCTCTGCCCTTGCATAGGTCGCGGCATAGAGGCTGGACAGGCTGAGATAACGCTGATCATCCGGCCGGTTCATCCACTGGGCGGAAACCGTGCCGTCGGTGCGGCCCCGGGACACATCAACCCGGTAGCCCTGCATTGCCTGCGGGGTCATGGGTTCTCTCCTTTCCCGTTAGCCAGGAAGCGGCGCTCCTCGGCACTGCTTCCCGGGGCCGCGTGAGCGGTGGGGGAGAGGGGGGCGGGGGCCGGTGCGCAAGGCCGACCCGCCAAGGGACGCGGGGCTTACAGCCCTGCGGTCCGGCGGGGCTGCCTTGCGGAGAAGCGGCCCTCGCGGGGGAGAGGGGGCAACGCCCGCCTCTCCCTCCCCTTTCAGTGACAGGGTGGGATCAGGTCTTGAGACCACGGCCGCCTTGGCGGATGCTGACGGCGGCAACCGCGGAACGGGAGGACCCGATCATGCCGGTGGACACTGTCCCCCCATCTCCCATTTCCGCGGCTCGACTGCCGGAGGGACAGGGGGCCCTGGTGGAAAGCGGGTCCAATGCCGTGGGCTCCGCCAGCGGTACCGGCATCGGGAGCGCGCTCGCAGACTTCGGCCGGTCATGTGGCCGGGTGGATCTTGATGTCACCCGGGACAACACGCCCGCCGGAGCCATCAAGATCGCCTGATCGACGGTGCACCCCTTCGTCTCAGATCCCGGGTTCACCGTGGCGGGGCGCGATGGGGCGCCTAGATGCTACCGACCGGAGCGGTCAAAGCGCCCCGCCGTTGCCGACGGGGCGCCTCTGTGTGGGAGTCAGTCGCCGTTGCGGGGGCGGGGGCGGCTCCAGACCAGGGTGTAGCTGTCGGGTTCCTCCGCCTCGATCAGGGCGGCGTTGAGGGGCTGGGCGAAGGACGGGTCGTCGATGGCCACCGAGAGATAGTCGCGCCCCGCCTCCGACGTCTTGCGCCAGGCGGCCCCCAGTTCGACCTTGCCGGAATAGATCCGGTAGTCCGGCTGGCCGGGCTTGGCCTTGGCATCGTCCAGATGGATCTGGACCTTGGCGTTGAAGCTGAGGGTGCGGATGGTGCCGGTGTAGCCGCCCTTGTCCGTGCGGGTGAAGGTACCGATGGTCGCCATGATCTGTCTCCTCGTCTGATCCGGACCGCGCCGATCGCGGCCTTCGCAAGGGTGTCGATCCGGGGCGGGCCGGGGTGGGGGGCATCGCCTGCGACCGCAGCGCAGCGGAGGACCGGGGCCGGGCGGCTTTCTTGTCCCGCGAGGAATGGCGGGCCGGGGCCCCCCCGGGGTGGACCGCCAGGGGAAGAAAGCCGCCCGGCCCCGGTTGCCCCCCACCCCGGCCTGCCCCAGACACCTTGCCCGAAGAAGGCCGCGGACGGGGTCCGGACCGGACGGGGGAGCCCGTGGCGACCGGCCCCGTCACCGGCATGGAAACCGGGGCTGCGGCCGGTGCCTTCCGTCGCCCAGCATACAGGGCATCGCAGCCAGGGCCATGGCACGGTGCCTCGGCAGGTCCTGCCGGGGGGACGGGATCGGCGTCGGGCACGGGGGTGGACGGGATCGCTGGTGCTGGACTTTGGGGGTGGGGCTCCCCCATCGCGGGCACCACGCGGAGTCCGGCACCGGGCGGAGGCGCCCCCCGGTGCCGGGGTCGGACCCGCCTATTCGGCGGCCTGGGCCAAGGCCTCCGCCCCATCCGGCCGGGCCGCCGCCGGGGCCGTCCGCAGCAGGGCGGGCAGCCAGCCGGTGCCGGACAGCAGGCGTTCCGCCGCCGTCACCATCTCCGGCTTCTTAAGGCCGGTGAGCGCGTCCGCCTCCCGCACGCCCACTCCCTCGCGCACCGCCGCCTGGATCGCGGCCTTGGTCACGCGGGAAAGATAACGGTCGGCCGTAGGCTGCCACCACCCGGTCATATCCAGGTCGAGCGCCGACGCCAGCGCATCGGCATGGGCGATCCGCCGGGGCTCCGCCGTCCAGGGGCAATGCACGGCATACAGGGTGCGCCCGGCACAGAAGGCCAGCAGGTCCAACACCGTCTCCCGGGTCTGCCCATAGACCCAACCCCACAACTCCCCCGCCGACCGGGGCAGCCGCTTGGTCCAGCCCTGGTACAGGTCCGCCATCTCCCGGTTGGCGCGGCAGTCACCCAGGCTGGACAGGCTGGCCGTGGCGGGTTCGATCCGCAGGCAGGTATGGGGGCTGCTGGTCGCCCCGTAGAAGCAGCGCAGGGCGAGCGCATGGGTGACGGCGCGCAGGGCCGTATCCGGGTCCTGCGCCAGCAGGATCTGCATTGCCGCGGTGCGGTGGCCGGTCAACTCCTCCACCAGCCGGTCCGGCAAGCCGGTCTGCGCCTCCGCCGGGTCGTCGGCGGGCTCCGGGGCCGTATCCGATGCCGCAACGGGAGTGTCGACGTCCCCCACCGTCGTAGTGCCGTCCCCCGCCGCCAGGGCATCGCACTCCACTGTCTCCGTCCGCACCTCCCCGGGATCGGCGGATGCCGTCAAGGCGGGTTGGGGCGCCAAGGTCGGGTCGTCCTCCCGGCGCAGATAGCCCCGCTCCACCCGCGCCATCCCGTCGAAGCCCAGGCAGACAAAGGCCCCGGCCAGGGCCACATCCTCCGGCGCATAGGTCTCCCGCTCCTCGATGGCGGCCAGTTCCGCTTCCAGCGCGACCAGCCGGGCGGCCACGTCATCGGGCATCACCGGCAGGGCCGCATGCTCCTCCTCCAGCCGGGTATAGGCATCCCGCAATTCCTCGGCCCGGGCTGCCTCCTCCTCCGTGGGAACCACCGGTTCCGGCCAGACCCGCCGCAGATCCGCGGCCAGGGCATAGGGGAACTCCGCCGACACGCTCACCCATTTCCATCCCTCGGCCCGTACCGCCGCCGCCTCCCGCTCCAGCTTCTCCGCCACCAACCGGTCCAACAGGGTGCTATCCGCGAACCAGCCGCCGCCATCCTCGGTGAACAGGTCGCGCACGATCTCCCCACCTGCCGCGGCATAGGCGTCGGCCCCGATGAACAGGGCGCGGCGGTCGCTTGCGGGCACTTGGGTGCGGGTCAGCAGGCGGCGGATCGTCTCCGGCGACCGGCTCCAGGTCAGGTCGCCCCAGACCCGTTCCTGGGTGGCATGGTCGTCGGTCAGGCAGAAGGCCATCAGCTGGTCCAGGTTCATCGCCCCCGCCCGGTACTGCTCCATCAACACCGGGCTCGCCGCCCCCAGCCGCAGGCGCTGGCGCACCGTCGCCGCGGTCAGCCCGAAGCGCGCCGCGATCTCCTCCGCCCCCAGCCCCTGCTCCCGGTGCAGGCGGGCGAAGGCCTCGTACTGGTCGGCCGGGTGCATCGGCGCGGTGTTGACATTCTCCGCCAGGCTCTCCTCCTCCGCCGGGCTCCCGCCGCGGGGCAGGCAGGGGATCGGCTCGGACTTTTTCAGCTTCTTCTCCGCCGCCAGGTGCAGCAGGGCGCGCCGCCGCCGCTCGCCCGCATGGACCAGGAAGGCCCCGGTCTCGCGGCCGTCCGCGTCCCGCTCGGGCTCCACCCGCAGCGGGTTGATCAGGCCATGGGCGGCAATGCTGGCCGCCAGTTCGGCTATCCCTTGCTCCCGCCCCGTCCGCCGCACATTGGCCGGGCTGGACTTGAGCTTGTTCAAGGGAACGGTAAAGGTCTGCGCATCCATTGTCTGATCCTCCATCATCGGGTTTGTGCGGGCGCGCCGGCCGCGCCGCGCCCGCACTGGAGGCAGACCTGCGGGTGAGAGGGGGGCGACGGCCGGCGCGCGGGCGCCGGGCTGCGCAGCGGGCGGGACGGGATGGGGTGGAAACCTGCATCACGGGTGAGACACCCCGTCCTGCGCGCCAGCGGCCCCGCCCCGCGGAGAGGCGGCCGTCGCGGGGGAGAGAGGGTGTCCCTCTCTTCCCTTGACAAAAAGACAGGGTGGTTGCCGATGCCCGGCACAGCCCCCGGCGTTAATGGCCCATGAACCATCAATCAATGCGACTGGATAAGCCTTGACGGACCTCCCGAGCCTGTGGTGGCCTGCACGTCGTCACTGCGGGCATCGCGCCAGTCGGAGGACCCATGGGGGTCGCGTTTCCTGAGGTTTTCAAACACCTGACGGGATATGATCCGATGCCTTGGCAGCAGCGGCTGGCCGCGCGCATGGAATTGGGAGAGATCCCCGCGGCACTCGATCTTCCCACCGGGCTCGGCAAAACGGCCGTCATGGCGGTGTGGCTGTCCGCCCACCACCGCGGTGCGTCGCTTCCCCGGCGGCTGGTTTATGTCGTGGACCGCCGGGTCATCGTGGACCAGGCGACGGAGGAGGCAGAACGCCTTGCAGCGGCATGGCGCTCCCTGACGGGAAGCGATCTGCCGGTGTCGACCCTGCGCGGGCGCCATGTGGACAATCGTGCCTGGCTGGAGGATCCGACACGGCCTGCCATCATCGTCGGCACAGTGGACATGATCGGGTCCCGGCTTCTGTTCCAGGGCTACGGTGTGTCGCTGGGCATGCGCCCCTATCAGGCAGGTTTGCTGGGCAGCGACTCACTGATCGTTCTGGACGAAGCGCATCTGTGCCGACCCTTCCAGACCCTGTTGCGCCGGTTGGAACAGGGGACGGGGCTGCGGCAGCAACCGTCACCGACAGTCACCATTCCAGGCATTAGGGTCCTGTCGCTGTCCGCGACCGGCGACGCCCATGATGACGCCGTCACACTGGCCGACGAGGATCTGGCCCATCCGGTGAGCGGTGCCCGGCTGAGGGCCGCAAAGGCAATCAGGATCGATACCGCAGCGTCCGGACTGGACGATGCAATGGTCGCCGCCGCATTGGACCTCGCCTCCACAGGGCCTGTCGATGCCCGAATCGCCCTGTTCGCCACCAGCCGCGACGTGGCGCAGAAGGTGGCCGATGCGCTGATCAAGCGGCAGAAGGCGGGAGCGGGCAGCCCGCCGGTCGGCGCGGTTCTGACCCTGACCGGCCAGCGCCGGGTGCATGAGCGGGACAAGGTCGCCGCCGACCTCCGCACCCATGGTTTCCTGCCGCCCAGCCGGGGTGACTCAATCCCTACCCGGACCGGCCCCACCTTCCTTGTTGCCACCGCGGCGGGGGAGGTAGGGGTCGATCTGGATGCGGACCATGCCGTGATGGACCTTGTCGCGGCGGAGCGGATGATCCAGCGGCTTGGCCGGGTCAATCGCCGCGGACGGGAGGGGCACATCGCGCAAGTCCGGGTTATCGATGCCCCCTGGAAGGGGGAGCCGGAGGCGTTGGCGGAGTTGCGGGCGCGGTCCCGGACCCTGCTGGAACGGCTGCCGCAGCGGCCAGACGGCACGGGGCAGGCCGCCGACCCCTTGGCGCTGGTGCAGCTGCGGGCGGCGGAGCCGGGGCTGCTGCACCAGGCCACCACCCCGGCCCCGGCCTGTCCGGACCTGGACCGCCCCACCCTTGATGCCTGGTCATTGACCGGGATCGCCCACCACCCCGGCCGCCCCGATGTCCAGCCCTGGCTGCGCGGCTGGATCGAGGAGGAAGAGCCGGAGGTCACCCTTCTTTGGCGTGCGGTCCTTCCGTGGCCGGTCGGTATGCCGGAGCCGCCGCCGGCCCTGGTGGAGGCGTGGCTGGACGCGGCCCCGCCGCACCCGGTCGAGCAGGTGGAGGTCCCCCGGTCGCAGGTGCTGAAGCTGCTGCAGCAGCGGTTGGATCGGTGCGGTCTGGCGGAGGATGAGCCGGCGGCGCTGCTGATCGGTCCCGACACCCGGTACCGGCCGGGGCAGGCCTGGACGGTGGGCACCCTGCGATCCCACCTGTCTCAGGAGCGGGAGCGGCGCCGGATCGCTGCCGCCATCGCCGGGGGGACCTTGATCCTGTCTGCGTCCCTGGGCGGCATTGATGCCCAGGGACTGCTGAACGACAATGCCCGTGGCCCGCGCGACGGGGCCTTGCGCATGGCCGGATCCATATCCGCCAAGGGCCCTGGGAAGGGAAACGATGTGCCCTGGCCGGGCTGCCTCGACAGCCCGGCAGAGCCTGACGGGGAGAACGCAACACCGGAGGCCGGGGCGATCCCCCCCATGGCGGAGACGGTCGGTCTCATGGTCTTCCGGGTAGAGGCCGGCGACGCACCGGTGGCGCGGGCGGGCTGGCGGCTTGTTGCACAGATTGCGCTCGGCGGGGGTGACGATGGGGAGGAGACCTTCCTCTGCGTCCTCGCCCGCCGCCAGGGGCACTCCGGCGAACAGGGGGATCGGGCCGCGGCGCGCCAGGCGCTGCTCCTGCCCGACCATCTGGACGATGTGACCGCCGTGGCTGGGCGTTTTGCCGAGGAATTTGGACTGCCCGGCGACCACACCCGCGTGTTGACCGCGGCCGCCGCGCTGCATGATCTCGGCAAGTCCCGCCCCCTCTGGCAGCGGGCGATGGGGATCAGGCCGGGAGAGATCCGGGCGGGACGGGTCTATGCGAAGACGGCGGGGACCGGGGCCAATGCCCGCCTGCTTGACGGCTACCGCCATGAGTTCGGCAGCCTGTTCGACGCCGACCTGCCGGCCCATCGATCCCTGCTGGACGGGTTGCCGGAGGACCTGCGTGACCTGGCCCTGCATCTGGTGGCCGCCCATCACGGCCATGCCCGTCCCCTGATCACCCCGTTCGATCCGGATCGCGGGATGGGGGAGGCGGTGGACAAGGCGCGGGAGGTGGCGTTGCGCTTTGCCCGGCTTCACGCGATCTGGGGGCCGTGGGGTCTCGCCTGGTGGGAGGCGCTGCTGCGTGCCGCCGATGCCGAAGCCTCCCGCCGGCGGGATGCCGCGGCGGCGGAACCCGTCGGGGAGACCGCCTGATGGCCGCCAGCACCATTCCCGTCGATATGCGCAACCCGGGTCAGGTCTTCGCCTGCCTGGGATTGATGGAGGCGGCGGAGATCCTTCTGGGCCCGGCCACCGGGAGCTTTGGGTGGCAGTCGGAGCGGGACACGAGGGCCAGCTTCACGTTGGAAGCTCCAGGTGACCGGCCGCCCGTCGACCACATCCTGCGCTTCCTGACACAGGCGGAGGCCGTGGCCCTGCGTCCGGCGTCCCTCCCCGATCTGGTGGCGAAGGAGAAGGGCGTTCCTACGGAGGTGTATGCCCCGGGCACCGGTTCCGTCGATTGCTATCCCTGCCCCATCCCCGATACGTCCAGTGCCTTGCCCACCCACCTGAAGGGGCCGGGTGGCACCGTTCCCCTGAGCCACTGGACGGACGGCGCGCATATCGGGCGTGACAATGTGAAGTTCTGGGCGGGCGCGGGCGGCTATTCCGGTGCCGCCCTCACCCGCGACGCGCTCGAACTTCTCAACGGCCTGTCGGAGGCAGCCTTGACGGAGGCGGCAGCGGCCCCTTTCGACTTTGCCCGCGCGCAGAGCAGCAGTTTCCGCTTCGACTGGCGGCGCGACTACATCCCCATCGATGTCGGATTCTCCCCCAACGACCACGGCGATGTACGCATGGTGGGCTATCCGCTGGTGGAGATTCTGGCGGCTGTCGGGCTTCAACATGCGCGGCCGGACCGGCCCGACCCGCGGGACAAGCTGACCTACCGCTATGGGGTCTGGGGAACGCCCCTGCCGACCCTGCTGGCCCGGGCGGTGCTGGGGGGGCAGTCCCTGGGCTTCCCGTTCCGCCGCTTCACCATGCATCTCGGCTGGCCGGGCCAGGAGGGCCAGGCCCGCTGCATCACGGACGCACAGGAGGATCGCATCGATGACTGAGCCCAGGACGCTGACGCCCGAGATGATCCACGCCTGGGCCGACGATCCCCGCGGCCCCACCGTGGCCCTGACCCTGGACCAACCGATGCTGCCGGTGGAGGGTGAGGGTGCGGTGATCTTCCCGGCCACCTATGCCAACATGGAAGATGGCTATGTCGTCGACACCCTGTCCGACGGCACCAAGGTGGCGCAGGTGGACAGTGTCGGCTCCCAGGCCAACCGGATCGAACCGCTGTTCAAGCAGGGCGGCATCGGCCGTCCGGAGCTGGCCCACCTGGTCCCCCAGATCGAGATCACCATCGGCAACGAAAAGACGGTCTCCATCCTGGATGCCGGGCACCGGCTGGGCGATGCGGTGGTGCGGGCCAGCGACCTGGGGGAGGAGGCGACCAAGGCCTTCCGCCTGTACCTGGATGCCGGCGATGCGACCGCCATCGCCAAGCTGGCGCCCACCTCCCTGGTTTTCGGGGCCTGGGACAGCCGCGGCACCCAGGCGAAGCTGCCGCGCATCGTGCAGTCGGTGATCCGGGCCTGGGATGTGGATGTGCTGCACCGCTCGGCCCAGTTCATCCCGGCGGCCGACTATGCCGCCCTCGGCGTCTTCGGCGACGTGACGAAGGAAAAGCCGGAGAAGCTGGCCGATCGCGGCTATGCCCATGTGCCCTCGGTGAACGCGCCCGGCGGCATCGTCGCCCGGGGCGGCATCCGGCGGACGGTGACCGTCAATCTGGTGGCCTTGCGTCAGTTGGGCGGGGAGGAGGGGGTGAAGCTGCGGCGCTACGTCCTGGGTCTGGCCCTGGTCGCGGCGGCGGAGCCGCAGGATGGGTTCCTGCGCCAGGGCTGCCTGCTGACGCCGCATCCGGATCAGCCGGCGCACTGGACCCTGGTGACCCGCGACGGGCGGCGGGAGCCGGTGGCCCTCACGCCGGAGGTGGCACTGGACTATGCCAAGGCCACGGCTGCCGCCTTTGGTGTGGGGCCCAGCCGCCGCGTCGCCTTCGACAACGCGAAGGCCAAGGCCGATCTGAAGACCAAGGCCTGACGCCCACCCGCAACCGGCCTTGGAACCGCCCGCCCGAGGGACCCTCCGTCATGTCCGGCCCGTCCGATCCGATCCGCCACGCCCCACCGCCGCAGCCCCCCGGCACCGTACCAGAGCCGGAGCCCGGCCCGGCTGTGCTGTTGCTGGAGGTGCGGCTGCTGGAGCCGCGCTGGCACGGCGGCGCCTGGCCGCCCTCTCCCGCCCGGCTGTTCCAGGCCCTGGTGGCGGGCGCCTTCGGGGGCCGTTGGGCCGGGGAGGAGACGGGAGGGGACCGGTCGGAGGCGGAGGCGGCCCTGCGCTGGCTGGAGGCCCTGCCCCCGCCCCGGATCGCCGCCCCCGCGGGCCGACCGGGGCAGACCGTCCTGCATTATGTTCCCAACAATTCCCTGGACCGCAAGGGCGGGGACCCGGCCCGCGTGTCGGAGATCCGCACGGCCAAGAGCCTGTCGCCCCGTCTGTTCGACACCCCGCCGACCCTGCTTTACGCCTGGACCCTTCCCGCGGGAGAGGCAGGCCCGCAGGCGCACGCGGCCACCCTCTGTCGCCTGGCGGAGCGGTTGCACACCCTTGGCCGCGGCATCGATCCGGCCTTCGCCCGGGCGGAGGTGTTGGACTGGGCGGCGGTGGAGCAGCGCCTGGAGACAAGCGGTCTCGCCCTCTACCGGCCGACACCCGGCGGCGGCGGCATCGGCGGTGTGGAGATCCTGTGCCCGGCGCCGGGTACGCTGGACAGCCTGCACCGGCGCCATGCCGCCCATCTGGGCCAGTACAGCGCGGCCCGGGCCGGGCGATCCGTGGTGATCGACTTCCGGCGCCCGCCCAAGGCGTTGCTGACCCCCGTCGCCTATGGGCGGCGGCCGATCCGGCGGCTGTATGAGCTGCGCGACGATGACGGGGCGCTGGTCGCCTGGCCCCTGACCCGCGCCGTCGCCCTGGCGGAGCGGGTGCGGGACCGGCTGGCCGGGCTTCTGTCCCGGCGCCTTCCGGGGCCACCGGACAAGGACGGTCGGCTTGTGGAGCGGCTGGTCATCGGCCGCGGCGCGGCGGCGACGGATATGCCGTTGCGCCCCCGGCTGATCCCCCTGCCCTCCGTCGGCATGGCCCATACGGACCCGTCGATCCGGCGCCTCCTGCTGGAGGTGCCGCCGGATTGCCCCATCCCGGCGGCGGAACTGACCCATGCCTTGTCCGGCCTGGACCTGACCGAATTCGATCCGGAGACCGGGGCGGTCGTGGGCGGGGGGCTACTTCTCCACCCGGCGGAGGGGCAGGGCATGGCCCGCCACTACCGTATCCCGGTGGATCGCGTTCAGGGGGGCCGCCCTCCGGGGGGCCGTACCGCCGACGGGGGGGAGAACGGGCCGCCGCCCGGCCGGGCCTGGCACACCATCACCCCCGCCCTGCTGCCCGCACCCCGGTCCCGGGCCGGGCGCCGGAGGGGCCACGGCGCACGGGCGACCGGGAGCGACCGGCTGGCGACGGAGGCGGCGGCGATCCAGGCCGTGCGCCAGGCCCTGCGCCATGCCGGGATCGATCCGGCGGGCGCCCTGATCCGGGTGCAGCGGGAGCCGTGGACGACGAAGGGGGCGCGGGCGGATGCCTTCACCCTGCCCACCCGGTCCATGGGCAGCCCGCGCCGGGGGGAGGAGCTGTGGCACGTGGCCATCCGGCTGGACCGGCCGGTGATCGGCCCCCTTGTCATCGGCGACGGGCGCTGGCTGGGCCTGGGCCTGATGCGCCCGGGCGGCCCCCTGCGTGCGGGCGGCCCCCTGCGTGTGATCGCGGCGCCGCTGCCCGCTGCCGGAGACGCAACCGGGGACAGCGCCGCGGATGGGGCGGAAGACAGGCCCGCGGATGGGGCCGGAGACAGCGCCGGGCACGAAACCGCAGCGCCGGGAGGGACGGCCAGGGCGGGGAACCCGGCTGCCCCGCCCCCTGCCCTGCCCACTGCCCTGCCCCCGGATGCCGACATCCTGGTCTTCCCCATCCGCCCCGGCCGCCGCCCCCCGGTGGACGATGCGGAGGCCGTGGTGGAGGCCCTGCGCCGCGCGTTGATGAGCCGGGCGCGCCTGCCGGACGGCGGGCTTCCCCTGTTGTTCTCCGGCCATCAGCAGGGGCCCGGACCGGCGCGGCCGGGGCACCATGCCCATGTCTTCCTGGCGGCGGAGGATGCGGATGGTGACGGCCGGCTGGACCGGCTTCTGGTCATCGCCCCCTGGCGTGCCGACCGGACCTGGACCCCCGACCGGGATCAGCGCGGCCTGTTCCGCCGTGTCGCCGCCCCCCTGCGGCGGATCAAGGCCGGCCCCCTGGGCATCCTGGACCTGGACCCGCCCCGGGCGGCGGCGGGGGAGCACGGGTCCGTCTGGACCAGCCTCACCCCCTACAGCCCCACCCGCCATCCCAAGGGCGCGGAGCCCGACGCGCACATCATCGCCGATGTGACGGCGGAATGCCGGCGCCGCGGGCTGCCCATCCCGGTCAGCGTCGCCATCGACCGGATGACCCCCGGGCCCCGCGGCGGCCTGACCGCCCGCCTGACCCTTCGCTTCGCCACGCCCGTGCCCGGCCCCCTCCTCCTCGGCCGCACCGCCCACAGCGGGGGCGGGTGGTTCGCGGCCGTGGCGGAGGGGGACGGGGGAACCCCGGTCACGGCGCGTGCCGCCCCATCCGCGTCCGCCCCCTGAAATCCCCCTGGCAATCCCCGGGACGCCCCGGCAACCGGCCCCTGGCGCCCGCCGCCCGGCGGTGGCACACTGCCGCCGGAAAGGGTTCGAGCACCCCCCGTACCCCCCAAAACCCCGGGACCCGCTCGAATCTGTGCCAAGTGCTTGACAAGATTGCGGTTCTTGATCATCGTGAAGATCGGAAACGGACCACCCGGCGCCGATTCCCCCCCCCTTTCCGACCCGCTCGAATCCAGCCGGAATTTCCCAATGGAATCAACGGGTCGAAACAGGGGGACCTTCCCCGGCCTCAAAGCCGGGGCCTCATTGAAGCGCTTTGCCCCGGCAATCGCCTTATCCACACTCATCCATCCTTCCCCGGCCTCAAAGCCGGGGCCTCATTGAAGCGTCCCCGCACAGCCTTCACCTTCGCGGGGGTGGCGTATCCGCCTTCCCCGGCCTCAAAGCCGGGGCCTCATTGAAGCCTGTATGACGGGTCGATCACCGCCGACCCGAGCGCCACCTTCCCCGGCCTCAAAGCCGGGGCCTCATTGAAGCGAGACCCTGGTGCGCCCCTATGCCAACCAAGCGCGGGCGGCCACCTTCCCCGGCCTCAAAGCCGGGGCCTCATTGAAGCTCGAGATATCCATGCTGTCAGCGCTACCGACCGATATTCCTTCCCCGGCCTCAAAGCCGGGGCCTCATTGAAGCGCCAAGGCGGTCGGCGTCAGCACGGGCGAACTGGACGAGCCTTCCCCGGCCTCAAAGCCGGGGCCTCATTGAAGCTTCCGCTTCTGTTCAAACAGGCTGATTTCCGTCTGCCAGCCCTTCCCCGGCCTCAAAGCCGGGGCCTCATTGAAGCCAGATCGCTCAGCGTCATGCTGCTGCGGTTGCCAAGTATCCTTCCCCGGCCTCAAAGCCGGGGCCTCATTGAAGCCGATTGAAGCGAAAGGAGCAGTAGCCATTTTCGGCGATGCCTTCCCCG
>JBJOKR010000090.1:0-18061 GCA_046045995.1 Pseudomonadota bacterium | reverse complement strand
CCATGCTGTAACCATCTAGAAGAAAGCCGGTGACCGTAACTGAGGTGGCGTCGTTGTCGGTTCCAAAAACGACATTCACACCAAAAATCTCTGAACACTCAACTCTTACAGGAGCGTCGCGCGGGAATCTAGTGGCTCTATCGAGCATGATATCATCGCGAACCTCAATCCAACCAGCCTTCATGGTCAATTGTTTTGAAAGACGACGACCAACAAACAGCAACCATTCTCGCCTGACCTGCTCGGGGACAAAGTTTGTAGTGAGCGCCGCCTCAGCTATGGCGCGCTCTGCTGCCAAACGAGCGCGTGTTTCCGGCGACTTATAGCTCAGTGCAAAGACAACCCCGACAAGCACTACTAAGAAAATGCCGTAAGCAGCCAAAATTTTACGAAATCTCTTCAGTATGACCATGTCAACTCCTCCGATAGGAAAAGTTCATAACGAAATACCATCTAAGGCCATACACCAGCCATGGCCAACAGATCAAGCAGGCGTGCGACCGACGCCTCCAGCCTGGGCGAACGCCGCAGTGCGGCCTTCAGCAGGCCGGGGCCAGGCGCTTGTTGGCCGACAGCGCGAACACCACCCCCTTGGCCGACCGGTCCGCACCCCGGGGGGCTCAAACACGGATGACGCCCCTTCCGTCAATGCCCGCTTCCACTCGGTCACCAGCGTGTGGTGGACCCCGCGCTTGGCCGCTCTCCCCGCAGCGCCACCTTCGCCTTGAAGGACGGGCTGTGGTTCCGTCGTGTCGATTTGCTCATGGTCCGCTTGTCCTGTCTCCGTTGGGCGAGAGCAGCCTGCCGTAGGTCGCGAGGAGGGCCGACGGCCCGGATTGCGACACCACCGTTCCGGCCTGTCGCAATCCGCTCCGCTCCTTGCGACCTACGGGAGAAGTGCAACCCGTAGGTCACTGCGAGGGCCGGAGGCCCGAGGGGTGACATTCCTTCGCGGTCCGAAATTGGGAAATGTCAGCCCTCGCTGCGCTCGCACTGACCTACGGGATTGTCGCAATCCGCGCCGATCACAGTTCGATCCACACGCTCTTCAGGTCGGTGTATTTCTCCAGCGCGTGCAGGCTCTTGTCGCGGCCGAAGCCGGATTGCTTGAACCCGCCGAAGGGGGTGGTGATGTCGCCCGCGTCGAAGCAGTTGATCCAGACACTGCCGGCCTTGATCGTCTTCGCCGCCTTCATGGCGACGGAGATGTCCTTGGTCCAGATGGCGGCGGCCAGGCCGTAGATGGTGTCGTTGGCGATGCGGAAGGCTTCTTCCGTTGTCTTGAAGGTGATGGTGGACAGGACCGGGCCGAAGATTTCCTCCCGGGCGATGGTCATGTCACTGCGCACCCGGTCGAACACCGTCGGCTCGATGTAGTAACCGCCGGTCTCCGTGCGCAGGGCCCGGCCGCCGGTCAGCAGCTCCGCCCCCTCCGCCTTGCCCTTGTCGATATAGCCCAGGACCCGGGCGTGCTGGCGGTCATCCACCATGGCGCCGGTGCGGCTGTCCCAATCCAGGGGATCGCCGGGCATCCAGTCCTTGGAATACTCGATCACCTTGGACAGGAAATCGTCCTTGATGCTCTCATGCACCAGCAGGCGGGAACCGGCGTTGCACACCTCCCCCTGGTTGAAGAAGATACCGCCCGCCGCATTCTGCGCCGCCGCGTCCAGGTCGGCGGCATCGGGCATGACGATGTGCGGGGTCTTGCCGCCGCATTCCAACGACACGCGCTTCAGGTTGCTTTCGCCCGAATAGCGCATGAAGTACTTGCCCACCTCCGTCGATCCGGTGAAGGCCAGCATGTCCACATCCATGTGGCGGCCGATGGCCTGGCCCGCCGTCTCCCCGAATCCGGGAACGACGTTCAGAACGCCCGGCGGCACCCCGGCCTCAAGCGCCAGCTCGCCCAGGCGGATGGCGGTAAGGGGCGATTGCTCCGCCGGTTTCAGCACGACGGAATTGCCGGTGGCCAGCGCCGGGGCCACCTTCCAGACCGCCATCATCAGGGGGAAGTTCCAGGGTACCACCACGCCGATCACGCCCAGCGGTTCGCGCAGGATCAGCGACATGGCGTTGGGGCCGGACGGGCCGACCTCATCATACATCTTGTCGATCGCCTCGGCATAATACTGCACGCAGCGGGCCGACAGGGGGATGTCGATGGTGCGGCTGTCGCGGATGGGCTTGCCCATGTCCAGCGTTTCCAGCAAGGCCAGTTCATCGGCGTTCTGCTCGATCAACTGGGCCAGCTTCAGCAGCACCTTCTTGCGGTCGCGCGGGTGCTGTTCCCGCCAGACGCCGGATTCGAAGGTCCGGCGGGCGGCGGCAACGGCCCGGTCCACATCCTCGCGGTCGCATTCGGCGATGCGGGTCAGCTCCCGCCCGTTCCGCGGGCTGACACAGGCGAAAGTCTTGCCGGAGGCGGAGTCCACGAAACGGCCATCGATCAGGGCCTGGGTGCGGAACTGCAGCCGTGCGGCGCGGTCATGCCAATTGGCGGCGAGCGCGTCCATATCATCCTCCCGGTTCATGCTCTGGCGGGAGAGTGCGCCAGGACCCCCACCCCGGGCAACCCCCGCCGGTCGTCAAGGGGGTGCTGGACGGCCATGCGGAGGGGATACGCGCTGGTGAGATTTCAAAAGCCGGATAACCAAACACCTTTTGTTCAAAAAAAGCAGAAGGGCCACGCTTAGGATACCAGAAAATCGTAGACGATCTCACCATCCGGCTTTCTGGAAAAAGAGCCGCACCAATAAAGCCTCACTTCAACAGAAGTAGACATTGCAAGAACATACATATCCACCCCAAGTGCGGTGTTGAGTGTGCCATATTCGGTGTTGAATACATCTTGCCAATCCTCAAAACTTGGGCTTTTAATCAAGCGTATAATTCCATCAATCTGCGCAATCTTTTCCGTATCAAAATAGTTTTTTCGCGTCTCAAACCTATCATGGAACTTTACAGTCCTTGGATTCGATTCAAACATAGATATTATGTCGATTGAATTCCTATTTTTCATAATTTACCTATCCCGACTCTGAATTTAGTCTATTTTGTATATTTTCCAGCCAGATTCATCCTCTGGTATATTAATTGAATCAAGAAGTTTACTTAATTTCTGGCGGCGAATATTATCGTCCCCCGCCTTTAATGCGCTTTTTTTGCTGCTCGCTTGAACAGTGCGCGCTTTCTTCTGCTTTTTGTCATTGCCGTTTTTTCCGTTTAGGGTTGATTGTAGGTTCAAGTGGGCCATGTGCAGGATCCGGTGCTCCGTTTTTCTCTTGTTTGGCATAATAAAATCTCCATTAAAGCACCGTCAAATGATTTGTTCATTCAAGGCGGCATTCTATGGCAGGTCCTGTTAAATGCAATACAGTATGCTTCAGGAATCAAGGGGAAAGTCACTTACGTGTATCACATTGGTCCTTCTGCATCAAAATATGGTATCAGAATCATTGTGAAATATTCCATCTGACTTGCGAAATTTTTTAGCAGATTGCGGACGTGAACCGGTCAAAATCTGACTCTAGGCCAGATAGCTGATGTCCCGGTCCAGGCTGCGGAAGCGCAGGCCCGCATCCACATACAGGGTTTGGCCGGTGATGGCCGGGGCGGTCAGGAGAAGCAGCACGGCCTCGGCGATGTCCTGCGCCTCCGGGCCGTAGCCCAGCGGTGTCTGCCCGTGCAGGCGCTGGAAATCGGCCGGGGCCTGGCCGGGGGCGGGCAGGGTGTAGCCGGGGGCGACGGCGTTCACGCGCAGATGCGCTGCCTCCGACCTTGCCAGCATCTCCGTCATGCCCATCAGGGCGTATTTAGACAGGGTGTAGGTGAAATGGTCGCCGTTCGGGGCGGCCAGCTTCTGGTCCAGGATGTTCACCACCGATCCCTGCACACCCGCCGGCAACTGGCGCAGCAGGCCCTGGATCAGCAGGGCGGGGGCCAGCGTGTTGGGCAGCATGTGGTCCAGGAAGCCTTGGGCG
Source organism: Pseudomonadota bacterium (assembly GCA_046045995.1). Lineage (GTDB taxonomy): Bacteria > Pseudomonadota > Alphaproteobacteria > Azospirillales > Azospirillaceae > Indioceanicola. Next base: position 14,078 of record JBJOKR010000090.1, on the reverse strand, counting down.
GTGAAGCTGCCCACATCGTCCCATTCGAACACGCTGGCGCTGTTGACCAGGGCCGTCACCGACCGCCCGACCGCCGCTGCCGCCCGCTCCACCAGGGGAGTGACCGCGTGCGGATCGGCCAGGTCCCCGTCCACCACGGCGATGGCCCGGCCGGAACCGCGCAGCTCCTCCGCCAGGGCCTCCGCCTCCGCCCGGGAGCTGCGGCAATGGATGACGGCGTCGAATCCGGCGGTGACGCAGGCGCGGATGATCGCCCCGCCCAGCCGCTTCGCCCCGCCGGTGACCAGCACGCATCCCCGCCCGTCCGGCCGTTCCGCACCCATCATTCCGCTCCGTCGTCCCGGTCCAGGTGGAATTCCATGTCCGGCATCCTCCCATCCGGCGGCCCGCCCGCTGCCGCCCGGATGGTGATGTGGACCGCGCAGACCCGCGGGTCCAGGGCATAGGTGAAATCCGCCACGCGCCGGGCCGCGCCGCGCGCATCGGCGAAGGGGCCGCAGCCGGCCAGATCGGTCAGGATGAAACGCGCCACCCGGCTGTAATCCACGGTCAGGCGGATGTCGTCCGGATCGCCGGTGAAGGGCCCGGCCACCGCCGCCTCCAGCACCACGCTGATCAGCACGTGCACATCCCCCCGCCCGGCAAGGGGCAGGGTGGCGGCGGCATCGGTGACCATCAGGCGGAGGGAGGGGGGCAATCGGGCACCCGGGCGGTGTTCGGCGGGCCGGAACCATAGCGCCCCGCCGCCGCGCCCGCCAGCCGCGCCGGGGTCGCAGGCAGGGCGCCGCCCCAGCTCCCGCCGATGGCAGTTGGCGCCGGGCGCGGATGCACTACACTCTCCCCCGGATGGACAGGGGATGGAGGGGTAGGGTGCGCAAGGGTCTGATGGCCGGGCTGGTGGCGGCGGCGTTGCTGCTGCTGCCGGGGCAGGGTGCCCGGGCGGCGGAAAGGCTGGTGTTCATGACCGACTGGGTCGCCCAGGCGGAGCAGGGCGGATTCTACCAGGCCCTGGCGACCGGGATCTATGCGAAATACGGGCTGGAGGTGGATCTGCGCTCCGGCGGGGTGGGCATGGACCCCCAGCGGCTGCTCGTGGCGGGGGCGGTCGATGGGGCCATGGGCTCATCCGGCTTTTTCGTGCTGAACCTGCTGGAGGTGGGGGCACCGGTCGTGACCGTCGCCGCCCTGTTCCAGAAGGACCCCACCATCCTGATGACCCACCCGCGCGACGATGTGAAGACCCTGGCGGACATGAAGGGCAAGCCGATCATGGTCGGCGATCCCAGCGTGAACACCATCTGGCGCTGGCTGGCCGGCCGCTATGGGTTCGAGGATCGGCAGATCCGCAAGTACACGTTCAACATCGCCCCCTTCCTTGTTGATAAGACAGCGATTCAACAGGGCTATGTCACGTCCGAACCCTTCACCGCCCAGAAGGCGGGGGTGACGCCGCAGGTCTTCCTTCTGGCCGATCACGGCTTCCTCAGCTATTCCGCCATGATCATGCTGCGGCGGGAGATCGTGGAACAGCGGCCCCATGTGGCCGACGCCTTCGTCAAGGCGACGATCGAGGGCTGGGCCAGTTACCTGCATGGTGATCCATCGCCCGGCAACGCCCTGATCCAGAAGGCGAATCCGGAGATGGACGAGGCCACGCTGGCCTATGCCCGGGACAAGCTGAAGGAATACGGCATCGTCGATAGCGGCGATGCCCGGACCCTGGGCATCGGTGCCATGACGGAGGCGCGCTGGCAGGCCTTCACCGCAGAGATGGTGGGGCTTGGCCTCTATCCCGCCGGTCTGGACTGGCGCCGGGCGGTGGATTTCCGCTTCGTGAACCAGGGCCAGGGGCAGATGCCCGGCCAGGGGGCCACACCCTGACCATGCCCGATCCGATCCCGGATACAGCCCCTGCGCCGGACGCCAAGCCTTTGCTGACCCTGCATGATGTGGGCCTTGTCTGGCCCGGCGGGGTGCGGGCGCTGGACTCCGTCACTCTGACCTTGGCGCGGGGGGAGTTTGTCAGCCTGCTCGGCCCTTCCGGCTGCGGGAAAAGCACCCTGCTGCGCCTTGTCGCCGGGTTGTTGGCCCCGAGTTCGGGGCTGGTGGCCTGGGATAGCACTCCCCGGCCGGGGGGGATCGGGGTGGTTTTCCAGGACCCGACCCTGATGCCCTGGGCCCGCATCGCCGCCAATGTGCGCCTGCCCCTGGATCTGGCGGGGACACCGCGGGCGGAGGCCGACCGGCGGGTCGCGGCGCTGCTTGAAAGGGTAGGCTTGCGTGATTTTGCAAGGGCTTACCCGCGGGAGCTATCGGGCGGCATGAGGATGCGGGCAGCATTGGCCCGGGCGCTGGTGACCGATCCGGCGGTGCTGCTGCTGGATGAGCCTTTCGCCGCCCTGGATGAGATCACGCGGTTCAAGCTGAGCGATGATCTTCACCAGCTTTGGCAAGATACTGGTTTCACAGCCCTTTTCGTCACCCATTCGGTGTTCGAGGCGGCGTGGCTGTCCACCCGGGTGGCGGTGATGGCGCCGCGGCCGGGGCGCATCCTGACAGACCGGGCGATCGACCTGCCGCGCCGGCGCAGCCGGGACCTGCGCACCGATCCCGCCTATGCCGCCCTATGCCGGTCCCTATCGGCCGATCTGGAGCGGGCCATGGGCGGCATGGTGGAGAACGGCATGGGGGGGGCTGCCGCATGATCCGCCGGCTTCTGCCTGTCCTGGCCCCGCTGCTGCTGGCCGCTGCATTCCTGGCGGCGTGGGAGGGGGCGGTGCGCATGAACGGCGTGCCCGTCTTCGTCCTGCCGCCGCCATCGGCCATCTGGGGGGCGTTGACGACCGACATGGGGGTGCTGGGGCCCGCCTTGTGGGTGACGCTGGTGGTGACGCTCCAGGCCTTCGCCCTGGCGGTGGTCAGCGGGGTGGCCCTGGCCGTGCTGTTCGCCCAGTCCCGCCTGCTGGCCGCCACCCTGTACCCCTATGCCGTGATTTTGCAGGTGACGCCGGTGGTCGCCATCGCGCCCTTGGTGATCATCTGGGTGGGGTATGAGCGGGTGGATCTGGCCGTGCTGATCCTGGCCTGGATCGTCGCCTTCTTCCCCATCCTGTCCAACACCACCCTGGGGCTGACCGCGGTCGATCCGGGCTTGCGCGACCTGTTCCGCCTGTATGGGGCGGGGCGGTGGCAGGTGTTGTGGCGCCTGCAACTGCCGACATCCTTGCCCTATCTGCTGGCGGGGATGAAGGTGTCGGGCGGCCTTGCCCTGATCGGGGCGGTGGTGGCGGAATTCGTGGCCGGCAGCGGCACCGCCTCCGGCCTCGCGTGGCGGATCATCGAAAGCGGCAACCGGCTGAACATCCCACGCATGTTCGCCGCCCTGGTCCTTCTCTCCACCCTGGGAATCGCCCTGTTCACGCTTCTGTCCTGGATTCAGAAACGGGCGCTAGGGGCTTGGCATGACAGCGAAATCCGCTGATGTCCACATGTCGTCTCACGAGTCGTAGGCGACCAGGCTGGTCACCGGCACGTCCAGCCTGTCCCGCCCGTTCAGGAAGGTCAGTTCCACGATGAAGGCGGCGGCGCACACATCCGCCCCCACCTTGCGTAGCAGGTGGATGCTGGCCGCCATGGTTCCGCCGGTGGCCAGCAGATCGTCCATCACCACCACCCGCTGACCGGGGGTGACGATATCCTCCTGCACCTCCACCGTGTCCTGGCCGTATTCCAGGGCGTAATCGTGGCGGATCACCCGGCCCGGCAGCTTGCCCTTCTTGCGCACCATGGCGAAGCCGATACCCAGTTCCAGGGCCAAGGGGGCGGCGGTCAGGAATCCCCGGGATTCGATGCCCACCAGCAGATCCGGCCGGTGCGGCGCCACTTGCTCCGCCAGCCGATCCACCGTCGCCTTCCATGCCGCCGGATGGGCCAGAAGGGTGGAGATGTCGTAGAACAGGATGCCCGGCTTTGGAAAATCCGGGACGGAGCGGATATGTTGGCGGAGATCCATGGCGGGTCGGGTCCGGATGGCGGGTCGGGACCACCACTCTAGGCGCAGTTGCCCGAACACCGAAAGCCCGCCGCGGTTGACCCGCCCCTGCAAACCCTGTCAAGTGATCCCGCCTTCATGCGGATGATGATCGGTCGAGGGATGAGCACGGAACGCGGCTGGGTCGAGACCGGCTGGCAAGGGGATCAATGGGTTCTGGCGGCCGGCGGTCGCTGGGATCTCGCGGCCGTGCCAGTGCTGGAACCCCGGCTGCGTGATGCGGCGCCCGACCGGCGGGAGGCATCCGTCTGTCTGGACCTGTCCGCCATGACGGCCCTGGATACGGCGGGCGCCCTGCTGATCGATGGGGTCGCCGACCGCCTGCGTGACCAGGGCCATGCTGTCGCCCTTGTCGGAGCACGCGACGATGTCTGCCGCTTCCTGAAGGAGGTGCGGCGTGTCGCCCACCGCCGGGTGGAGGGGGCGGCACCCCATCGCCCCGGGTACGACCTGGTGCAGCGGGTTGGCAAGGCGACCATCGGGGCCGGGCGTGATGCCGCCGACATGCTGAACTTCCTGGGCCTGGTCACCGTCACGGCCCTGCGCCTCGTCACCCGGCCGCAGCGCTTCCGGCTCAAGCCGTTTGTCTTCCATCTTGAGCAGACGGGCCTGAACGCCCTGCCCATCGTCGGGCTGCTATCCTTCCTGATCGGTGTGGTCCTGGCCTTCCAGGGTGCGGATCAGCTTCGTCGTTTCGGGGCCGAAATTTTCGTGGTCAATCTCCTCGGCATCTCCATCCTTCGGGAGATCGGGGTGCTGATGACCTCCATCATCGTTGCCGGGCGGTCTGGATCGGCCTTCACCGCCCAGATCGGCACAATGAAGGTGAACCAGGAGGTGGACGCGATCCGCACCCTGGGCCTGGACCCGGTGGAACTGCTGGTTTTGCCCCGTCTGCTGGCACTGATGGTGGCCCTGCCGCTGCTGTCCTTCTTCGCTGCCGGCGCGGGGTTGGCGGGAGGGGCGCTGATGTCCTATGTCGCGCTGGACATCACCGTCGGCCAGTTCCTGAAACAGCTTCAGATGGCCGTGGACATTACGACCCTGTTCGTCGGTCTGATGAAGGCACCGGTCTTTGCCGTGGTCATCGCCCTGGTCGGCTGTTACGAGGGCTTGCGCGTTTCCGGCAGTGCGGAAAGCGTGGGCTTGCTGACCACCCGTTCCGTTGTCGTCTCCATCTTCCTGGTGATCGTTCTCGATGCCCTCTTCTCCATCCTCTTCTCCTATCTCGGCATCTGACCGGGCCGGTGCGGCCCTGCCGCCGGGGGGCGGGGAGCCTGTGATCCGTGTGCGCGACCTGCACACCCGATTCGGGGCGCAGGTTGTGCATGCCGGGGTGGATCTGGATGTCCGCAAGGGGGAGGTGCTGGGCCTGGTCGGCGGGTCAGGCACGGGCAAATCGGTGCTGCTGCGGGAGATCGTGGGCCTGATGCGCCCCACCTCCGGCCGGATCGAGGTGCTGGGACGCGATACCGACACCCTGTCGGAGCGGGAGCGGGTGGGGTTGCAGGCCCGTTGGGGCGTGCTGTTCCAGGACGGGGCGCTGTTCAGCAGTCTGACCGTGCTGGAAAACATCATGGTCCCGCTGAAGGAGCATACAAGCCTGCCGCCCGCCATGATCCGCCGCATCGCGGAGGTGAAGGTGGGCATGGTCGGCCTTGCCGTCGATGCCGGGGCGAAGTACCCCTCCCAATTGTCGGGCGGCATGCGCAAACGGGCGGGCCTGGCCCGGGCCCTGGCCCTGGACCCGGAGATCCTGTTCCTGGATGAGCCAACGGCGGGTCTGGACCCGATCGGGGCCGCGGCCTTCGACGATCTGATCGGAAATCTGACGGCGAGCCTGGGCCTCACCGTCTTCATGGTGACCCATGACCTCGACAGCCTGTATGCAATCTGCGACCGTATCGCCGTCTTGATCGACAGAAAGCTGATCGTGGGCACCATCGACGACCTGCTGCGGGAGCAGCATCCCTGGATCCGGGAATACTTCCTGGGCCCGCGCGGCCGCGCCGCGGCGAAGGGGTGACGCTTATGGAGAACCGGGCCAGCTACACCCTTGTCGGTGCCTTCGTCCTGTCCCTGGTGGCGGCGATGTTCGTCTTCGTCGTCTGGCTGGCCAAGGTCCAGCTGAACGAGGCGATCCAGCCCTACCACATCTTCTTCACCGGCACCGTCACGGGTCTGGTGGAGGGAAGCCCCGTGCGTTACCGCGGCGTGGCTGTCGGCACGGTAACGGATATCCGCATCGATCCCGACAATGTGGAACAGGTGCGGGTGACGGTGGAAGTGCCGGCGCAAACACCGATCAAGACCGACGCCATCGCCAGTCTGGAGCCCGTGGGCGTCACCGGTGGGGTCTATGTGGAGATCGCGGGCGGCTCCCGGGATGCGCCCCTGTTGCTGGCGGGGGCGGAGGGCGTGCCTGTCATCCGGTCCCGTCCCAGTTCCATCGCCGCGGTGCTGGAGGGGGCGCCGGTCCTGCTGGCCAACCTGACGGAAATCTCCGAACGGCTGGCGACCCTGCTGAACCCACAGAACCAGGCGGCGGTGGCCCAGATCCTGGGCAACCTTGCCACCGCCAGCGGCGATGTCGCGGCGACAACCGCCAATGCGAACCAACTCCTGTCGGAGGTGCGGCAGGAGGTCCAGGTGCTGAGCCGTCGGGCGGAGGCGCTGCTGGATACGTCCAACCGCACGGTCGCGACGGTCGGCGGCAATGTGGCCCAGGTGACAGGTGATCTGGCGGCCACGTCCCAGGACCTGCGCGACCTGATCGGCGCCCTGGAACAGACCTCCCTCCAACTCACCGCCCTGATCGAGGAGAACCGGGAGCCGATCCGCGACTTCACCGGCACGGGGCTCTATGATTTCGGGCAGTTGATGGTGAACCTCCAGGATCTTGTCTCCAACCTTGCCCGGGTGACGACACGGCTGGAGCGTGATCCGTCGGAACTGCTGTTCGGTACCAATGAGACCGGGGTGGAGGTGAAATGACCCATCCGTTCACCGGAGGCCGCCGTTTCGGCCGGCGGGCCCTGATCGCTGGACTTGCCGCATTACCGGTCGCCGCCTGCTCCCCCAGCCGCCTTCTGCGCCCGGCGGAGCCGCCGCGCCTGTTCAACCTGACCCCGGCGGGGGAGTTCACGACCGGGCTGCCGCGGGTGGAATGGCAGTTGCTGGTGGAAACCCCGTTGGCCCATGCCGGTATCGACACCACCCGGGTGGCGTTGCAGCAATCCGGCAACCAGCTCACCTATTTCTCCAACGCCAACTGGGTCGATACGGCGCCGGAGATGGTTCAGCAGCTGCTGGTCGAAAGCTTTGAGAATACCAACCGCATCGTTTCCGTCGGGCGGGAGGCGACGGGCCTGCGCGCCGATTTCATCCTGAAATCGGACCTGCGGGAGTTCCATGCCGAGTATGGCGGGGGAGAACCCGGCAAGGACGCGCCGGAGGCCCATGTGCGGCTGGTCACGAAGCTGGTGCGCATGCCCCGTCGCAACATCGTCGCCGGTGACACCTTCCTGGCGCGGGTGCGGGCGACCGGCCCCGATATGGTCGACATCGTCCGCGCCTTTGATGAGGCGATGGATGCGGTCATGCGTCGGGCCGTGGAATGGACGATCCGCCAGGGCGCCAGCAATGCCGAATCGACCCCGCTACCCAATGGTGGGATCTGACCGGGTCCGGTATTCGCCTCTTTTCCCCGAAGCTGAAGATACCCCGATGGCGATGGTTGTGATTTCCCGCCCTGTCCACCGGGCGCTGCTGACGATCCTGGCCGGTGCCTTTCTGGCGGCCCTGGCTGTCCTGGCGACCCAGGCGGCCCAGGCGGCCCAGGGCGCTGCCGGCCGGACGCCCAATGCCGCCGGGGTGGACGGGCCGACCCGGTCCGTCACCACCCTGATCATCGGGACCGGCCGGGTGACCGGCACCTATTTCCCGACCGGGGGCGCCCTGTGCCGGATCTTGAACCGCGGAACGGTGGAACATGGGCTGCGCTGCGTGGTGGAACCGACGGACGGGTCCATCGCCAATCTGACGGCGATCCGTGACGGCGGGATGGCCCTTGCCATGGCCCAGTCCGACCTGGTCCAGGCGGCGGTTGCCGCGACCGGCCCGTTCGAAGGGGCATCCCCGGCAGGCGGGCTGCGCAGCCTGTTGTCCCTCCAGACGGAGATGGTGACCGTCCTGGTCCGCGGGGATGTGCCGGTGACCCGGTTCGGGGAACTGAAGGGCCGCATCGTCAGCCTTGGGCCCGACGGCTCCGCCCTGCGAAAGGGGGCGCAACGGGTGGTGGAAGCCCATGGCCTGACCGAGAAGGATTTCCGCCGGGTGGAGGGCCTGGCCCCCGACCAGCAGGTGGAGGCCCTGTGCGACGGGCAGGTCGACGCTGCCATCTTCATCGTGGCCCACCCCAACGGTGCCGTACGGGAGGCGATGCAGTCCTGCGCCGCCGTGCCCTTGGCCCTGGACCCGGGGGCGATGGAGATCATGACGCCCGCGGGCGGTGCCCTGATTCGCGCCTTGGTTCCAGCCGCCGCTTATCCCGGGATGCCAGCCGATGTGCTCACGGTCGGGGTGGCGGCTGTCCTGGTCGCACCCGACACGTTGGCGGAAGGCGAGGCGTATCAGTTCACCCGCGCCGTGCTTGCCGGGCTGGACGAGCTGCGGGCGGAGCATCCGGTGCTGGCAACCCTGGACCCCCGCCGGATGGTGACGGAGGGGCTGGTCGCCCCCCAGCATCCAGGCGCCCTGCGCGCGGCGCGGGAAGCGGCCCTGGTGCCGTGAGCCCGGCTGCGGTCGTTGGTGCTGGATCGTCAGCCATGGTCGCCGATGTCACGCCCCTTCCACTGGATGACTGGTGCGAACGCGGGGCATCCCGGCCGCCGATTGCGGTGAAGACACTTTCCATCCCCCTTAACCACACCTAGATTAGGGGTTTCAATCCCCGGTACGGGACAGGATCCGCTGGATGTTCGACGGTACGCCCGATCTTGACACCCTACCCTTCGAGGAACTGGAGGCCCTGGGCACGGCTGCGCGGGAGATCACCCTGTGCACCCGCATCCTGGCCAAGACGGGCGATAATGTGGTGGGGGAGGTGCTGCGCGGGGCCGGTCCCTTCTATGAATGGCGGCACTACCCGTCGAACGACGTCTACGACCCGGAATTCCATGCCCAGTACTATTACCACGCCCACCCGCCGGAGGAGCGTGTGGAGGGGGAGCATGGGCATTTCCACACCTTCCTGCGCCCGCTGGGCATGCCGGAGGGGGTGCGCCCCGTGCCCTTGCCGGACCTTGCCCCCGATGAGGACGGGAATGAGGCTTTGTCCCACCTGATCGGCATTTCCATGGACAAGTCAGGCCGGCCCATCCGCCTGTTCACCACCAACCGCTGGGTGACGGGGGAAACATGGTACGCGGCCGCGGATGTGATCCGCATGCTGGACGGGTTCGTCGTCGACCACGCCCGGCCGAGCTGGCCGCTCAATCGCTGGATCACCGCCGTTGTCCGGATCTATCGCCCGGTGATCGCCGAGCTTCTGTGGCGCCGGGACGGGCGTATCGCCGACTGGCTGGCCGGGCACCCGGACCGGAACGTCTATGAGGACCGGGCGCTGGAAGTGACGTCGGAGGTGGACATCGCTCTGGAGGAGCATGTGCAGCGGGTGGAACTGGCCCTTCGCCGGGCCCGCCGCCGCCAACGGGACCAGCGGGTCGGGGCGTGAGGTCACAGCTGTGCTTCCGGGGGTGCTTCCTGGGTGCTTCCCCATGGACACCGTCTGCGCCAATTTTGGCGTTCGCAAATGCCATCGCCTTGGACTAAATAGAACATGGTGACCGCGCACGCCGCGACGCGGTCGACGAAGGGGAGAACCCCGTCAGCGCGGCGCAGAGGGAGGATGGCGTCCATCCCATGTCCGACTCATTGACCCAGCAGGACGTCCAGCGTCTGCTGCAGGACCCTTCCCCGGAAACCCGTGCGGCCATGGCCCAGAAGCTGGGACGCAGCTTCGGCAACCAGCACCTGTCGGCGACCGAACGTGTGCTGGCGGAGGATATCGTCCGCATCATGGCCAAGGACGTGACCGCGAAGGTCCGCTCCGCCCTGGCCGAGAGCCTGAAAACAAGCCAGACCCTGCCCCGCGATGTGGCCATGACCCTGGCCCGCGATGTGGAGGCCGTGTCCCTGCCATTCATCGAGGTGTCTTCCGTCCTGACGGAGGATGATCTGATGGAGATCATCCGCAGCGGGTCGGCGGACAAGCAGACCGCCGTGGCCGGCCGGCCCGACGTGACCGAAGGGCTTGCCGACGAACTGGTGGAACGCGGGGCCGAAAAGGCCGTTGCTGCCCTGATGGCCAACAATGCGGCCGAGGTATCGGATCGGGCCCTGGGTCGTGTTCTTGACAGGTTCCCTGGTTCCGAGTCGGTGCAGGGCCCCATGGTGAACCGGGCGAAACTGCCGGTGACGGTCGCTGAGCGGCTGGTCACCATGGTGTCGGAGCAGCTGCGCGAGCGTCTGGTCGCCAAGCACGAACTCCCGTCCGACGTGGCGGCCGACCTGGTCTTGCAGTCACGCGAACGGGCGACATATGGCCTTGTCGGCGGGGCGGGGGAGGCGGATCTGGAACGCCTTGTCGATCAGCTCCGTCGTGGCAACCGGCTGACGCCGTCCCTGCTGCTTCGGGCCCTCTGCATGGGCGATCTGCCCTTCTTCGAGGTGGCGCTGGCCCAGATGGCCCGCATTTCGGTCAACAATGCCCGCATGCTGATCCATGATGCGGGCAAGCTGGGTCTGAAAAGCCTGTTCGAGAAGGCGGGGCTGCCGCCCAAGGTCTATCCCGCCATCCGCATCGCCGTCGATGTGGCGCAGGAGACGGAATACGACGGCGGCGACCACGATCTGGAACGCCACCGCCGGCGCACCCTGGAACGCATCCTCACCCAGTTCGAGGAAATGGCCAGCGATGACCTGGACTACCTGCTGACCAAGCTGACCGACATCACTGCCACGGTCTGACCCCGCAGTCCCGGGCCGGGCACCCGAAGCGTGGCACACCGGACCCCGCCCCGTTCCACGGAACCTCCCCTCCCAGCGCCCGTTATGGGCAGCACCCGGCGCATCCCATTGCGCCCGCAGAGGAGGGGTGATCCATGCCGCCACCGTCGGACCGTTCCGGCCACCGTCGGCCCGAGGATATCGAGGCCGAGATTTCCGCCATCCGCAGCCGGCTGGGCGACACGCTGTCGGAGATCGAGCGGCGGTTCAGTGGCCAGGGCCCCATCTCCGGTGCTGCTGGCTATGCCAGGGACTATGTGGTGGAGGGGGCGGGGCCGGAGGTTCAGCGCCTGGCGGTGGAAGTGTGGGATGGCATCCGCCGCAACCCCCTGCCGGCCCTGCTTGTTGGAATTGGCGCCGTCTGGCTGGCGGTGGAGGTGGTACGCCTGCGCGGGGAGGGCGGCCGGGAAGGCCGTGTCCGTACCATCGACCTTCTGGCCGATTTGACCGGTGTCGCCCGCCAGGGGGCGAAGGCTCTGCGCCGGGCCGCGGTGACGATGGAGCCGGGAACAGTGCGTGAGGCCTTGCGGCTGGCGGCCATGGACCGGGGGGAGACGGCGAATCTGCTGCAGATGGAACTGCGCCAGTCCTTTGGTGTGGACGCCGTCCACGGCGCCGCCCCCACCGGCGACCGGCTGGGCACCTGGGCCCGGGTGGAACGGCTGGTCGATGCGGGGGAAACCCGCGGGCCGCTGATGGAGGCGATCACGGCGGCGGAGGAGGAGACCCTGGGCCGCTTCCGCGACGCCCTGTACCACCCCATGCCCGACCATGCCCGTGTCGTCATCGGCGGCCGCTTCCATGAGGTGGAGGGAACGCGCGCCCGGCTGTTGTCCCTGGCGGAAGCCGTCGGCTGATACCGGCGCAAGTCTGGGCCCCATGGAACGACGGGTGCCGGGGAACGCCGGGGAGCAATGGGAGACAGGGAACCATGACCGATCACAGCCTGGACCGGGCACGCCCCCGCGGCGGCGGGGATGCCGACCGGGATGCCGACCGCGGCCGCCATGCCGACCGCCCGGTGGAGATCCCGAAGCGCGGATGGGTGGAGGTACTGAAGCGCACCTGGTCCGAACAATCCCGGGACAATGTGTCCATCGTCGCCGCCGGTGTGGCGTTCCTGAGCCTTCTTGCCGTTTTCCCGGCCATGTCGGCCATTGTCTCCCTTTACGGGCTGGTGGCCGACCCGTCCCAGATCGAACGGCGGATGCAGGAGCTGTCAGGCGTGCTTCCGTCGGAGGCGTTCGAGATCCTGAGCGGGCAGATGCGCGATCTGGCAGGCCAGGCGGGCGGGGCGTTGAGTTTTGGCTTGGCCTTGAGCGTGCTGTTGGCCCTGTGGTCGGCGGCGGGAGGAGTGCGCTCCCTGATGACCGCCCTGAACATCGCCTATGACGAGGAGGAGAAGCGGGGATTCATCGCCTTCGCCGCCACGGCCCTGGCCCTGACCCTGGGTTTCATCCTGCTGATGTTCGTCACCTTGGCGGTGGTCATCATCCTACCGGCCGTGGTCGGTCTGTTGGGCCTGGGGCAGACTGCGGAATGGCTGGTCCGGCTGATGCGCTGGCCCATCCTGGCGGCAGCCCTGGTCCTTGCCCTGGCCGTGCTCTACCGCTATGGGCCCAGCCGGGCCACGCCCAAATGGCGCTGGGTGACGCCGGGGGCGGCGGTGGCGACGGGGCTCTGGCTCCTAGGCTCCATCGCCTTCTCCGTCTACATCACCAATTTCGCCGATTACAACGCCACCTACGGCGCCCTGGGCGGGGCGATCATTCTGCTGCTCTGGCTTTACCTCGGGGCCTATGCCGTCCTCCTGGGGGCGGAGCTGGATGCCGAGATCGAGCATCAGACCGCCCGCGACAGCACCACCGGCCCAGACCGTCCCATGGGCGACCGCGGCGCCCATGTGGCCGATACGCTGGGCCGCTGAACCGCGCGGGCAGCGGCCGGGCGTCAGGTACCGCGCCGCTTCGCTCGGGCGGTGGGTTCGGCCACCAGGGGATCGTCCGGCCAGTAATGGCGGGGATAGCGCCCGGCCAGATCCTTCTTCACCTCCCGGTACGTGTTCGTCCAGAACGACGCCAGATCCCGGGTCACCTGCACCGGCCGATGGGCGGGGGAGAGCAGGTGGATCAGCACGGGCACCCGCCCGCCGGCCAACCGCGGTGTTTCCGCCAGGCCGAACATCTCCTGCAGCCGCACGGCCAGGACCGGCTCATCCCCGCTGTAATCGATGGGGATCCGGCTGCCGCTCGGCACCTCCAGATGGGTGGGGACGATGCGGTCCAGCTCCTGCCCGCGCGACCAGTCCAGAAGCCCGGTGAGGGCCGCATGCAGGTCGACCCGCTCCAGATGCGACCGGCGGGTGACGCCGGTCAGGTAGGGACCCAGCCAATCCGCCAGCGTTTCAAGCAGGGCAGTGTCGGAGACATCGGGCCAGCGGTCCGGGTCCGCCCGGTGGACGAAGGCGACCCGGCGGCGCCAGGCTTCCAGCTCCTTCGTCCAGGGCAGGCAGGACAGTCCCATCTCCCGCACCCCCTCCAGCATGGCGGACAGGACCATGTCAGCCGGGGGATCGGGCAGGGGGCGATCCTCCAGGGCCAGTTCGAACAGGCGGCGGCGGCTCCGGGCCTTTACCTGCTCCTCCCGCCCGTCCCAGGCCACCACCTCCTCCGCCCGGATCTGGTCGGCGAACTCCGCCTCCAGCTCCTCCAGCGTCACGGGTGCCGCCAGGTAGATGCGGGCATCGCGGCCCTGGCCGTCCAGGTCGGCCACGGCCAGCCAGCGTTGGGCGGCCAGGGGATCGGTCGGGTCCAAGGCGGCCCCGCGCCCGCCCGAAAGGCGATACTGCCCCGGCTGGCCCGGCCGGGCCTGGGCGATGCGGTCGGGATAGGCCAGGGCCAGCAGGGCGCCCGCCCCATCCGGGTCCATGTCGCCCGGCCGCCGATCCAACTGGCGCTCC
>JBJOKR010000089.1:0-18129 GCA_046045995.1 Pseudomonadota bacterium | reverse complement strand
GGTGGGCGCTTGGGGCTTGAAGCTTGGGGCACACGTCGGATTACGCTTCGCTAATCCGACCTACGGTTGGGGGGTATGTAGGCGGATTAGCGCAGCGTAATCCGACGGTTCGTCGCGGCCGGTGTCCGTGTCGCAATCCGCACCGCTCCTTGCGACCTGTGGAACGGTGCCGTAGGTCGCAAGAAGGGCGACAGCCCGGATTGCGACGGTAAGGGGCGGGCCAACGCCGCAACCCCTCACGCGCTGAGCAGGCTGCCCCGGCGGGGAAGGGGGGCGGGGCCGGCGATGCGGGCGACGGTGTCCCCGGCGGAGAGGTAGCGTTGCAGGGACCGGGCCCAGACGGGGCCCGCGATGCCCGCCGTGACGGGCGTGCGCTCCCCCGTCAGGGGATCCAGGATATCGGCGATGCGGTCGCCCGGGGCCACCAGGCTGCCCAGGGCGGCGTGGTAGACGACGACGCCGGCCACCGGCGCGGTCAGCCGTTCCACCCCCGCCAGGGGGGTGCCGGTGCAACGGGGGGCCGGGGCGGGCGGGGGATCGCCGGCGACAGCACCCCGGACCTGAAGGTGCGCGATGATCGCGTCGGCATCGGCGCCCGCGGTCGCATCGTCCACATCGGCTTCCCCCCGCAGTTCCAGGGTCGTCGCCGCACAGGCCATGGGGATGGGCGGGGCATTGTCGCCGCCCAGCTTCCGGCGCAGCAGCCGCCAGAAGCCCGAACAGGTCTCATCGAACGGATCGCCGCCCGATTCCTCCTCCAGGAAGGCGGCGCGGCAGCCCAGCCGGGCGGACAGATCGGCGAACCCCTCCCACAGCACCGGCATGGTGTAGAGGTGCAGGACCGCCTCCGCGTCGCAGTGCATGTCCAGCACCACATCCGCATTCATCGCCAACCCCATGAGGGTCCGGCGCAGCGCCTCGCTGTGGGTGGCGGGGGTGCGGCTGGCGATGGCGCTGCGCAGTTCCGCCCGGATCAGGGCGACATTGGCGGCGGGATCCAGCCCCAGCCGGCCGCGCACCTGTTCCGCCACGATGTCCGACAGGTCGGCATAGGCACGGTTGAAATTGACACCCGTCGCCAGCTCGAACCGGCCGAACAGGGTGCCCTGGATCATCTGGTCCAGGCCGATGGGGTTGGCCACGGGCACCACCACCACGTCGCCCGTGACGCGGCCTTCCGCGTCCAGCCGGGCCAGCCGGGTGATCAGGTGGTTCGCCACCAGCAGGCCCGGGATCTCCCCCGCATGCAGCCCCGCCTGGATATAGACCCGGGGGCCCGCCCCTTCCCCGCCGAAGCGGTGGACCCGGATGCTCCGGGCCGTGCCGGGGCGGCCCAGCGGAATGGCGATGTCGCGGATGCTATGCGTCATGATGTCCCCGATCATGGCCCCATGGAAGCGGCGCCCGGTGTCACGGTGCCTCCTTCTACCGTCCTGTCCCCCCCGCCGTCCAGGTGGCGCACGGCGCAAACCTCTGCCAGCATGGGAAGGCTTAAAAGGGGGCGGCGGGGCGGCGGGGCGGCGGGGCAAGGGAGCGATCCATGGCCGGATCAATCGCAGGGGGAGTGGGCACCACCCCGCCGACGGTCGGCGACGGGGCGAGGCTCCTGCCGCCCGGCCTTCCCCCCGATCGGCCGCCGCCGCCACGTCTGCTCTCCCTGCCGCTGCCGCCCACGGCCCTGGCCCTGGGGCTGGTCGCCCTGATCTACGGGGTGGCCGGTGCCCCGGTACCGTCCGCACCCGGCCTGGCGGAAGCGGCGATCGGGTTGCTGCTGTTGGCGGCGGTGGGGCTGCGGCGCCCCCTGGACCTGGTGGTGTCTGCGCCGCTGCTGGCGGCGGTTCCGCGCGGACCGGAGATCGCGGCCTGCCTGGCCCTTTTGCTGGCGGTCTGGCCCGGGCTGCTGCGCGGGATGTTCATGGGCTGGCCCCTGAACGACATCCTGCGCGACATGCTGCCCCTGGCCTTCCTTTTCCTGCCGGTGCTGATCCGACCCCGCAGCCGGGGTCAGGCGGACGGGATCCTGACGGCGGTGGGGTGGGGGATGGCGGCGGCGGGATTCACCTTCGCCCTGCGGTGGTGGATCGACCTGGATGTATCCTATCGGGTGGTGGGGGCCGCCCCGATCGAGGAACAGCCACCCTTCGTCCTGAAAAGTGCGGCCTTGCCCTTTGCCGCCGTCTGGTGCACGGCCCAGGCGGCGCGCCGGTTGGGCATGGGGGGGCTTGGCATGGGGGGGCTCGGCATTGGGCCGGACAGGGATGGGCCCGGCCCGGGCAACAGGCATCCGCTGCGCCGGATGCTGGCCGGCGGCCTGCTGCTGCTGGCGGCCCTGGTCTGCCTGGGCGCATTGGCCGGGGCTGTGCACCGGGCAGGGTTCATCCTGGCCGCCCTGGCCTGCGCCCTGGTCCTGGGCTGGCGCTTCCGCAGTTCCGCCGGGGCGTGGCTGATCGGCCTTGCCTGCCTGGCTGCGGCCTGGGTCCTGTGGTCGGATACCCTGGCCGGTCTGATCCATCTGGCGTTGGAGAAGACGCAGACCGTGGGGATCAACAACCGGTCGGCGGAGTTCGCGGCGGTGGTGGGGCGGCTGATGGACGACCCGGCGGCCTTCCTGATCGGGCTGGGCTGGGGCGGGCAGTTCCGGAACCCGGCGGTGGGGGGCATCCCCGTCACCTATACCCACAACCTGGCCAGCTATCTGCTGCTGAAGGTCGGGGTGCTGGGGCTTCTGGGCATCGGCGCCTATCTGGCCGCGGTGCTGGCCCGGGGGCTTGCTGCCTGGCGGGCGCGGCCGGACCTGGTGCTGGCGCTGATGCCGTCGCTGCTGATGGGATTGATGCTGCACACGTCCTACAAATATATGTGCTTCGGCTTGTTGCTGCTGCTTCTCAGGATCGCAGGCGATCGGGCGGCCTTGCGGGAAGATTGAAACCACCTTTACGCCGCCCGGGACTTCACGCACACTCTTGAAGGCATAGGGCCGGTGCGTACCGGTTGGAGCGGCGAACATGGACGGGTTTTCTTCCGGCCGCCTTCTGGGGGAGGATCTATCCCCCTTCGATCTTCTCCGCCGGATGCGGCAGCGCTGGCGCTTCCTGGGCATTGCCGCCCTGGCCGGGCTGCTGGCGATGCTGCTGGCAGTCCGGATGACCACCCCCCATTACACGGCGGAAATCGTGGTCGGCCCCGTCGCCCGCAGCGGGGCGGCGGCCATGGGGCCGCAGATGCCCGTATCGGGTGGCAGCGGCGGCCGGGCCATGGTGGAGCCGGGCCTGGGCGATGAGCTTCTATCCGATTACACCCGCTACCTGCGCCTTCTGGGGTCTGTTCCGGTGGCGGAGCGACTGGCCGCCGATCCCAGCATCATGCCCGGCATCTTCCACCGTGCCTGGGACCGGGAGGGGGAGCGCTGGCACCCGCCGGATGGGCTGGGGGCCATGGCCAGGCGGGCCCTGCTGTGGCTGGTCGGCCGGCCCACCTGGACACCGCCCGATGCCCGCGCCCTGGCCGACCATCTGCGCACCACCCTGATCGTGGAGCCGCTGGGCCAGGGACCGATGCAGCGCATCGCCTACCGCCACCATGACCGGGCCGTCGCCCTGGCCGTGATCGCCGGGGTCACCCGCGCCGCCGATGACGCGATCCGGGCGGAGGCGCGGCGCCGGGTGCGGGCGGAGATCGAGTATATCCGCGCCCGGCTGGAGGAGGTGTCCCAGGCGGAGCATCGCAAGGCCCTGACCGGGCTTCTGGCGGAGCAGGAGCGGATGCGGATGATGATCGATGTGGATCTTCCCTTCGCCGCCGATGCGGTGGAGGCGGCGGGCGCTCCCGTGGTGCCGGACTGGCCCGATCCCATGGTGCTGGTGCCCCTGGGCGGGTTGGTCGGGTTCATCGGCGGCCTGTTCCTGGTCTATGCCCAGGCCGCCTGGGATCAGCGGCGGAGGGGGGCATGCTGACCAGCCGTGCCATGGCCGACCGGATGCCGCCCGACAGCCCCATGGGCGGCCCGATCCCCGTCAGCGTCATCGTCATGACCCGGGATGAGGGGGAAAACCTCGCCCGCTGTCTGGACAGCCTCACCCCCTTCGCGGAGGTGGTGGTGGTGGACAGCGCCAGCCGTGACGCTACGATCCCCATCGCCCTGTCCCGCCGGGTCCGCGTCGTCCCCTTCATCTGGAACGGCCGCTATCCGAAGAAGAAGCAGTGGAGCCTGGACCTGCCGGACCTTGCCCATGACTGGATCCTGTTCGTCGATGCCGATGAGCGGGTGCCGCCGGATCTGGCGGCGGAGATCGCGGTCCTGTTCAGCCGGGACGCATCGGCCACCCCGGGTGGGGAGGATGGGGTGCAGGGGCGGGGCAGACCGCCCTGCGCCGCCTACCACCTGGAATCCCGGCCCGTGCTGATGGGGCGGGTCCTGCGCTTCGGCGGCACCTATCGCAAGATCGCGTTGATGGACCGGCGGCGCTGCCGTTTCCCGCCCATGGATGACCTGGGTGTCGCCACCATGTGGGAGGTGGAGGGACATTACCAGCCGCGGGTGATGGGGCCTGTCGGCCGGCTCAGCTCCACCCTGCTGCATGAGGACATGAAGCCGCCCTTCGCCTGGTTCGAGCGACACAACCGGTATTCGGATTGGGAAGTCCATATGGACCGTGGCGGTCGGCGGACCCCGCTCTATGGGGCGGAAACACCCGGACGGCGGCTGGCGAAACGGGTTTTCGCCCGTCTGCCATGCCGGCCGTTGGTGGTGTTCATCGCCACGTACCTGCTCCGGCTCGGCATCCTGGATGGGATGCCGGGGCTTCACCATGCCTTGATGCGGAGCTTCTATTACTGGCAGGTCAGTTTGAAGCGGGCCTGGGTAGAGGCGGAGGCTGCTCGGGACCGTGCCCTGCTGCCCCCGGACAGGGTCGGGGAATTGACCCCGGACCTGACCCCGGACCTCACCCTGGATGCCCGATCCGGGCGCGGGTGAGGCTTACGCCTCCCCGTCCTCATCGGCCGCATCGCCCGCCAGGGCCTTGATCAGCTCGAAGGCACGCCGGCGGACATGCTCCTCCGGAATGCGGTAATAGGCGCGGACCAGCTCCAGCGTCTCCCGCCGGGCCATCGACTCGAACTCCTGCGTCTCGCTCACCTCACCGGTGGCCTCGGGTCCGCCGGTCGGCAGATCCTCGAAGAAGAAGTTCACCGGCACGCCCAGCACCTGGGACAGGTTGAACAGGCGGCTCGCGCTGATGCGATTGGCCCCCCGTTCATACTTCTGAAGTTGCTGGAACGTGATGCCGACCGCCTCACCCAGAACTTCCTGGCTGAGACCCAGAAGGGTTCTGCGCAGGCGCAGGCGGGCACCGACATGTATGTCGATGGGATTGGGGCCTTCACCCCGTTTCGACAGGGAGTAGGCCTTTGCCAAAGAGGCCTTTTTCGAGCTCTTGTTAGCGCTCATTTTCATCTCCAACCAGGATCGGCGCCACACACGTATAGTGCAGAATGCTTAGCAGGCAAAAGGAATTGTACGGCTCTATGCCCCCCGGACAGGCACTTTTTTGAAGTCGCGGGCCACAGTTTTCATCATCTGCCAACCTGAACGCTCAAAAACGCGACTTGTCACGTGGCATCGGCGCGTTCCCGCCGGGCTACGGCTGCAATGTAGTGGTGAACCTCAGTCTGGCATAGAATTTCGGCAAGAATCGCCTGAGCTTCTCCGCCACGGACTGGGTACCCCGAATCGCCAAGCAAACAGACAATGGCATGCAGAGCGTCTCTTGCCGGATCCGCTGCTGTTCTATCCGTCCCAGTCGATGCATTCGCCGGGACAGCCCGCCGGATGAAAATCGGGCAACCGGCTGACGCAGATTGATGGTCCAATCGCCTCCCGCCAGGGCCTCAAGGGTAAAGCAATAGTCGGCGGCAACTTCATAGTGCAGCCTGTAGCGTAGATGGGCAACCGCCCTGTGCCTGTACAAGATGGCGCAGTGGTGGGCGAACATGCCGAACGGGGCATGGGCGGAATTCCGGGCGGGACGGATGCGGTCGCGCCCATCGCCGGCATCTTCCGCCGTGTCGCCGAAGACCATCACGACCTCCGGCGGCGCTTGTCCGGCGGCCCCCACCAGAAGCGCGAGGCTGGCGCTGTCATGGAAGGTGTCGCCCGCATTCAGGAACAACAGCCACTCCCCCCGCGCCGCCGCCATGGCCCGGTTCATCCCGTCGAAGGGCCCCGCATCGGGCCGGCTGTCCAGCCAGTCGATGTGGCGGCCAAGCCGGGCCAGGACGGTGCGGGTGGCTGGGCCGGACCCGCCGTCGGCCACCAGCCATTCCACTGATGCCACATCCTGTTCCCGGAGGCTCTGGCCCAGGATGGAGGCCGCCGTCCGATCGAGCCCGGCCGGATCATCCTTCACCACGGTGATGATGGAAACGGTGGGCGTCATGACCTGCTTACCCCACCCCTCAATCCGCCACCGCGACGATGGCGGCCCCGGTCAGCGCAAGCTGGCTCAGGATCGTCGTCACCGTGGAGGCGAGGTTCAGGAATTCATACGGCTCCGGATCGCGGGGCACGATGATGGTCGATCCCGGCGGCACCAGGGCCAGCCCGTGTCGCCCCGCCCCGGCGGCCAGGGGGCGGGCGCTGCCGTCGGGCAGCAGGATGAAGATCCGATCCTCATCCGCATTGCGGGTCAGGCCCCCCGCCTCGCGCAGGTAATCGCGCGCCCGCTTGTCGCCAGCGAACTGGAGGGAGGCGGGAGACAGGACTTCACCGCTGACCGTCACCGTCAGGGGCCGTTTCGGCACATGGATGCGGTCCCCCGGCTCCAGCACGATGTCCAGCTCCGGGCGCAGGGCCAGGATGGCGGGGTCCGCCTCCACCGTGATGCGGCCGACAGGCTGGGCGCTGCGCAGTTCCAGGGACAGGCGGCGCGCCATCTCCACCCGCCCGGCATCGGGCGGGTCCGGTCGCAGCAGGCTCATCGCCATGGACCGGTCAAGCTCATCCGCCGCCCGGAGCAGGCCCTGCCGCTCCGCCCGGCGGGCGCTGTCGCGGGTGAAGATCGCACCCGCCGCATAGGCACCGGCGGCCAGGCCGCCCGCCCGGGCCAGAACGGCGGACAATGTCTCCCCCGGCCGCAGGTCGTAGCGGCCGGGCTGCCGTACCTCCCCGCTTAGGACGATGCCGTCGATGGGCGGGGGCGGGCTCACGCGGGGGATCCGCACGGCATCCCCGGGCCGCAGCCGTGGCAGCCCCGCATGCCCGCCTGCGGCCAGGGACACGCGGGTCAGCGGCGCCGTCGCCACGGCCGGGGGCAACGGGCGGGAGGATGGCACCCCGGCCACCCCGCCACCACCATCCCCGGCCACTCCGCCACCACCCGCCCCACCATCGGTCCAAGCCGCCCCGCCGATCAGCTCCACGCCAGTGCCGTCCGCATCCGGGGTCAGCCCACCCGCGGCGGCGAGCAGGTCGGGCAGCGTCACGTCCCCGGCCACGGGGTACAGGCCGGGCATCGCCACCTCCCCCCGGACAGCGACCGCATGGGTGCGAAGCAGGCGGACCAGGGCGGCCCCGCTCGCACCGTTCCCATCCCCCAGGTCCGCTTCGTCGCCCGTGTTCCCATCCGCCCCGGGGTTCCCCGTCCGGGTTCGGCCCGGGCCGGCGGCGGTATCGGTTCCGGCGGTCCGGTCCAGGGCGCCAGCGGCGGCATCACCGGCAGCCGCCTCATCCTCCGGTGCCGGTCGTTCCGTCTCCCGCTCATCCAGCCCCCGGGGGCGGGCGGGCCGCAGCAGGGTGCGCACCGTCTCCCGGTCCAGGATGCGGATCCGGTCCCCGTCCGCCAAGGCAAGATCCCCCCGCCCGGCCAGCACATCGGCGGGAGAGAAGGGGATCAGCGTGCGGGTCAGCCGCACCGTGTCCCAGCGGTCCAGCACCGCCAGCAGGCCATAGGCATCGTCCGCCAGCGTGCCCGGGGCGGTCAGAAGGCTGCGCAGATCGGGGGCCCGGGCCAGGATGCGCCGCCCGGGGTCCCGCACCGCCCCGGTCAGGGTCACGGCCGCCGGCTCCGCATCCACCAGACGGCCCGGGCTGCGCCCGGCGGGCGCTTCATGGCGGCCCGGGACGGGCGCACCGCCCGCCGCCTTGACCAGATCGGCCAGCGGCGCATCCGGGGCGGCAGGGTACAGGCCGGGGCGCAGCACACCACGGCGCACCAGAACGGCATGGTCCAGGGCGAAGGGCAGCAGGTCCGGCTGGTCCCGGAACAGGGGCGGGCAGGGCAGGTCCGGCCCGGTCAGCCCCGCCGCGGCCAGGGTCGCCGGGGCGGCAGCCAGGGTGCCCGCGGCACCATCCGCGGCCAGCCGGGCCGCCAACGCTGCCAGCCCCGGGCAGGCCGCAGCCTCCCCCGCCTCCGCCGCCACGGCTCCGCCCGGTGTCGGCGGGCCCGACCCGGCCAGAAGGTCCAGGACGGCGCGGCTGGACAGGAAGGCGATATCCGTGGGCCCCAGGATGACAAGACTGTCCCCGTCGGCCATCGGCTCCCCACCCCCGCCGGCCAGGACGTACCCGGCATGCAGTGCCGTTGGGCGCCGCGCCCCCGTCGCCGGGTCCAGCCCCACCCGCACGGCGAAGGGAAGATAGGCATCGTCCCGCAGCGCCACTCGGTCCAGCAGATCGCCCAGGGTCGCCCCATCGGGCAGGGCGCGCGGGCCGGGCGCGTGGACATGGCCCAGAAGATGGGCGCTGGCCCGCCGGTCGGACCGGGCGGGGGCCTGGAACAGGATGTCCCCCGGCCGCAACGCCGCCGCCGCCACCACGGGCACCACCGTTTCGCTGCCATCCTGGCCGATGGTGGCCCGAAGGTACCGCTCCGGCCCCGGCCGCAGGGGGCCGCCCGCGAGATCCACCAGATCGGCGGCGGTCAGGGCCGACCCGTCCGGCGGCATTTCATAGATGCCCGGGCGCTGCACCGCGCCGGCGATGGCGATGGTGGGGCCGATGGGCGGAACCACGATCCGCGCCCCGTCGATCAGGCGCAGATCGGCCGCCCCTGCCCCCTGGTGCAGCAGGTCGTAAAGGTCCACACCCGTGCCATCTGAAGGCGGGGCGGCGGACGCGGCGGCCGTGTCGGTTGGCCCCAGCCCCAGCACCCGGATGGCACGCAGGCTGCCCTGGCGGGTCACGCCGCCCGCGGCGAAAAGCGCGTCCAGCACGGTGGCGAAGGCCGATAGGTCATGCCGTCCGGGCAGCACCACCTCCCCCACCACCAGCACGGTCATGCGGCGCGGGGCGGCCAGGCTCAGGAACAGGCGCGTGTCGAACAGGGTGGCCGTCACTTCCGCCGCCAGGGCGGCCCGCACCTCCCCCAGGGGGCGGCCGGCGGCGGGGATCGGGGCAAGCCCGGAGGTGACAAGCATCCCGTCCGTGCCGATCACCACCTCATCCTCCCCCACCGTCTGCCCGCGCAGGGTGACGGACAGGGTATCGCCCGGGCCCAGGACATAGCTGTCCGGCACCTGGCCCAGCGCCGGCTCAGCCCGGGTGCCGGCCGATTCGAACAGGCGGTAACCGTATTGGCGCAGATCCTCCCCCGCCCGGGCGCTGATGGCCGCCTCCAGCCGGGTGGGCGGCGGCGCGCCAGCCGCCTCCTGCGTCCCCCCGGTCCCCCCAGTTCCCCCCGCCCCCTTCGCCGCGCCGGCCAGCAGGGTCAGGGCCATCACTGCCAGCAGGCGGAGCATCAGGAACGATCCCGCCGGGGCTGGTCGGCAGGGCTGGAGCCGCTGCAGGGTCGAAATCGGCATCATCCTGTATGCATCCAAGGCGGGTCACTGCCCAGAATACACAAGTAATGATCGCCGCACCAGACGCGCCGGTTCCACTTGGCCTCTCCCACCCGGATTGCGGCAGCAGGGGTGGGGGCGGTACGATCGGGGTGCGGCGGGCCGGTCGGGGTACGGTGGACCGGTCGGGCCGCTGGACCGGGGCAGGGGGGCGTCATGCGGATCTTCTATTCCGATCGCCATCGCCTACAGGCGGGCCGGGCGGAGCTGAACGATGGCAAGCTGGTCCCCTGCTTTGAAAAGCCGGAACGGGCGGACATCGTCCACCGCCATGTCATGGCGGCAGGACTGGGGCCGGTGGAATCCCCGGCGGAGCTGGGCGACGGGGTGATCGCCCGGGTGCATGATGCCGTCTATCTGGAGTTCCTGCGCACCGTCTGGGATCGCTGGCTGGCGGAGCGGGGGGATTACGATGCCCTGCCGCTGAACTGGCTGGCGCCCAACATGCGCCGCCGCCGGCCCGATAGTCTGGACGGGCAGCTGGGCTATCACAGTTTCGATGCGGGCACGCCGATCACCGCCGGCACCTGGATCGCGGCGCGCGACTCGGCCCTCTGCGCCATCAACGGGGCGACCCTGCTGGCACAGGGGCGTGAGCGGTCGGCCTTCGCCCTATGCCGCCCGCCGGGCCATCATGCGGGCCGGGACTTTTACGGCGGCTACTGTTTCCTGAACAATGCCGCCATTGCCGCCCAGGTGCTGCGGGATGCCGGGGCAGCCCGGGTGGCGGTTCTGGACGTGGATTACCACCACGGCAACGGCACGCAGGAGATCTTCTGGACTCGGGCAAACGTGCTGGTGGTCAACCTGCATGCCGACCCGCGGGAGGAGTATCCCTATTTCTGCGGCCATGCCGACGAAACGGGCGAAGGACCGGGGGAGGGGGCGACCCTCAACCTGCCCCTGCCGATTGGCACCGACTGGGCCACCTACGCCCCCGCCCTGGACCATGCCCTGGCCCGGATCCGGGCTTTCGGGGCGGAAGCGATGGTGGTCTCCCTCGGGCTGGATACCTTCGCCCATGACCCCATTTCCCGCTTCCTTCTGCAGACACCGGATTACCTGCGGATGGGATCGGCCATCGCCACGGCGGGCCTGCCCACCCTGTTCGTGCTGGAGGGAGGCTACGCCGTGGACGCGCTGGGGGCCAATGTGGTCGGCGTGCTGACCGGCTTCGGTGGTTGATGAACGGCTTCGGCGGCTGATACCGGCCGGGGTCAGGAAACCCGGCCGTCCAGGGTCATCAGCGGGCGGTACAGCTCCGGCCGGCGGTCGCGGAACACGCCCCAGGCCCGGCGGGTCCGGGCCACCTCATCCAGGTCGAAGGTGGCGGTCAGCACCGTTTCCGTCTCCCGGTCGGCCTCCGCCAGCTTCTCGCCCTTCGGGCCGGCGATGAAGCTGGACCCGTAGAAGGTGATGCCGCCATTCTCCATCTCCTCCCGGCCGATGCGGTTGCTGGCGACCAGGGGCATCAGGTTCGCCCCGGCATGGCCCTGCATCACCCGCTGCCAGTGGTCGCGGCTGTCGATGCCGGCGTCATGGGGCTCCGACCCGATGGCGGTGGGGTAGAACAGGATCTCCGCCCCCTGAAGCGCCATGGCGCGGGCCGCCTCCGGGAACCACTGGTCCCAGCAGATGGCGGCCCCGACCCGGGCATAGCGGGTCTGGTAGACCTGGAACCCCGTATCGCCCGGGTTGAAATAGAATTTCTCCTGATAGCCCGGACCATCGGGGATATGGCTCTTGCGGTAGACGCCCAGGATGCGGCCGTCCGCATCGATCATCGCCAAGGAGTTGTAGTGGGCGGTGTTGGCCTTCTCGAAGAAGGACAGGGGCAGCACCACCGCCAGTTCCTTCGCCAGGGCGCACATGCGCGCCAGCAGGGGGTTCCCCTCCACCGGGGCGGCCAGGTCGAACAGGGCGGCCTTCTGGTCGATGCAGAAATACGGCGTCTCGAACAGCTCCTGGATCAGGATGATCTGGGCGCCCTGCCCATGGGCGCGGCGAATCAGTTCCTCCGCCTTGGCGACATTGGCGTCCTTGTCCCAGGAGCAGGCGAACTGCGTGGCGGCGACGGTAACCTGGCGCATCGGTCGACTTCCCCCCAAAGGTCGATGGCCCGGGACCACGGCGGTCCGGGTGCGATGGTCCCAGATGGTCCCTGCGGGCGCGGATGAAAGTCCAGCATTTCCGCATCCTGGCATGCCGGATCGGCATGATCCCCCGATCCCGCTGGGGGCATCCGAAAGGTGCAGGCCAAGGGGTGGCGTCGCAATCAGCCAGTTGTCATCAACGGGTCAATTGAGCTTGGTCGAAGTCTTGACAATCGATGTGCGAAGGGAAATCTGAGGGCGCGTGAAATCGCCTGGGGCGAGGATAAAACTTAGATATCAAACTATTTGTTAAGTGGGTTTTATTCTGTCCCGTTAATGTGCCGTTAACCGCAAAAGCATTGCCAAAGGCTTGGGAACAACGCAAAGTCACGGACCAACCTGGGGTCGCCTGCGATTTTGTTGGTGCCAGCATAGGTTTCCTGCCGCCGCCCCGCCCAACAGAGCGCGGTTGCCGGCTTCTGCTCTGACCCGCGAGTCGATTGATGGTCGATGATCCCGATGAGTTGAACCCCGCCGTTGCCGATCGGTCAGCCGGTCCCGCCGCCGGGGTGGATACCCTGGAGCGGCCCGCCTTGGAGGAGGCCACCCTCGGCCACATGCTGCGCAAGGCCCACCGGGCCTATGTCCGTGCGCTACAGAACCGGATTTCCGCCCATGGCGTCAGCATGGGGCAGTGGTTCTTCCTGCGCGCCCTGTGGGAGGAGGACGGGTTGACCCAGCGGGAGCTGAGCCAGCGGGTCGGCATGATGGAGCCGACGACGGTGACCGCGTTGAACGGGATGGAGCGGCGCGGCCTGGTCCAGCGGGTGCGCAACCCCCAGGACCGGCGCAAGGTGAACATCTACCTGACCCCCAGGGGCCGCGAACTGCGCGACGTGCTGCTGCCCACCGCCGCGGAGGTGGAGGAACAGGCGACGGCGGAGATCGACCGGACCCTGATCGCCGGTCTGATGGGCCTGCTCCGCCGCATCGCCATCAACCTCGACACCACGGGCGAGGATCTGGTGGAGATCGAGTGAGGGGCGGTGCCCGAATCGGCATCGGTCCGGTTGGGGCGGGGCCTCGGGTGTCGCAATGCGCTTCGCTTCTTGCAACCTACGGGATTTCGAGTCGGTCGCAGGGAGGGCGAAGCCTGGGAATGCGACGGCGAGGGCGAAGCCCGATGCGCCCTCACCCGCCTTCAAGACTGAAGACCACCGGCAGGTCGATGGTTGCTTCCACCGCCTGACCGCCGCGCATGGCGGGCCGGAACCGCCAGTCCCCAAGCGCCGCCAGGGCGGCATCGTCCAGGGCGGACCAGCCGCTGCTTTCCACCAGGCGCAGGGCGGTCGGGCGCCCGTCCACGGTGACGGTCACCCGTACCACCGCCGTGCCCTGCAACCCCAGCCGCTTCGCGTCGGCCGGATAGGGTGCCGGCGGGTTGTCGGCCAGGGCGGCGGCGGGAGCCGTGGCCCGGTCGGGCCGGTCCACCCGGCGCAGGCTGGATTCCAGGTCATACCCTTCCATCGCCGGTATGGGCGGGGGCGCATCGGGTGCGCGCATCTGGACGGTGGCCTGGGCGGCGGCCCGCGGCGGGCGCACCCGCACCGGCACCGCGGGCCAGCGCTCCGCCATCGCGGCCAGCCGCGCCGCCCCAGATTCCCCGACCACGATGGTGGTGGGCAGGGCCACGGGCGGCAGCGGCGGCAAGACCGACCCGCCATCCCCCATCCGGTCGGGGGCCACCAGTTCCAGCGGCAGGGTCGCCCCCTCCCATCGGGGGGTGGGTACCGCACCCAGCAGCAGCAAGGCGGTGATCAGACCGGCATGCGCCAGCAGGGATGTGGCCACCGCCCGTCGCCACGGCCGCGACCGGGCCCGCCCATCCTGCGCAGCCCACGCCCCGCCTGCGGACCACAGCCCCGTCCCTGGGGGCAGGGTGGCCGGGGCGGGCGCGTGCAGGGCGGGCGTGTGCCGGTCCCGCGGCGGCACCTGCCCGTTCGGGGGGGCGGTCACCCCGTCCCCTCCGCCCCGGGGCCCGCTTCCGCCCCGCCCTGTGCCGCGCCGGGCGACAGGCGGCGCCAGGGCAGGGGAACACGTTGCCCGTCCGGCAGGGTGACGGAAGCCACCTCCACCCCGTAGATCCGGGCCAGCAGGGCGGGGTCCAGCACCGCGTCGGGCGGGCCGTCGGCGACGATCCGCCCCTGGCCGATCAGGACCAAGCGGCTGCAATAGCGTGCGGCCAGCGCCAGATCATGGATCACCATCACCACCCCGACCCCCCTGTCCAACCCGTCACCCGCCGCCCCGGCCCCCGCCTCAGCCCCGCCCCGCCCCGCCAGCAGGTCCATAACCTGCAATTGGTGGCAGGGGTCCAGCCCGGCAACGGGTTCATCGGCCAGAAGCAGGGTCGGCTCCCCCGCCAGGGTCCGGGCCAGCAGGACCCGCGCCCGCTCCCCCCCCGACAGGGTGGCCACCGGCCGGTCGCGGAAGGGGGTGACGCCACATCGGTCCATGGCCCGGCGCACGGCCGCCCGGTCCGTCGCCTGCGGCCCGGTGAAGGGGGACAGGTGGGGCAGCCGGCCCAACCCCACCACCTGCTCCACCGGCAGGGGCCAGTGCACATCGCCCGCCTGGGCCAGATAGCCCAGGGCCCGCGCCCGATCACGTGGGGGTACCTGGTCCAACGGGATCCCGCCCAGCCGCACCATTCCGGCATCGGGGCGCAGCAGCCCGGCCAGGATTCGCAGCAGCGTGGTCTTTCCCGCCCCGTTGGGCCCAATCAGGCCCACCCGCTCCCCCGGCGCGATGGCGATGTCGATCCCGTCCAGCACCGGGCGGCCGGCGAAGGCATGGCGGATGCCCGTGGCGGCGATCAGCGGAGTGTCCGTCATGATTCCCTGTCCCCCGTTCAGGCCGGATCGCGCCGGCTGCGCAGCACTAGGGCCAGGAAGAAGGGCGCCCCCAGCAGGGCGGTGACCACGCCCAGCTTCAGCTCCGGCCCCGGCCCACCCAGGCGCACGGCCACATCCGCCGCCAGCACCAGGGCCGCCCCGCCCAGCGCCGACAGGGGAAGCAGGCGGCCCGGCCTATGCCCGACCAGGGGGCGCAGCAGATGGGGCACCACCAGCCCGACAAAGCCGATCGCCCCCGTCACCGCCACCGCCGCCCCCACCGCAAGCGCCGTGCCCACCAGGATGAAACCCGCCGTCCGGCCCACATCCACCCCCAGGGACCGGGCCGTCTCCTCCCCCAGGGTCAGGGCGTCCAGCGCCCGCCCGGTCGCCAGCAGCAGCCCCGCCCCCACCGCCATGAAGGGCAGGGCCACGGCCACATGGTCCATGCTGCGGTCGGACAGGGACCCCAGCATCCAGAACACGATCTCCGTCAGGGCGAAGGGATTCGGCGCCAGCGACAGGGCCAGGGAGGTCAAGGCCCCCGCCAAGCTGCCCACCGCCACGCCGGCCAGGATCAGGGTCAGCACCCCCGCCTGCCGCCCGGCCAGCAGGAACAGCAGCGCCACCGCCACCAGGGCCCCGATGATGCCGCCGGCGGGCAGGGCCAGGGGGAAGACCAGGGACCAGCCGCTGTAGAAGGCGACCACGGCCCCCAGGGCGGCACTGGCCGAAACGCCCACCACCCCGGGCTCCGCCAACGGGTTGCGCAAAAGGCCCTGCATCGCCGCCCCGGCCAGGCCCAGCACCGCCCCGACGGCCACCCCCAGGATGGCCCGGGGCAGGCGTATCTCCGCGAAGATCACGGCCGCCGACGTCTCCCCCCCGCGCCACCAATCCCCCAGGGCCAGGGGCAAGGAGACGGCACTGGGTCCCACCGCAAGGGACAGGACGAACAGCCCTGCCACCAACAGCAGCAGGGCCGGGCCCAGCAAGCGGGCGATCGCTTCCCGCCCGGCCGGGGGAGGCACCGATTCCGCCGTCAGCGTGCCGTCCGTCATGGTTCAGCCCCGGCCAGCCGGTCGCGCGCGGTCAAGCCCGTCCGGGCGGCGGCCAGACGGGTCACCGCCTCCGCCGTGAAGGGCCCGCCGCAGGCCCAGAGCGATCCCGGGATGCGCGGCCGCGCCCCAGCCGGGACGGCCCGGGCTAGGGCCGGGTGGCCCAGCATCCGATCCTGGAGGGAGGGGTAATCCTTCGGCTGGGCCGATGCGATCAGAAGGTCCGGCGGATCGGCTGCCACCGTCTCCACCGACAGATAGCCATAGCCGTTCATTCCCTTGGCCGCGGCGTAATTGGTCAGACCCGCCGCCCGCATCACCGCATCCGACAGGGTCCCCGCCCCGGCGGTGAAGCCGCCGGGCGCGAAGGTCAGGGCGCTTGGGTTGGAACCGGCGGCGGGATCGCCGCCAGCATCCATGGCGGGCGCCGCCGCGGCCAGGGCCGCATCCATGTCCGCCAGCAGTTCCTCCGCCCGCTCCGGCACACCCAGGGCGGCGGCCAGGCGCCGTGTCTCCGCCCGGATGCTGTCGAACCCGTCGGTCAGGCCCAGCTCGATCACCGGGATGCCCCGCGCCTTCAGCAGGGCCACGGTCGGCCGGGTGGTGTAGATCCCCGCCAGCACCAGATCGGGGCGAAGGGCCAGCACCTCCTCCGCCTGGCCCTGGACCAGGGGGATGCCCGCCACCCGATCGGCCACGGTGGACAGGTCCGGATCATCCGCCAGGAAGGTCAGCCCGGCGATCCGCTCCCGTGGCAGCAGCAGCACCGCCAGCTGGTCTGTGCACAGGTTCAGGGAGACGACGCGCCGGGGCGGCCCGCCCGCCTGGATGACGGCCGGTGCGGGGGCAGGCGCCCGTAGCGCCCCGGTGACGGCCGTGACCAGCCCTCCCGCGCCAGTCGAAGCCAGGGCGCCCAGGCCAAGCGCGCCCAGGCCGATGGCGCCCAAGGTCGCCAGGGCGACGATGCGGCCCATCACCACCTCCCGTTCCGGGTGCGGAATGGTCCCGCCGCGGGGCGGGGCGGGGGGCTTGAAGTCGGAATCGGTGTCATCGCGTCCGTCGGTCCAGCGCTCCGGCAGCGGGCGCGGGCCGGCGGCCGGTTGCCGCCCTTCCCCGCCGCCGCCCTTCGGGCGCGTCAGCGCGGACAGGTGTCCGATCCATCGGCACACCCCGTCCGACGGCTGCATGACGCATGGCGCCGGCAGGTCTCCTGGCTTCCGGGTCATCGCCTTCCGCCCGGCCTTCCCGGCCCCCTGTCCCTTGCGGGATGTCGGACCAGTGGCGCGACCGGGGCCCATGGGGCGCCCGGGGGCGGTCGGCTCTCCGGCCACAGTTGCGGGGGCAGCCCGGGACTGGGGCGGCTGGTGCCGCCCGCACCCGGTTCCCTTTTCACCCGATGGGGACCGACGCTTGCGGGTGGAGTGTAGTCCTGCGCGACAATGCCACGCAAGCGCCCAGGGCAAAGCCGTTGTACACTTCAGCATATGGAGAACCGCATCGGCATAACCGGCTGCGCCGGCAGCGGCAAGACGACCCTGGCCACGGCGTTGGCGGGCCGGCTGGGTGTGCCGCTGCTGCCCGAAGCCATGCGGGCGATGTTGGAGGCGGGGTTCGACTTCCACAGCCTGACGCGGGAGGGGCACCGCACCCTGCTGCGGGATCAGGCCGACCGGCTCGCCGCCGATCTGGCGTGCCAGCCCCGCGGCCTGGTCAGCGACCGCACGCCCCTGGATTTCGCCGCCTTCTGGCTTTCCAACGGCTTCGGGGTGGAGGATCCCATGGGGACAGAGGTGCTTCTGGCCCGCGCCGTGGCCGCCATGGCCGATTACAGCCTGGTGGTCCTGCTGCCCTGGGGCGACCCGATCCGGGCGGACGGGATCCGCACCCCCAACCCCTGGCACCAGCTGCACATGCAGACAATCCTGGAAGGCCTGGTCCACCGCTATGTCTGCCCCCGCCGGCTGCTTGTGCTGGAGGCGGGGCAGGACGTGGCCCAGCGCCTGGACCATGTACAGCGCGCCTTGCGCCGGCCGGTGGCGGCGTAGCTCGGTGCGAGCGGAGCGAGGGCCGACAGTCAAAGGCACAGGTCGGCGAAGGTTTGTCACCCCTCGGGCTTCGCCCTCGCAGTGACCTTGTCTCTTGGGATGAGGCTATACTGGGCTTTGTCGAGGGTTGAGGCGGGGGGCTAGCCCCCCGCCTCACGGGGTCGGGACTCCGCCAGTGACCATGAGGTCAACTCGCTTCGTA